>SUUF01000087.1 GCA_015062635.1 Coriobacteriaceae bacterium | reverse complement strand
GGGCCGACCGGCGCGGGCAAGACCACGATGGTGAAGCTGCTCGAGCGCTTCTATGACGTGAATGGCGGCGCCATCCGCATCAACGGAACCGATATCCGCGAGTTCACGCGCGAGGACCTGCGCGGGTCGATGAGCATGGTGCTTCAGGATGCCTGGCTCTACTCCGCGAGCATCCGGGAGAACATCCGCTACGGCGACCTCGAAGCGAGCGACGAGCAGGTGGTCAAAGCAGCGCAGGCCGCTTTTGCCGACCGGTTCATTCGCACGTTGCCCGACGGGTATGACACGCGCATCAACGAGGATGCGACGAACATCAGCCAGGGGCAAAAGCAGCTGCTCACCATCGCGCGCGCCGTGCTCGCCGACCACGACATCCTCATCCTCGACGAGGCCACGTCAAGCGTCGACACCCGTACCGAGGAACTCATCCAGCGCGCGATGGACGAGCTGATGCGCGACCGCACGTCATTCGTCATCGCGCACCGGCTCAGCACCATCCGCAACGCCGACCTCATCCTGGTCATGGACGAAGGCGACATCATCGAGCAGGGCACGCACGATGAACTTCTTGCGAAGAGCGGATTCTACGCCGAGCTCTACAACTCGCAGTTCCAAGAATAGCCGAAAGCCGGTAATACGACGGGGCGCCCATGTCGGGCGCCCCGCGGCATGTTCGGCTAAGGCGAGCTGCCTTCGATCTACAGCTCTTCCGGCTCGATGTAACCGTCCTGGTAATGCATGATCACCGGCTTGGTCTGCGTGACGTTGCCCAGGATGTCCACGATTTCATACCAATACACGTAATCGCCGTCGCCCAGGTCGGTGTCTTCCATGACGAGGTCGTTTTTCCAGGTTATGGTCGAGAGGTCGAACTCGATTCCCTCATCGTCATCGCTTCCAAGGTCATAGGCCGTGAAGAGGAAGGTCACCTGGTCTCCCTCCTGCAGCTTGCGCATGCTCTTGGGAACCTGGCCGCTCGTCTCGTCGACGCTGTCGTATGCGCCGAGCACGTCGAAGCGGTTCTCGTCATAGCGCCACGCGGCAATGAGGTTCGTGCGCTTGTCGTTGAGCTTGATGGGGATGGCATAGAGGGTGTAATCGTCGGTTTCGGCCACCAGCTGCGCATTCACGAAATTGCCGTCGATGGCCATCCACGTGCCCTCGAAGTTGTCGGTGAAGACGCCCTCATCCCAATCCATGTTGATGTTGTTGTCGACGCCGAAGGGCAGGTAGAGGCTGTCGTCAAGATCGAAGCGGCCCATCGCAAACCGCACCGATTCCACCGCGTCGAGGTCGTTCGTGATGGTGAGGCGCAGGTGCATGTCGGAATCGATGCCCTGCTTGTACTTGATCTTGAAATCGCCCTTTTCGACCGGCTTGACCTTCTCCTCGGCCTTGGTCTCGGCGCCGAGTTTCTTCCAGTCGACCTTGTTGTAGTTACCGTTCTTCACGGCCAGGTATTTCAGGTACGAGAAGTTGCCGGTGATCTCGGTCGTGATGTCTTGGTACATGTTGTAGACGTCGCTGTTCCAGGCGAGCGGGTAGAACACCGAAAGCCCGTGGGCGTTCGAGCGGTCGCGCCCGTTGATCGAATAGACCACGGCATCGTCGAGCGCGGCGATGACCGCGCCGGCGTGCGGCGAGAGCACCGAATCGGTATTCTTCATCAGGTGGCCGAGGTCGACCATGTCGGTGTAGCCTTGCGCGTCGGTATTACCGCCATAGTTTTCGGCACGGCTGGCTCCCTGGGCGATGACGCGCAGGCTCTGCATGTCGCTCGTCGAGGCGAAGATCTCGTCGGAAGCGTCTTCGAATGCCTTGGCGAGAGCGGGAACCTTTGACAAGTCGGTCACCGAGAGGGTGGCCATCTCGTCGGTGTAGGAGTTCACGCATTTGTAGTAGTAGCTATCGCAGATGGCGCGGCCGAGCTCCTTCGTCTCGACGCCGGGATACTTAGCGAGCCACGCCGGCCAGGAATCGTAGGCCCAACCGCCGCCCGGCTCCGATTCCTCGGAAGCCACGAGGTAGTCGGCCCACGGCTCGACCGTCTGCGCGGTCTCGAGCGTCGCCATCAGGCAGGTGTCGAATCCGACGAGGTCGAAGTGGTGGTTGGCCTTCTTCAGCGCCTTCGCCATTTCGGGAAGCGTGAGCGTGTCGGTGGCGCCGGTCTTCTTGTTCACGTAGAGCTCGTCGGCGCACACGCCCGCAAGCGTTCCGCCGCCATGATCCCAGAACACGAGCATCGTGCGGTCGGCGGGGTAGTTCTTCACGCCCCAGGTGATGAAGTCGGCAAGGGTAGACGGGTCGCCCATCGATCCGAAGGTGGCGCTCCCCACGTAGGCGATGCCCTCGGGTTCGGCGACATAGCGTCCGATTTCGTCGGTGGTTATCACGTTGTTACGCCATTTCGACGTGCCGCCGGTTTCGATGACGAAATTCACGTTGTCGCCCAGTTCGGAGCCGGTGAGCTCGATGAGGTTCTCGGTGGCGAGCCCCGCCTCGCTTTCGAGGTCGGAGCCGCACATGTACACGAGCACGGTCCAGGAAGTGCCTGCATCGCCGGTGTTTTCCGGTTCGCCGAGCTCGTACGACTCATACGAGCAGCCAGCGCATAGCGCAAGTGCGAGAATCATCGCAATCAAGGATGAGAGCAACGCGATTTTAGACGATATCGGGTGCGCTTTGACCATGGGCTTCCCCTTCCGCCGAAGCAAAACCTACCGGTTCCAGTGTACCCGACGCAGCCGAAGAGAGCCCCGACAACGTGCTTGCTCATATCGGGAATGGGCCGGTTTCGGCTCTTATGCATTGCGGGCGCGATAGATGCGCCCGCGTGGTTTTCTAGGCCTTGTTACGACCGATTCGACAAGAGCTTGTCCAGCGCGATCGCGACAATGGCGATTATGAGCATCACGGGTAGCGTGTTGCCGCAGGGGATGTCCCAGCCGAGCGAGAACCGGTACAGGATGAAACCGGCGACCCAGAGCGCGGCGTTGCGGACATCGATGCTGTCGTGCGAGCAATCGCGGTGCAAGACGAAGTAATCGACCACGACGATGGTGGCCATGGGCGCGAACACCGACCCGATGAGGTAGAGGAATTCTTCGAAATCGCCCACGGGGGCGAAGATGGCGAGCACGGTGCCCAGCACGGCGGCAGCGATGCCGCACGCGCGGGCGTCGAGCTTTTCCCAGATGGCATTTGCGGAAACGCCGGCCGATTGCGCGTCGAGGAAGGTGGTGGTGACGGTGGAGAACACGACCACGAGGATGCCGACGACACCGAGCCCGGCTTGCGCGAGGACGGCTGCGACATCATCGGAGCCGGCATAGAGCGCGCATCCCAAGCCGATGACGAACATCCAGCAGCTTCCGACGCCGTAGGCGATGGTGGCGAGCGCCGTGCCCCTGCCGGGGTCTTTCGCCTCGCGCGTGTAGTCGCCGGCAACCGGCAACCACGAAAGCGGCATCGCGGCGGCAAGTTCGACGGCGGCGCCGAACGAGAGGCTGCCGTCTTCCATGCCCGGGATAGGTGCGCCAGACCCGAACACGGTTGCGCTTACGACGAACGTGAGGGCGAACAACAACACCGCTGCAGCCGACTGCACCTGCCCCATGCGCTTCACGCCGATGGCGATCCAGAGCACGATGAGGGCGCCGATGATGATGCACCACCCCGCCATTCCGAGTGCCGGCACGAGCAACGTGGCGGCGGCGCCGCCCGACATGACCATGATCGAGGTCCATCCCACGAGTTGCAGGACGTTTGCGGCCGAAAACGCGCCGGAACCGATACGGCCGAACGAGCGGCCGACTGCCTGCATGGCGGAAGATCCGGTTTGCGCGCTTGCGAGCGAGACGAGCCAGAAGAGCGCGCAGCCGATGATGTGCCCGATGATGATGGCGGCGATGCCCAGGCCCAGGCCCAGCGGCGCGAAGAACGTGCCCGTGAGGATCTCGGCGAGCGAGACCGATGCGCCAAACCAGATGAGTCCGAGCATCGGGGTGGACAGATTGCGTTGGATAGCGGTGGTGGTAGAAGCCATGTGCGCTCCCTCCGGCGGCATTACCCGCATCAGGTTCCTCGGGTCGAAGCGGGCGTACGCTTCCTCTCAGCCCGCATCCCGCGAGCTCCCCGTTGTCCGCTTGTGCGGACGCTGGCAAGTATAGCGAAGCTGGTGAGCGGGAGAAACCTGTATAACGTGCGATATATCCGCTGATGCCGGTGAATGGTTGTGGCGGTTTGCAAAACGACGACGGCGTGACCTTTTGACGTTGGAAGCGTATCGCAACCGACAGTGTGTTATGATATCGGGCGCTGCAACCGAGCAAGAAAGGATGGGGCATGCAGAGGTACAACCCGAAAAAGGACCCGTACCGCAACGGTACCTATATCCTCATCACGCTCGTCATCCTATTCATCGCCGTCTTGGTGGTGGTTGCCCGGTGCTCCACCGGCCATTAGGCCGAACTTGTCGAAGCGTCCCCGTAGCTCAGCTGGATAGAGCGTCTGCCTCCGGAGCAGAAGGCCGAAGGTTCGAACCCTTTCGGGGACGCCAGCTTCTCCCGGTTGGAACCAACCAGACAGGTAACGTACTTCTTCTCGCTAAAAACGCGCCACTGGCGCGTTTTCTTTACGCTCGAACGGTTCGAACCCTTTCGGGGACGCCACTTTCTCCCAATTGTTACCCGTGCGACCAGCAAGCGCGCTCAACGCGCGCTGCCCTCGCTGGGAATGCGCCACCGGCGCATTCCCCGGGCGCTCGGGCGGTTCGAACCCTTTCGGGGACGCCATATAAACGCAGGTCAGCCACCTATTATGGTGACTGACCTTTTTCATTGCTTCTCAGCGCCTCTGCAACCTCTCACAACGGCACCGGAAGAAGCAAGCAGACAAGGGGAGATAAGGAGACAAGGGAAACGGTGCCACATATGCATTGCCGCGGCATGATGCCGCTCAGGATGCAGGCGAAGCCATGCCCTTCGGACGCTCAGGCGCAAGTACCGGCGTGAGCCAGGCAAAGTCTCGCAGAAGCCTGAAGGATCAGACTACCTCTGCAGATCGCCCAGGCAGCGACCACTTTCCTCGAGCGCAAAGGCTACGAGATCCGCGAGACCGACATCGACCGCGAGTACCCGCTGATCGTCGCGGCAGACGAGTTCGGCCTGGCCTTCATCTCCTGCGCGGCCGACATCGGATGCTGGCCCGAGCGCACCTTCACCCGCGAGGAGTTCGAGGCGGCGGCCATCGACTACCTGGCCTGCCACGAGGATGACCTCGACGTCACGCTCCGGGCCGACGAGATCGACATCCAGGCCGTGGCCGAGGGACGCGGGATCCTCAGGCACCACCTGGACGTGCCGAGCGTCTCCCGGGCTGACTAGCCTCCGGCCACATAGCCTCGGTCGAGGCGGCGAGGCCGAGCTCCGAAAGGGGCTCTTCCTCTGTTGAAACCATCCGCAATGGTTCGGCCTTGCGACCATGACCATAGGTTGCAAGGTCCGACCATGCATGCGGGCCGTCACGCCCCGTCGTGGATCTCCTCGAGCCTTGCGATCACGCTGCGCAGCGCCTCCTGCACCACGGCGATCTCCTTGGCCTCGATGCAAGCGTCGCCCATGGCGTCCTCGCGGATCCGCTCGAGCAGCTCCACCGCGCCATCGATCACGTCGATGCACTCGGCTGCCGCCAATGACTTGTCCTCTGCGTCCATGCTGCACGCTCCTTCCTGGTCGGGTGTGGATGCTGCGGCCAGGATATCGCGCGTGGGCGCACACGCATTAGACTATGGGTCACCACCCCGGATTTGACGTGGCCGCTGCGGGTATAATGGAAGCAGCGGAATCCGCCTCGTGGGCGCCCGCGGCTGCCTGCTCCCGGCCCGGAACGGAGGTGCCAAGATGGCCACGAAAAGGATGATGACCCGGTTGCTCGCGGCGGCGCTGGTGGCGCTGGCCCTGGTCCCGGCGGTCGCCGCCACGGCGCTGGCCGACGGGGTGGTCACGATTGGCAAAGTGCAGTACACGCTGAACGACATGGACGTCGGCGGCGGGGTGACCGTGAGCTGGTGCGATCCCGCGATTTCAGGCGATGTCGCGATTCTCGAGACGGTGCAGGGACGCACGGTCACGGCCATCGGGGAGCGTGCGTTCTACCATTGCTCTGACCTCGGGTCCGTCGAGATCCCCGCGTCCGTGACGAGCATCGGCATGTCTGCGTTCGAAGACTGCACCAGCCTGTCGTCGGTGGGGTTCGCGCGGGGCAGCAAGCTGGAGACGATAGGCGTCTGGGCTTTCGGCGATTGCCCCAAGCTGGGGTCCATCGCCATCCCGGCCTCGGTGCGCGAGATCGGCCAATATGCGTTCAAAGGCACCGGCCTGAAGGACGTCGCGCTCCCCGAGGGCCTGGAGGAGATAAACGTTTGCCTGTTCCAAAACTGCGCCGGCCTGACGAGGGTCTACATCCCGTCCTCGGTGACCGCCATAGGGGGCTTCGCCTTCTCCGGATGTGGCAAGCTCTCCACGATCGACTTCGGCGGCTCCGAGTCCCAGTGGCGCGCCATCTCCGGGCACGGTAAGCCCGACATCGAGCCCGCCAGCTTCGGCGCGCCCGACATCGCATCGTCGGCGCCCGCCAGCATCGAGGGCGCGAAGGTGGCCCTGTCGGCGACATCGTTCACCTACAACGGCAAGGTCCGGAAGCCGGCGGTCAGGACCGTCGGCGGCAAGGCGCTGGCGGCGGGGACCGACTACAAGGTGCGCATCAGGGACGGCGCCGGCAAGGCCGTCAAGTCCCCCAAGGCGGCGGGGCCTACACGGTGGTCGTGACCGGCAAGGGCGGCTACACCGGCACGGCCAAGGCCACGTACAAGATCAAGAAGGCGGCCAACACGCTTTCCGCGAAGGCCAAGTCCAAGAAGGCCGTGGCCGTGAGGGCCGGCAAGAGCCTGAAGGCCGAGAGGCTCTTCAAGGTCTCGGGCGCCAAGGGCAAGGTGGCGTACAAGAAGGCCAAGGGCAGCAAGAAGATCGCCGTCGCCAAGAACGGCAAGGTCTCCGTGAAGAAGCGCTGCAAGAAGGGCACCTACGTCCTGACGGTGAAGGTGAGGGCCAAGGGCACCGCCAACTACAAGGCCTCCAAGTGGAAGGCCGTGAAGGTCAAGGTGAGGGTGAAGTAGGGCAGGATTTCGAGCCCCCATCCTTAGCCGCAACTCAAGCAACCTCCGGCCATGCATGGCCCTCGCCCCATGGCCAAACCATGGCGTCCATGCCCAAACCATCCATGCCACCATCGGCCCCCATGCCCTACAATGGTTTCGCAGGGATAGGGCACGAACCGGATGGATGGTTACACCATGACACCACAGGAGCAGAAGGCCGAAGGTTCGAACCCTTTCGGGGACGCCAGCTTTTTCCGGTTGAACCCATCCACACAGGTGATGTACTTGCCCTCGCTAAAAACGCGCCACTGGCGCGTTTTCTTCGCGCTCTGACGGCTGGCTCCTCTTGACTGCTATGCGTTTTTGCCCGATAGCGAGACCAGCAGGATGGTGATTGCCATCAGCACGAGGCCTGCCCAGTCGGCCCACAGGAACGCGGTTCCCAACCAGAACGTCGAGAACAGCATGGCCGAGACCGGTTCAGCCACACCCAGCAGGCTGCCGTTGACGCTGCCGACGATGGAAACGCCGTGTATGTAGAGTGCATACGCCGCAAAGCTGCCGACGACGATGAGCAGGAGTAATACCGCTATGCCCGTCGCGTCGAACGCGGGAACGGTGGCGAGTCGCAGGGCGTCGGGGCCAAGGGCGGGCGCGATGGCTCCGAAGAGGATCCAGATTACCAGCATAACGAGTCCGCCCAGTGCCATGCCCACGCCGGAAACGAGCAGGCTTCCCCAACGTTCGAGCAGCTTGCGCGGCTGCACGAGGTAGAACGCCACGGTGAGCGCATTCACGACGCCCCATACCAGGCCGGCGATTGGCAAGCTCAGCGAGCCGAGGTCACCTTTCGTGGCAATGAGCAGGGATGCCGCGAAGGCGCAAAGCAGCGCGGCGAATTCTCCCAGGCGCGGCAGGCGTTTCATTGTCGCGCAGGTGAACAGCATCACGAACACGATGGCCAAACTCTGCAGCACCGTTGCCGTGCCCGCATTCGTATACGAGATGGATACGAGGTAGGTGAGTTGCGAAAGCAGGAGGCCGATGCCGCCGAATGCGAGTAGCCCGAGCATCGTATTCCGTTCGTGCAACGCGGCGGCAAGCTTGTCGCGCTGCGTGGCAACGAGCAGCGTGATGAACAGGACGCCGGCCCCCAACATGCGCACCGTGGTGAGGAACAGCGGCGACGCGTCGTATCCGGAAATGAGGAATTGCCCGCAGGCGCCCGAAAAGCCCCAGCACGAAGTGCCCACGAGCGCGCAGAGTATGCCGATGGTAAAGCGGTTCACGGTATTACGTCGAGGGATGCGCCTACAGGAATTTCGGCGGCAAGACGAGGCTCGGGTCGACGGATGCCACCGCCGCACTGATGGGTTGGATGGTGGGC
>SUUF01000086.1:5137-8595 GCA_015062635.1 Coriobacteriaceae bacterium | reverse complement strand
TTTGTAACTTAGTGCGGCGTTTTCTACATGCTTTGCGCCACACTGTCTATTTATTGACACTTCCGATGTCGCATATTCGGCTGTATAGCGCAAACATAGCTCCATCGTACCGACCTGGGCTGCCGCCCCCGGGCCGTGCCAAATATTTGCAGGTATGAACTCCGTGCAGGAAAACGGGGAGGAAACGCCAAAATATCGCAGGTATGCACTGCATCCCTGGGTGCTCGCGCCAAATATTTGCAGGTATGAACTGTCAACCGGGCCCCGAACGCCAAATAATCGCAGGTATGAATTCATATCTGCAAGTATTTGGCGTTTCGGCCTTTGCACGGAGTTCATACCTGCAATATTTTGGCGAAATAGCCGCGCAAAGCTGCATGGCTGGCGGAAACGTAGCTCCAGCCTGCCTCGCGGGCGCGGTTAGCGCACTTGCGGAATCCTCCGGCCACCCCCAGACCCCCTGCTCTGCCATAATCGTGCAGATGTAACGTTTCATCGCAGCCTTCGTAACATCGTGCATATGTAACGTTTCCGCATAGCATTCGTAACATCGTGCGCGAGGTAACGTTACCTCGCAGCCTTCGTTGCATCCGTTCGCAACGCGAAAGGCATTCGGCATCCTCGAATACCGGCCGTGCCAACCGCACGACCGGATTCGCCAAAAATTCGCCATCGTGAGGCCAAAAATTCGCCATCGTGAACGATTGCCCAGGCTGGGAAGCCAATATTTTGCCATCATGAACGGTTTTCGCCGGAATGGACCGTTCACGATGGCGTATTTTTGGCGAATAGGCTCGGGTGCTTGGCACGGCAGGTTGGGCCACGGTTCCACGCTGCATCGCGCCACCATCCATGGTTGGGGCGGGGGAGATCTCTCTTCGCTTCGCTCATCGAGATGACGCTGTTGGGCGCTCGGAATGCCGTGGGGGCGCGAATGGTGCGGCCCCCCAGGAACGACGCGCCTCCGGCTTAATGCTTGATGCGCGCGTAAACGGCGGTGGCGGTCTTGCCCTTCATGTTCTTGATGGAATCGACCCTCGCGTACCCGATGGGATCGCCTGCGCCGTACATGTAACCATGCCCGGTGTAGATGACCACGTGCGAGATGTAGTTGATGCCGCCATAGGTTCCGCGATAGAACACGAGGTCGCCCGGCTTCGCCTCGCTTGCCTTGATGTGCTTGCACTTGCCGTAGAGCATCTCGGCGTTCGTGTTCATCAAGTCGAAATGCGTGCCCCAAGCCTTATTCGAGCAATACATCACGAGGCCGGCGCAGTCGAAGCTCGTCGACGGCGAGCGGCCGCCCCATTGGTAACGCCATCCCTCATAGGTCTCGGCCTTGACGATGAGCTTCATCGCATCGGCGGAGGCCCCAGCATAGAACGACCAGTTCTCGGGCATCAGGTTCCAGCATTGGCTTGCGCTGTCCGAGGCCTTGCGCTGATTCACGTTGGCGCCGTTCTTCGCCTGAGTGCTCGCGACGTTCAGATACTTGCCGCTCAAAACCGACTTGAACGTCAGGCCCTGTGAGCCGATTCCGATGATCCATTTCTGGCCGTCGGCGTTGGCCGAGGTTCCGATTTGCACGTTGGCACCGTTCTTCTTCGACGCGTCGGCGATGTCGAGGCTCTTCTTGGCGCTCTTGCTCACGATGCGGTAGACGCCATCGCCCAGATGCTTGATCTTGAACATCTCGTTCGCAAAGCCGGTCGAGCGGTTCAGCTGGACATTCGTTCCGTTGTCTTTCTTGCCGGCCGGCAGGCCCAGGACGAACGGCGCGGCCATCGCGCTTTGCACGGCATAGACGCCGTCGGCGACGAGCTGCGCATCCTCGAAGGCGAACTGCTGAGTGGCGGCATCCGAGCGCTTCGCCATCACGAGGTTCTTGCCCTTCGCGGCTTTCTGGCCGTCGACGTCGATTGCAAGCCCGCTCAATGCTGACACGATTCGGTGCCCGGCATCAGTCGTCTCGAGATACCACAGCTGGTTCAGGCTCTTGGTCGACGCCTGCTGGACGACTTTCGCGCCCGCCTTCTTCGAGCTCTTGGCGATGGCGATCGACTTGAAGGAGTTCGCGTTCTTGAATTCGTACAGGCCGTTGCCCGCATAGGCGAGCTGGAATACCTGCGACGACAGCTTCGACGTCGCAACCGTGCGCGCCTTCGCATTGTCGTTGACGGCCGATTTCGCGATGCCGAGCTTCAGCGTCGTGTTGGCGAGGCCGACCTTGCATGCGCCCGGCTTCACCGTCTTGCCGACCTTGTACGCCTTGGTCAGCTTCTTGTTCTGCGTGAATGCGAACTTCTGGCCCTTGTTTGCGATTGTTGTAAACAGCTGGATGTTCGCGCCTTTGACGGCCTTCGCGTTCGCGACGCTCAGGTAGGCGGTCTTCTTCGCCACCGGCTTCAGCGAGAAGCTGCCGTCGGAATTCTTGATGAGCTGCCAATCGATGATGCCCGATTTGGCGATGTTCACATTCGCGCGCTGCTTGACGGTGCCGGTCACCGCGAGATAGCAGTTGCCCGTGTAGTTCTTGAAACGGTAGATGTTGTTGCCGCGGTCGATGGCGCGCCAGAATTGCGAGAGCTGCGTTTTCGTCTTCGAGAGCGTGACGTTGGTCTTGTTCGCTCCGGAGGTGTTGGCGGCGCTCACGACAAAAGCGCCCTTTTTCTTCAGCAGGGTGGAAATGTAGTAGACGGCGTTATCGATCAGATACGAGCTCGTCTCAGTGGCGGTTTCGACGGCCTGGGCTTTCGGTTTTGCCTTCATAGCCTGCTTGGACGTCGGGGCCGTTTCCGGAGCGGCGGCGGCAACGGCAGGAGCCTGCGCGGGTGTTGCAGCGGCGATGGGCTTGCTCACGGGTTCTGGGGTTGCTGCAGGGGATGTCGTGTCGGCGGTTGCAACGGCATCCACGCGTCCGTTTGCGACTTCGTCCTGGGTGGGAGCTGCGTCGAGCTCGGCATCCTCGTTGAGCGCTGGTGAGTCGGGTGCGGCTTCGGATTCTGGGGAATCCTCGGCGTCCGGCTCTGCAGTTGCCGCCGGGGTTTCATCGACGGTGGTCGCGACATCGTCTGCGCTTTCGGCGGTGGTATTCGAACCTGCGACCGGTTCTACTCCAGCAAGGGGAGCGTCGGCTCCATCGGATGTGGGCGTGGCTTCAGCCGCATTCGTTGCTGCCGGAACCGATGCCAGGGCGTCATCGGCGCTTGCTGGAATCTCGTCTGCGAGGCAGACCGCTGGCGTTAATGCAAGCGCGAGCGCTGCGCAGGCAATGAGGGAGCGGATATGGTGCATGAGGCAAAACCGCCTTTCGATTATCTATGGCAAAATTGACATGGTCAAAGTAGCATATGATGCCGCTATGCAGTCTCAGATTGTGGTGCCAGGTCGCAGTTAGGCTGCGAGATCATCGCAGTGAGGCTGGGAGGCCATTCAGGATGCGCTTGCGCGCATACAAA
>SUUF01000086.1:4695-5127 GCA_015062635.1 Coriobacteriaceae bacterium | reverse complement strand
AACGGCCTTCCAACTAGAGCGCTAAGGGCCACGGGGATGACTATGGGGAAGAGGCGCTGCTTAAGGGCCGTCGTGACGGGGCGGCGGGAATGCCGGGTATACTGTGCGCATGGATACGCAGAAGCTCGATAGGATAAAACGGGAGCTCGACCAGGTTCCCACATTGCCCGGCGTGTATTTGTGGAAGGATGCCGCTGGCGAGGTCATTTACGTGGGCAAGGCCAAGCAGCTGCGCGCCCGCATGCGCCAGTACGTGAACTTCCAGGACGATCGCGTGAAGATTCCGCTGCTCGTGGAGCAAATCGAATCCTTCGATTACGTCGTCGCAGGAAGCGAGCATGAAAGCCTCGTGCTCGAGCGCAACCTCATCAACCAGTACAAGCCGTTCTTCAACGCCGACTTCAAGGACGACAAGACCTATCCGTTCATCGC
>SUUF01000086.1:0-4595 GCA_015062635.1 Coriobacteriaceae bacterium | reverse complement strand
ATCGAGGAGCTCACCGAATCGATGCAAGCCGCCGCCGCCGAACTCGATTTCGAGCAGGCGGGCCGGTTGAAGCAGCGCATCGACATCATCAAGAGCATCGATGCCAACCAGCATGTAGAGATTCAGAACGACCTCGACGCCGACGTCATCGGCATCCACCGCGAGGAGACGATCGCCGGCGTGCAGCTCTTGAACGTGCGCGAGGGCGCGGTGGTGAACAGCGTCGATTTCATCTTGAACAAGGGCAAGGACGTGCCCGACCAGGACCTGCTCCACAATTTCCTGCTGCGCTACTACGGGACGGCGAGTTCGGTGCCGCGCGAGGTCGTGGTGCGCGAGCTGCCGGAAGATGCCGAGGTCATGCAGTCGTGGCTCACCGAGCGGCTCGACAACGTGCATGGCGCCAAGGTGCGGTTCTCACTTCCGCAACGCGGCGACAAGCTCAAGTTGCTCGACATGGCCGAGACCAACGCCCGGCATTCGCTGATGCGCTACAAGGTGCGCACGAACTACGAGGACAAGCGGGTGAACGAGGCGCTGCTGCAGCTGGAAAGCGCGCTCGCCATGGACAAGCCGCCCCTGCGCATCGAGTGCTTCGACATCTCGACCATCCACGGCAAGCATTCGGTGGCGTCGATGGTCGTGTTCACGAACGGGCGTCCCGACAAGAAGCAGTACCGGCGGTTCAAGATGCGCCTGCAAACCGATGAGGCGAACGACTTCGCGATGATGGCCGAGACGATGGGCCGGCGCTACGCTCCCGAACGCATGGCCGATGAGCGCTTCGGCAGCAAACCCGACCTCATCATCCTCGACGGCGGAAAGCCCCAGCTCACCGCCGCGATGCGCATGTTCGACGAGCTCGGTATCGACGATATCGCGCTCGCCGGCCTCGCGAAACGCGACGAGGAGCTGTTCGTCCCCTGGTCGGATGAAGGACCGGTGGTGTTGCCGAGCGGCAGCGCGAGCCTGTATCTCGTGAAGCAGGTGCGCGACGAGGCGCACCGGTTCGCCATCACCTTCCACCGCGAGCTGCGCGGCAAGGCGATGACGGCGAGCATCCTCGACGAGGTCGAGGGCATCGGCCCGAAGCGGAAGAAGGCCCTTTTCAAGCATTTCGGCAGCATGAAGCGCTTGCGTGAAGCCTCGCTCGACGAGATAAAGGCGTCGAAGACCGTGCCCGATGCCGTAGCCGAGGACCTCTACGAGATGCTACGCGGGTATAATGA
This sequence comes from Coriobacteriaceae bacterium, assembly GCA_015062635.1. Classification (GTDB taxonomy): domain Bacteria; phylum Actinomycetota; class Coriobacteriia; order Coriobacteriales; family Eggerthellaceae; genus UMGS1519. The sequence continues at coordinate 3,366 of SUUF01000086.1, read as the reverse complement.
GGAACGCGAAACACAGATCGAGGGCGTGGAAGCCGAATTGGAGGCATAGCATGGCAGAAGAAGAGAAGATCGCGCAAACGGGCGAGGGACAGCCCGTTCATGCGCCGAAGGAGCCGGACCTGATCATCATCTCGGGCATGAGCGGCGCGGGCCGCACCGAGGCGATGCACACGTTCGAGGATTTCGGCTATTTCTGCATCGACAACCTGCCGCCGCGCCTGCTGATGAACCTCGTGAGCCTTGCGACGATTCCCGGACAGGAGCAGGCGAGCCGCCGCCTGGCCGTGGTGTGCGACGCACGCAACAAGAACTTCTACCACGAGCTGGTTGAAGAGCTCGCGCATGTGCGTGCTGCCGGCCTGAAGTACCGCATCATCTTCCTGGATGCCCGCGACCAGACGATCGTCGCGCGGTACAAGGCAAGCCGCCGCCGCCATCCGATGTGCGATTACGGCGCGAACATGACGATCAGCCAGGGCATCGCCGCCGAGCGGCGCCTGCTCTCGGAAATCCGCGAGCATGCGAACGTCATCATCGACACGAGCAACCTGAAGCCCATGCAGCTGCGCGAGGAGCTGCGTTCGCTGTTCAGCCAGAGCAACCTCGCCGACGGGCTTTCCGTCACGGTGTTCTCGTTCGGCTTCAAGCATGGCGCGCCGGTCGACGCCGATGTCGTCATCGACGTGCGCTTCCTGCCGAATCCGTTCTACATTCCCGAGCTGCGCACGCTCACGGGGCTTGATGCGCCCGTGCGCGATTTCGTGATGGCGCAGCCCGAGACCACCGAGTTCCTGCAGCGGTGGAGCGATTTGCTCGAGACGATCATGCGCGGTTACGAGAAGGAAGGAAAGCAGCAGCTCGCCATCGGCGTGGGCTGCACGGGTGGCCAGCACCGCAGCGTTGCGCTGGCCGAGAAGACGGGCGAGATCCTCGCTGCGCTTGGGTACAACGTCCAGGTGGCGCACCGCGACCTTGCGCTCGCGACGACCGTGGCCGGTGACTGATGGCCGGCGGACCCTTCAAGCTCGACCCGGCGCTCACGAGCTCATTCGCCTTCATCGAGGGGCGCCCGAACCTCGATTCGCTGCCCGACCCGGGCCGGCAGCCGAAAGTCGTCGTGCTCGGCGGCGGAACCGGCGCGAGCCTTTCCATCCGCACGCTGCTCTCGATGGACATGGACGTCTCGGCCGTGGTGTCGATGGCCGACGATGGCGGCTCGACCGGCATCATCCGCAAAGAGGCGCACGTGACCCCGCCGGGCGACGTGCGCAAATGCCTGTGCGCGATGGCCGCCGACCAGAACGACCCCTTCACGCACGCCTTCCGATACCGTTTCGAATTCGCGCGCAACCACACGCTGGGCAACCTGATGCTCTCGGCGCTCGAGCATGAAACCGGTTCGTTCACCGAGGCGGTGCGCATCTGCGGCGAGCTGCTCAACGCGCGCGGCGACGTGTACCCCTCGACGCTTGACAACGTGGCGCTGAGCGCCATGGACGTGAATGGGAAGATGCTCGTGGGTCAGGCCATGGCGAGCCATTCCGAATACCCGTTGCGGCGCGTGTGGCTCGTGGCGCCCGAGGGATGCCATCCGTATGACAAGGCGCTCGACGCCATAAGGGCGGCCGACGCCGTCGTGCTTGGTCCGGGTTCGCTGTTCACCTCGATCATCCCGAACCTGCTCGTGCCGGGATTCATCGAGGCGCTGCGCGAATCATCGGCCAAGGTCATCTTCGCCTGCAACGTTTCCGACCTCGATGGCGAGACGCGCGGGTTTTCCGCGAGAGACCATGTGGAGGCGCTGCTCAACCACGGCATGGAAGGCTTGCTCGACTACGTGGTCGTGCATTCCGAGGGCTCGCTCAAACCGGTGTCGGTGCTGCAGGCGCGCATCGATGCGCTGCCGGATTATGCCGTGCACCCGGTTCGGGCGGGCATCGAAGACGTCGATTGGATTCGCGCGCAGGGCGCCCGCACCTATGTGCGCAACCTGTCGAATCCGCAGAACCCCGCTTGGCACAACCCCATTGCCTGGCGGCAGGTCCTCGAGGAGATTTTCGGGCAATGTCTTTCACCTCAGATGTAAAGAACGAGCTCACGCGCGTGGCCCCCACCTGCTCGCACTGCGACCGGGCGGTGCTTGCCGCACTCATGCGCGTCGAGGGCTCGTTGTTCCTGGTCGGCAAGGGCCGCAACAGCCTCGAGATGGCGACCGACATGCCGAAGGTTGCGCGGCTCGCCATCACCTTGCTCCATTCCGTGTACCATCTGCGCACCGAGCTCACGATGCGGCAAAGCGTGCTGCATAAGACGCCGAACTACCTCATCACCGTGCCGACGCAGCCGGGGCTGCAGGACGCGCTCGCCGATATGGGAATCGTGGGGAAGTCGGGACTCGTCGCCGGTGTCGCCCCGCACCTCGTCGAGAAGCGCTGCTGCCAGGCGGCGTACCTGCGCGGGGTGTTCATGGGAAGCGGCTTCATCGCGAACCCGAAAGGCGACTTCCACTTCGAGATGTCGGTGGTGAGCGAGGAGCTCGCAGATGACATCGCCGGCCTCATGCGCGAACGCGAAGTGAACGCGCGCGTGATGCAGCGGCGCAACGCCTACCTCGTATACCTGAAGAGCGGCTCGGCGATCAGCGCCTTCCTCGCGCTCGTCGGCGCGCATCAATGCGCGCTCGCGCTCGAGAACGCGCGGGTCATAAAGAGCGTGCGCAACGATGTCAACCGCCAGGTGAATGCCGATATGGCGAACCAGGCGAAGGCGGCGGGCGCGGCCATCGGGCAGGTCGAGGCGATACGGAAGATCCTCGCGCACAAGCCGGCATCCGACATCCCGCCGGCGCTGCGCGATTTCATGCGCTTGCGGCTCGAGCATCCGAGCGCTTCGCTGAAGGAATTGGGCGAGCTCGCCGACCCGCCGCTCTCGAAGTCGGCGGTGTACCATCGCGTGCGCCGCATCGAGCAGATGGCCGAGGAGCTGTAAGCGCTCCATTGCCCTCGTTGAACGTGAGGCCACGATTGATGCAAGGCCGCATCGAGCAATATCGGCCACAGGCTCTCAGGTGCGCTATAATCACCAAAGTGCATTACCGCCGCCGCAAGACGGCGGCTTGTTATAGCATCCGATGAAAGGGGTACACATGACTACAAAGGTGGGCATCAACGGATTCGGCCGCATCGGCCGCCTCGTGTTCCGTGCAATGGCGAAGGATCCCGACCTCGAGATCGTCGCCATCAACGACCTGGGCGACAAGGCCACCATGGCACACCTGCTTAAGTACGATTCCGTCCATGGCCGCGCGTTCGACCAGGTGACGGTTACCGAAGACGGCTTCGATGCCGACGGCATCAAGGTGAAGGT
>SUUF01000085.1:2259-8659 GCA_015062635.1 Coriobacteriaceae bacterium | reverse complement strand
TACGGCGCCGATTGGGAATCGTGGCGCACCGCCGACGACATGGCGTACGAATGGGAGCAGCACAACCTTGCCTGGCAGATGCTTCCCGCAAACAGCCACTGGCGCGACGACGCGAAGGACGTGGATCTCAACCCCGATGACCAGGGCAAGTCGTTCCGCGACCTCTACGAGAGCCGCACCGGCGAGTAGTTCGGCCGGAATGCGCGACGTGCGCGTGCCAACTTCGCTTACGACTTGAAGACGCTGGCCACGACCCACTCGCTGTGGTCTTCTGTAAGGAACTTGATCTCGCCGTCGTGGGCGCCGCCGGAAAGCATGGCGACGGGGTAGTCGCTGAGGGTGGTGTCGCCGAGGTAGCTCGCCTGGACGCCTGTCGTGAACGTGCCGTGCGAAGAGAGCGCGACCTGCCCGTCCGGGTAGGCGAACTCGAACTCGTAGCCGTGCTCCGAGACCGTCAAAACGCCGTCGCCTTCGTAGCGCCCGGTGGTCACGTCCTCGCCGTTCTCGTCGTGGCCGTAGAACAGGAGGCTGCACGTCCATTCCCCGATCATCGAGTTGGCCACGCTTATCGCCGACGGGTTGTTTGCGCTTTCCGCGGCCGAGGTGGCCGTCGAGCTGGCCGGCGCGCTGGTAGCGGAGGCGGCGCTGGGGGCTTCCGATGCGCTGGGGGTGTCGTCTTGCTCGCTCGAGCAGCCGCCCATGCATGCTGCCAGGATTGCGGTTGCGAACAGGATCGCGAGTAGCTTGGACTTGGCCATTTCCCACCCCTATATCGGTTTGCCGGCTGAAGCCCATGATATCACCCGAGGGTGGCGGCGCGCGCGATGCCGGCCTGCCCGCTGCTGGCGAGACGAGTGGTTTGCCGGCCGATGATGCATTGAGCTCGATGGATAACCGCATCATACACAACATATAGATATGGTTTGGTGTTATCCGGCGTTATGCTTCGTTGTTGCTCGAGCAGCCACAACATATTGTGGTTTTGCCTGTTGCAAGTGCCATTTTGAGTCGAAATCGGCCGTGCGTGTAATCACTTTCGCGAAATCTTGCAATATCACGAGGTTATCAGAAGAATTTTGGTGCCGTCAAAATATGCATGACTTGGAAGGCCTCATTTACCAGCCACGATAGGTGTCTGCTCTTCGCCGGGTGACGGATTTGCATGCCAAAACTTCTGATAACCTCGAAAAGGTGCAAGATTTCGCGAAAGTGATTACACGCTGAAGCGCCTGGGAGGAGGTGGCTGCATATTTCGGTGCCCCGAACGCGCTTTTTTGCATACAGTCAATTCGATTGCTACACAGACCGCTTCTCGCGCGTGGGCTTGAGGGTATGCGAGGCTTGGGATTCGAGAGGCAGTCCGGGGGCCATAGTGTGACAGCCGGCGGCCATTCGGGACAAAAAGCGGGCGCGGCCCGGAAACCCCGAACCGCGCCCCGGAAGCTAAGCGTGTGCAGGCTTAGAAATTCTTTAGGTCGGCAACCTTTTGCTTCGCTATTAAGAAGTATGAGGTAGCCGCAATTGACCAGCCCCAAATCATATGTCCGAATATCTCAGAGAAGTGCTCGGTCAGGGGTTGATCCCAAGGTGCGGGAACCGTGCCGAGGACCGGCATCAGGATGACGTGCCAGACCACCCACAGCACGAGGCCGTATGCGGCGCCCTGCCACAGCGCGACCTGCGTGAACTTCTGGATGAGCCAGATGAACAGGATGGAGAACACGATCGCGAACGCGAAATGGAGCACCAGGGTGAACGGCATGACCGGCTGGCCACCGTATTCGACGGTCCAGAAAATCAGGTCGTCGGGCAGGCCCATCTGCTGCGCCAGATGCTGAGGCGGGTTGATGGCGTTGCGATCGGGGGTGCGCGGCGGGAAGATGACCTCCCAACCGATTTTCACCATGCCTGAAATCATGCCGGCGATAAAGCCATACCACAGGGTTTTGAGCCAAATAGCTCCCTTGTTTTGTTCAGCCATCGGAATACCTCCTTCTTTGCGTTTGCCGAACATGCTACGTGATAACGCGAGGAGGCTACAAATGTCCCTATTGTCATAATTGCAACCATCCCCAAATCCCAATGACAATAGTATGCATTGGGGTCGTATTGTCAATGTTTTGGAAGGAAATCGGCAGGTGGGCCTACCTGTCCACGTCGAAGTGTCTCGTGTGCGGTGCGCTTGGTCGATGAATGTCTCTGCGCGAACGCACTCTTTTGCATATCGGCAATTCGATCGCCGCACAGAGGACTTTTCATGCCCGCCCCGAACAGCGCATGGCGTGCGCCATCCCGCATTCAATCCCGCCGCAATATCGCACGAAGCATGAGATAATGCCGGTAGCGCGGTACGGAAAAGGCTCGATATGCAAACAGCGAACAAGCGATATTTGATCATTGCGGTGAACGTCGCCGTGATGCTCGCGATTATTGGCTTCGTTTTGCTGTACGCGCAGCGCGCGGCCAACGAGTCCATCGACGCCGAGGTGGCCCAGTTCGAGACCGCGACCGTCACAATGGAACAGGTGACGGCCAATTACCTCGAAAGCGAGCAGATCATCTGCAACACCTGGGCGCGCTACATCAACAACAACGCGATGACCGTCGACGAGGCGGTGGCGTTCATCCGGGCGTCCCACGCGTCGCCCGACACGGCTGCGCATATCGTTTTCACGGACGACGACTCGCTTGCGGGCCTTTCGACGCGCCCCAAGACGGGCACGAAGAATGACTACGCCGTGTCGTACAAGGCGATTGGCCTGCCTATCCAGCTCGACAACCTGAACGAGCAGGACGGCGCCATCAACGTCTCGCGCTCGTACACGAACCCCTCGAGCGGCATCCAGTCGCTCGCGTTTTGCAACAAGGTCACCCTCGTGGATTCCCGCGACGCCACGAAGAAGCGCGAGGCGGTCCTGCTGCGCATCATCCCCACGGAAAAGCTCCAGGATAAATGGGTGTTTCCCATCGACCGCTACAAGGACGCCGAGGTCTCGCTCGTCGACAGCGACGGCAACTACATCATCAAGGGCCACCACTACAAGAACAACAACTTCATCGAGTTCTACAAGTCGTACAACGAGGTCGATTTCGCGGGCGTCGAAGACCTGAAGACGCGCCTGAACACGCAGAGCGGCTCGTTCTTCATGGCCAACTCGCGCGCCGAGGAATGCCTGATCGCATACGCGCCCATCAGCGCGAACGAAGGCTGGACCATCCTCAACTACATCCAGGCGGGCAACCTGCACCGCAGCACCGTCGACTGGCTGCTGGTGGGCGGCGTCGCCTGCGCGCTGCTGTTCCTGCTCTTCTTCGACATGCTGTTCATGAACTGGTTCAACGTGCGCCTGAACGAGGCCGCGAAGGAAGCCGAGGCGGCGAACCGCGCCAAGAGCGACTTCCTCTCCACGATGTCGCACGACATCCGCACGCCCATGAACGCGATCCTGGGCCTCACGACCATCGCGGAGCGCAACGTCGACGACCCGGCCACCGTGAAGGACAGCCTGCACAAGATCGGGCTCGCGAGCAACCACCTGCTCACGCTCATCAACGACATCCTGGACATTTCCAAGGTGGAAAGCGGCAAGCTCTCGCTCACGCCGGTGATGTTCTCCATCGTGGAGGTCACCGAGAACCTCGTGAACATCTCGCAGCCCATGGTGAAGGAGAAGAACATCGACTTCGACTTCCACATCAACGCCATGGAGCACGAGTTCCTCTACGCCGACCAGCTGCGCATCAACCAGGTGTTCATCAACATCCTGTCGAACGCCCTGAAGTACACGGAGGCGGGCGGCAGCGTCAAGGTGGACCTGAAGGAGCTGCCGAGCGACCTGCCCGGCGCGGTGCGCCTGGTCTATCGCGTGGCCGACACGGGCATGGGCATGAGCGAGGAGTTCATGGAGCACATGTACGAGTCGTTCTCGCGCCAAACCGACAGCCGTGTGAACAGCGTGCAGGGCACAGGCCTTGGCCTGGCCATCACCAAGCAGATGGTCGACCTCATGGGCGGCACGATTGACTGCGAGAGCAAGCTGGGCGAGGGGACGACGTTCACGGTGGCGCTGGACGTGCCCATTGCCGACCAAGAGGCCCAGGACATGACGCTGGAATCGGTCGATGCGCTGCTCGTCGACGATGACGAGGTGCTGCTGCAGACCGCCCAGGACACGCTGAGCTCGCTCGATGCGCGCGTGGAGGTCGCCTCTTCGGGCGCGCAGGCGCTCGAGATGGTGGGCGCGCGGCATAGCCAGCACAACGACTACAGCGTCATAATCGTCGACTGGAAGATGCCCGGCATGGACGGCATCGAGGTCATGCGCCGCGTGCGCGCCCTGACGGGCGGAGAGGTGCCCATCATCCTGATCTCGGCCTACGATTGGTCCGAAATCGAGGAGAGCGCGAAGGCTGCCGGCGCCGATGGGTTCATCTCGAAACCGCTGTTCAGGACCACGTTGTACCGTGCCATCAACGAGCTTCTGCACCTGGCGGACACGCCGGCCGCGCGTGAGGACGACAACTCCGACATCGCGGGCATGCGCGTGCTCGTGGCCGAGGACAACGACATCAACTGGGAGATCATCAACACGCTGCTCGACACGCACGGCATTCAGGCCACGCGCGCCGAAAACGGCCAGGTCGCGGTGGATGCGGTTGCGTCGGCGCAGCCGGGGGACTTCGACCTCGTGTTCATGGACGTGCAGATGCCCGTCATGAACGGTATCGAGGCCGCGAAGGCCATCCGCGCGCTGCCCGACGAGGCGGCGTCGACTATTCCGATCATCGCGACGACGGCGGACGCGTTTTCCGAGGACGTCGCGCGGTGCATGGATGCCGGCATGAATGGCCATATCGCGAAACCGATCGACATGAAACTGGTTCTGAAAGAGATAAGAAGGGTGAAGGAGGGCAAGTTATGAGGAAGTCCGTTATTCGTTGCCTGCTCGTGTTGTCGCTGGCGGCGCTCGCCTCGTTTGGGTTGGTGGCCTGCGGTTCGTCGCAGGGGTCGTCCGGCGCATCGGGACAAGCGGCGCAGCAGGAGGCTTTCGCCCCCTCGCTCGACACGGCCACGAAGTGCTCTATTTCCGTGGCGGGCAGCTACGACAACTTCGAGGCGCTCGAAGCTGAATTCGACAAGTTCAACGCAATCTATCCCGACGTGGAGCTGAGCTACACCAAGCTCGACGACTACAACAACGTCGTGTCCACGGCCCTGGGCTCTAGCGATGCGCCTGACATCTTCTTCGCGTATGACTTCATGCTGGATTCCGCCGACTACGATGCGCTGTTCGAGCACACCGAGGACCTGTCTGACGCGGCGCTGAACATCGACCTGTCGTGCGTGCGCCCGAGCTTGCTGTGCAAGGACGAGGCGGGGAAGGTCCCCATGGCCCCCATTTTCTCGAGCACGTCGGGCATCCTCGTGAACGAGGACCTCTTCAAGAAGGAGGGCATCAGCGTGCCGACGACCTACACGGAGCTGCTGGCTGCGTGCGAGGCGTTCAACAAGGCCGGGTATCCCACTCCCATCTTGGCTTATAACGTGCCGTCCGCGTACGGCAACCTCGTGGGCGAGATCATGTACGGCGATGCCGCCAAGGACGCCGAGATGGTGAAGAAGCTCAACTCGCTCGACGCTTCCGCCGGTGAGTACATGAGGCCCACCCTCGAGAAGGTGAGCGACATGGTGGAGAAGGGGTGCTTCAACTTCGACGTGTGCAACGAGCTCGAGGACGGTTACAACGCGCTGATCCTGCGCTTCTTCGAGGGCGACATCCCCATGGCGCTGTGCTCCGGCGACACGGCGTCCGGCACGGCCAAGCGCGAGAGCCAGTCCGAGGCGTTCACCGCCAACCCGTTCTCGTATGCCCTGTACCCGCTCACGCTCACCGATGACGGCGCGTGCCTGCTGGACAAGCCGTCCGTGCAGTTCGCGGTGAACAAGGACAGCGCGAACCTGGATATGGCCAACGAGTTCATGCGCTTCCTGGTGACCCCGCAGGAGCTCAACGACATCGCGCAGGCGAAGCGCCTGCTCACGGCGACGTCCGACCTTGCTTACGATGGCACGTACGCGCCGTTCGGCAGCATCGATGCGAGCCGGATCATCCCGACCCACGAGGTGGGCCTGGCCGATGACGTCACCATCCAGTACCGCGTGGCGGCCTACCAGGTGGCCAACGGCGAGGCGTCCATCGACAAGGCGATCGCCGGTTTCGGGACGTATAAGCTGTAACGCCGAAAGAACATGATGCCACAGGGGCCAGCGCCGGAATGCGCTGGCCCCTTTTAGCTGATGCGGAAGTATTCGAGCAACGCCCGGAAACGATCTTGTGCGGATTCGCACGTGCCCAGCAAGAAACCTCGCTCGGAGTCCCATTGCGCCAGGCCGCGGTAA
>SUUF01000085.1:0-2159 GCA_015062635.1 Coriobacteriaceae bacterium | reverse complement strand
CGCGTTCCTCACTGCTTTGCATACCCCCGCTGCGCTTCGGAATCGGAATGATGCGGCCAGAATAACGGGTGGGTCGGTATGGCGGGCAACGTCACACGCCGGGCGCGTTGAATGCCGCCGACGTTCTCCAATCCGGCGATTCGATATTGAATCGCGCTTTGAACTCGTCTGATAACGCAAACGTCAAGGGTTTCCGCTTGCGCCACTTGATCACAACGCCCTTCTTTTCCAGCTCCGCCAGATGCTTACGGGCCATTTGCTCACCGACGCCGAGGAACCCTGCAAGCTCGTGCACCGATGCGTCGCCCATGAGCCCAAAAGCCTCGTACTGCATGAGGATAAACGTCGCCTGCGCTTCCTGTGGCTTGAGGTGCAAGCTACTCACGATGCTCTGCATCTTGCCTTCGAGTTCTCTCAGAATCGCCTCGCTTTGTGTCAGCCGCTCGATTACGCTTGCTTGCGCCTTCCTCACCAGCTCGAGCAAGGTGAAAACGAAGAACGTCAGCTCACCTTTGTTCAGGGGGTTCTCGGCGGTCCTGAAAGCCGCATAGTAGTCGTTGCGGTTTTCGGCAATCGTCTGCGAGAGCGAGAGGGCCGTGGGCTTGGATAAGGGCTCGCTGAGAAACAGCGACAGCAGGTACCGGCCTGTTCTTCCGTTGCCGTCGTAGAACGGATGGGCGTATTCGAAAAGGTAGTGCGAGGCGATTGCCGCATATGTGGCTGGAATCTCATCCGACCGGGCGAGGGAAATCATCGCCTCGATGGCCTCGATTATCCTCGACTCGGGCTCGAGGCCCCTATGAAGCACGCGCACGCCGCCTTCGGTAATGTCGACGCCTTCTGCTCGAAATAGCGTGCCATCAGGTGCTTTCGAGGCGTCGAGCTCCCCATCCATGATCTTGTCGTAGATTGCCCGCACGTCTGCCGGCGATAGCGGAACCTTGGCGGGCCCATCGAGGATCCCGAAATAAAGCGTCGCGAGTTCCCTTGGAATCGCGGCATGGCCTGGCAGAAGAAAAGCCGCCACCTGTGCGGTGGCGGCTTGCGTGCGGGTTTGCTGCGGGCTTACCAGTATTTCTCGACGAGCTCGGCGATATCCGCCTGTTCTTCTTGGGGGAGATAGTCGTAGCCATCTAAGAACTTCGCCTTCGACCAGCCCTTCTTCTTGAACAGTTCCATGATCTCCTTGTATTGCTCGGCGTCTTGCTCGGTCAGCTTTCCGCCGGCGATGCGCTCGAGCTGCTCGTCGTCAAGCTCGACGCCTTCTTCGACCGCGCCCTTCGGCAGCGGGATGTTCACCTGTTTCAGCTCGTTATCGGTCATGCTTGTTCCTCCCTGTGTGAAGCCACTGCTTGCAAATCCGTTTGATTATACGTGCGCGCGTCGGGGTTCGTCCCGAATCTGCTGGAATGCGTGAGCGCCACCTGACAAACCCACCGCACCTGACAACCGCACCGGAGGGGTTTGTCAGGTGCATAGGACGCTGGGAACCTGACAAACCCCTCCGGTGGGTTTGTCAGGTTCCCAGCGTCCTATGAAGTGGAACAAGGAAACTTTCCCTGTTCGAGCATCCTATTTGGGTTGGATTCCCTGCGTGCACTGCCGTACAATGGAGCACATGCTGTAAACATGCGAATCTGTTGCGGAATTCGCGAAGCGGCGGCGCGGCGAGCTGCTTGGCGGGCCGTTCACGAAGGGGGCAAGAACATGGCAGACTGGAAGAATCTCGACCAACTGGATTCATACAAGGCACTCGTGGAGGACCCCACGCGGGTCGACCTTCGCTCGGCGCTTACGGGCGAGCCGGGCGGGCAGCGCGTGCGCGACTACGCCGTCCCCATGGCGTGCGGGCTTTCCTATAACTACGCCGCCAAGCAGGTAGACGACGGCATTCTGCGCGAGCTGGAAGCGCTCGCGAAGGAATCGCAGCTGGCCGACAAGTTCGCCGAGCTCTACAACGGCGCCATGGTAAACACCGGCGAGAAGCGCCTGGTGCTGCACCACCTTACCCGTGGGCAGCTGGGCGACCCCGTTATCGCCGACGGCGTGGACAAGCGCGCGTTCTACGTTGAGCAGCAGGAACGCATCGCCGCCTTCGCGAAGCGGGTGCATGCCGGCGAGATCACGAATGCGGCCGGCGAGCCCTTCACGACCGTCGT
>SUUF01000084.1:2063-8688 GCA_015062635.1 Coriobacteriaceae bacterium | reverse complement strand
TATTCCGCGAGCGTCGCGCGCTTCTCGTTTTGGGCGATCGACTTCACGGTAATGCCGTCGATGCTGGCCACGAGCTTGTAGAACTGGGAATACCCGAGGTCCTTCAGCTTGAAATCGGGGATGTTCTCGTACACGAGGTTGGAAAGCTCGTTCATCGTGAGCGAGCCGTCGTTCGCGCGCAGCTGCTCGACGATGAAGCGCGCCACGCGGTCCTTCTTCGATTTCGGGTCGACGAGCTCGACCATCACCTGGCTGTTCTCGCGGATGAGCTCGAATCGGGGCATGTCCTCGATGAAGGTGGAAAGGTAGCTGTACCCGAAGGTGCGCACGTCGAAGTCGGGGTACTTCTTGCGCAGGCGGTTGCCCACCTCGGCCAGGCTCGTGACCTTGCCGGCGTTCTCGTTGTCGCGGATGGTCTTCGCGATGACATGTTCCACGCCGCGTTGCGAGAGGTCGCTTTTCGTGGGAATCTCGCCATGGCTCGAATGCAGGTTCTCGAGGCTCACGAAGCGCGTGCACGCATTGCGGAAGGAGTCGGGGGTCTTGGCTTCGCCCATGCCGATGACGGTCTTGCCCGACTCGGCGAGGCGGCTCGCGAGGCGCGTGAAGTCGCTGTCGCTGCTGACGATGGCGAAGGCGTCGACGTCCTTGTTGTACAGGATGTCCATCGCGTCGATGATGAGCGCCGAATCGGTGGCGTTCTTGCCCGACACGTTGTTGAACTGCTGCATCGGCGTGATGGAGCGGTTCAGGAGCTCCTTGCCCCACGAGTGCATCTCGGGACGCGTCCAGTCGCCGTAGATGCGCTTGATGACGGCCACGCCGACCTCGGTGAGCTCGTCGAGGATGCTGGTGAGGTATTTCGCCGAGATGTTGTCGCCGTCGATGAGCAGTGCGATTTTCAGGTCTTCCATATGCTTCCTTATGAAAAAGGCGCCGGGAGAAGCCGGTGCCGTGCTGGTGTTTGCGGGAAGTATACCGTTCCCGTATGTGCGCGCGGTGAACAGCCGCAACCTGGCGCAAAGAACCGGGGCGAACCGAAGGGGATTCCCCGGTTCGCCCCGGTTTTGCGTAGGTGGTTGGCACTATTTGTCCAGGCGACGGTCTTTGCCCCAGAAGGCGAAGGTGAGGGAGCCCGGGCCGATGTGGCTTCCGATGGTGGGGCCGATCTGCCCGCCGATGAGCGTGGCCTCCGGGTCGAGCTTGCCGGCCTCGGCGAGCATCGCGTCCACGGCTTCGGCGCAATCGCCGCCTTGGCAGACGATCGTGCGGTTCGGCCGGGTCATGTCGCGGCGCTCCTCGTAAATGGAGAGGATCTTCGCAAGCGCCTTCTTGCGTCCCCGCATCGCGGTCTTCACCTCGAGCGTGCCGTCCCCGGCGATGTAGAGGATGGGCTTCAAGTTGAGCTTGCTGCCCACGTAGGCTATCGAGCTCGGCATGCGGCCGCCCTTGGCGAGCGATTCCAGCTGGTCGACGGTGAAATACACGTTGACGAAATGGCGGGCTTCATTCGCCCAGTCGGCGAGCTCCCGCGCGGAAAGCCCCGATTCCCATTGGCGAATGCCCTCGTAGGTGAACAGGCCCTGGGCCGATTGAGCGCAGAGCGTGTCGACGATATAGAGCTCGAGGTCGGGATACTCGGCTTTCACCTGGTCGCGCGCCATGAGGGCCACGTCATAGCTCTTCGAAAGCCCCAAGGTGAAGCTCAGGTACACCGCCGGTTCCCCGGATTGGGCTACTTTGGTGAACGTGTCGACGAGCTTCGCGAGCGGCAGCTGCGCGGTCGTGGGGAACTCGCCGCCGCGCATGCGGTCGTAGAATTCCTTGGCCGTGGTGCTCTGGAACAGGTCGTCGGCATATTCGGTGTCGCCGAAGAAATACGGGAATTCAAGCAGCGTGATTCCGGGCTTGTCCACGAGCTCGGAGGGCAGGTCGCAGCAGGAATCGATGATGAGGTTGCAAGTGGGCATGGGTATCCTTATGTCGATGGTCATGTTCGCGCCATACTACATCGCCGCACGCGTAATGCGGTTCTTTGACTCCAATTTGTTTACCAGGCGATACGTGGCTGATGCGAAAAGACCATAACTGCTCGAATCGCGCCGCCCGCAGTCTCCCGGGTTGCGGGGGTGCGGGCGGCGCAGGGGGGTGGGCTATTTCATCGTGCGGCGGTCGGGGCCCCAGAATGCCAGCAGCACGACGCCGGGGCCGCCGTGGGTGCCGATGGTGGGACCGGTCTGTCCGCCGTAGCACTCGAGGCCGGGGTGCGCGGCGCGCAGTTCGGCAAGCACGCCGTCCGATTCCTCGATGCAGTCGCCGCCCTGGCAGAACACCTGCTGGTACGGGCTGTCGGGGTCATGTTTCTCCTCGTAGATGTCGCGCAGTTTCGCGAGCGACTTCTTGCGGCCGCGCGTCGCGCCCGAAACCGACACGGCACCGTCCTTGCCGATGCACATGATGGGCTTGAGGTTGAGCTTGCTGCCCACGAAGGCCACGCCGCTCGGCATGCGCCCGCCATGGGCGAGCCAATCGAGCGAGTCGACGGTGAAGTACATGTTCACCTTCCAGCGTGCTTCCATGGCCCAATCGGCGAGCTCCTTGGCCGAAAGGCCGGCTTCCCACTGGCGGATGCCCTCGTAGAGGAACAGGCTCTCGCCGGCGGCGCAGGTGAGCGAGTCGACCAGGTACAGCTCCATCTCGGGGTGCTTGGCCCGTACTTGGTCGGCGGCCATCTGGGCGACCTCGAAGGTCTTGGAAAGGCCCGACGAAAACGCCAGGTACACCGTCGGCACGCCGCTTTTCGCCACGCGCGTGAACGTGTCGATGAGCTCCACCAGCGGCAGCTGCGCGGTCGTGGGGAACTCGCCGGCGCGCATGCGGTCGTAGAATTCCTTCGCGCTCGTGGCCTGGAACAGGTCGTCGCGGAATTCCTGCTCGCCGAAGAAGTAGGGGAACTTGAGGAGGGTGATGCCCTCTTTCTGTATGAACTCGACAGGGATGTCGCTGCAGGAGTCGACGATGAGATTGCAGTTGGGCATTGCGATTCCAATCTATGCGTCCTTAATTAATGGATTAACTATACCTGAAAACCGATGGTAATGGTATTAAATACCAGCAGCTATCGATTGGTATATTCTATTGGATAGTGCGCGAGACGATTATGCGCTATCAATCGGCTGCATCCCCGCCGCGCGGCGACTGAGGTTGTTTGGTGGCGAATGCGCGGCGCGCGCGTTTGCACGCTATAATGCCGACAGGTCCTTTAAGGGCGGTACAGAGATACCGACAAGGCGAACATACCGAGCATGCGGCGCCCAGCGGGGCGGCATGCGCATATGCACGAGAAGCCTTTGTCCGGTTGCGAGGGCTTTTTCTTTTGCAACCGGGCCGTCGCTGTACATGCCCCCGCGTCGAAAGGGGAGTGCATGACCGACACTGCAATGGTGAAGAACCAGGTGATGGATGCCGCTGACGTCGAGCGTTCCATCACGCGCATCGCGCATCAGATTCTGGAGGCGAACCATGGCGCCGACAACGTCGCGCTCGTGGGCATCGTCACCCGCGGCGATGTGCTGGCCCGGCGGCTGGCCCGCCGCATCGAGGAGATCGAGGGGGTGAAGGTCCCCGTCGGCTCGCTCGACATCACGTTCTACCGCGACGACACGCCCGTGTCGCTCTCGCCCGATATCCACAACAGCCATCTGCCGTTCTCGGTGGATGGGGTCGACATCGTGCTCGTCGACGACGTGCTGTACACGGGCCGCACGATTCGCTGCGCGCTCGATGCGGTGATGGATTACGGGCGCCCCGCCACCGTCCAGCTTGCCGTGCTGGTCGACCGCGGGCACCGCGAGCTGCCGATTCGCGCCGATTACGTGGGCAAGAACGTGCCGAGCTCGCACACCGAGGCCGTTCACCTGCTGCTCGAGGAAACCGACGGCGAGACCTGCGTGCGCATCTACGATGTGGCCCCCGGCGGACATGTGGGCGCCAAGCCGGTGAACAAGCCCGCGATGCCGTCGAGGCTTCCGGAATTCCCGAAGCTGCCGAAGCGTCCGGCTGCATCGGAAGGCGGTGAGGCGTGATGCTGTCCAAGAAGCACCTGTTGCGCACGACCGACCTCACCTACGACGATTTCATGCAGATACTGCAGACGGCCGTGATGTTCGAGGAGGTTAACGAGCGGCGCATCAAGAAGGTTCCCGCCCTGCGCGGCCGCACCGTGGTGAACATGTTCTTCGAGCCGTCCACCCGCACGCGTGGCTCGTTCGAGCTCGCCGAGAAGCGCCTTT
This sequence comes from Coriobacteriaceae bacterium, assembly GCA_015062635.1. Classification (GTDB taxonomy): domain Bacteria; phylum Actinomycetota; class Coriobacteriia; order Coriobacteriales; family Eggerthellaceae; genus UMGS1519. Next base: position 4,396 of record SUUF01000084.1, on the reverse strand, counting down.
CGTGCGACACGATGAACATGGGCGGCTCGACCAGCTCCACCGTGAAGGGCGAGAGCCTGAAGGACACGATCCTCACGCTCAACGCGATGAAGGTCGACTGCTACGTCGTGCGCTCGAGCCACGCCGGCGCGCCATACCAGGTGGCGAAGTACACGGATGCCTGCGTCATCGACGCCGGCGACGGCAAGCACCAGCATCCCACGCAGGCGCTGCTCGACCTGTACACCATCTGGCGCCGCAAGGGCGGCTTCGATGGGTTGCGCGTGGGCATCGTCGGCGACATCGCCCACTCGCGCGTGTGCGGATCGCTCGTGCCGGCGCTGAAGATCCTCGGCGCCCACGTGACGCTCATCGCGCCGCAGACGCTGCTTCCGGCCCGTCCCGACGTGTTGGGCGCCGATGCCGTGACCGCCGACCTCGATGCCGCATTGCCCGAGCTCGACGTCGTGTACATGCTGCGCGTGCAGATGGAGCGCCTCGAGGGCGCGCCGTTCCCGAGCCTGCGTGAATACAACATGCTCTTCGGCCTCACGCGCGAGCGCGATGCGCTCATGCGGCCCGATGCCATCATCTGCCATCCGGGTCCCATCAACCGCGGCGTCGAGCTCGACAGCTACATGGCCGACCACCCCGAACGTTCGGTCATCCTCGATCAAGTGTATGCGGGCCTGTGCGTGCGCATGTCCGTGCTGTACCTGCTTTTGGGAGGGAACGAAAATGACATTACTGCTTAAAGGCGCCCGCCTTATCGACCCGCAGGTGGCGCTCGACGCCGTCGCCGACGTGAAGATCGCCGATGACGGCACCATCGCCGAGATCGGCCCGAACCTCGACGCGGCAGGCTGCGAGGTGCGCGACCTTTCGGGGCGCATCCTCATTCCCGGCCTCATGGATTGCCATGTCCACCTGCGCGAACCCGGCCAGGAATACAAGGAAGACGTGTACACGGGCACGCTCGCCAGCGCCTATGGCGGCTTCACCGACATCGTGAGCATGCCCAACACCACGCCCGAGACCGACAACGCCGACGTCGTCGAGCTCGTGAAGAAGGCGGCCGCGAAGGCGGGCTTCGTGCACGTGCATCCGTCGGGCGCCTGCACGAAGGACCGCAAGGGCCAGGCGCTTTCCGAAATGGGCGACATGGTGCGCCACGGCATCGTGATGGTCACCGACGACGGCTGCAACGTGCAGGACGCGGGCATGATGCGCACCGTGATGGATTACGCCGTGCAGTTCGACATTCCGGTGTCGTCGCATTGCCAGGATGCCGGTTTGGTGGGGAAGGGCCAGGTGAACGAAGGCGTCGTGTCGACGCGGCTCGGGCTCACCGGCTGGCCGAGCCAAGGCGAGGAGGTCCATGTCGACCGCGACATCCGCATCGGCGAGCTCACCGGGTGCCATACGCACATCCAGCATCTCACCACGGGGCGCGCGCTCGACATCGTGCGCGCCGGCAAGGCGCGCGGGGCGAAGGTGACGTGCGAGGTCACGCCGCACCACATGTTCCTGAACGAGGACTACATCAAGGAAAGCTACGACACGAACTACAAGGTGAACCCGCCGCTGCGCACGAAGGCCGACAACGAGGCCATCATCGCCGGCGTCATTGACGGAACGGTCGATATCATCGTGACCGACCATGCGCCGCATGCGGCTTACGAGAAGGAACGCGAGTTCGAGCTCGCGCCGTTCGGCATGATCGGCATCGAGACGTCGCTCGCGAGCATCCTGACCTTCCTCGTGGGGCCGGGCAAGATCGACTACAACCGCATGATTGAGCTGATGTGCGTGAACCCGCGCAAGCTCGTGCACCTGCCGGAGGTGAAGCTCGCCGCGGGCAGCGTGGCCGACCTCACGGTGTTCGATCCCGAAATCGAATGGGACGTGACCGAGGATTGTTTCCATTCGAAGTCGAACAATTCCGGTTTCATCGGGTTCCACCTGAAGGGCAAGGCGACCGACACCTTCGTGGCCGGCAAGCCCGTGCTCGTCGACGGCGTGGTGGCCGAATAGCGGCTGGAGCGTGAGCGACGATGGCATTTCCCGACCCTTCGAACTACGGAACCGACCCCGGCGATTTCGAGGGGCGGGATTATGCCCTGGGACGCTACTATTACGGCGACGGGCCGGATTACGGCGATGGCCCGGATCCCGATGACGGCGGCGGGTGCAGCACCCGCGGGTGCCTGTTCGCCTTCGGGGTGTTTGCGGGGGCGGCCATCGTGCTGACGCTTGTGGGGCTGTACGCGGGATAACCGCACAGTTCGCGTTTCTTCGATTTGGCCGTCCGACTTGCCGGTCTCGGCGAGGGACGGGCGTCTTGCCCATTCACG
>SUUF01000084.1:0-1963 GCA_015062635.1 Coriobacteriaceae bacterium | reverse complement strand
GCGCATGCAACGAAGGCTCCGAGGGAACGTTGCATCGCGCGCGATGCAATGAAACGGCCCAGCTGGCAGATGCCGGCTGGGCCTTCTTTGCTGGCAAGCTACCGCTTGCGCTTACTTATGGCGTCCCCATTCCGCATTGAGGAAGGCGCGCACGCCGGCGAGGCCTGCACATACCAAGCCCAGGGCGATGAGCAGCGACGAGTCGATGACGAGGACGGGTTCTTTCTTTGCCATGAGATTCTCCTTGTTCGCGACGGTGGGTTAGAAGTCGATGAATTTCTTGCCCTCGGCAATGGCCTTGATGACATCGGCCATGCGGGTGGACATGACGCCGGAGGACCATCCCCAGATGAGGCCGACGACGATGGCCATCTGGATCTTGTTCTCGACCTCGACGTACACGGTGTTGCGTTGCACCATGCGGGTGCGCTTGCCGCCATCGAGCGGCTCCAGGAAGAACCCCCAGGTCCAGCCGTATTCCTTGCAGCCATGGGGGAGCCATGCGACGGCGCCCTGCTGCGTGGGCGGGTTGCCGGTGTCCGAGCAGCCCACGATGTACTTGCCGGGTTCGTGGAGCTTGATCTCGTGGCCCACGCCCTGGTCGCCGTAGAACACCCAGTCGCCCACCTTCGTGTCCTGCCAGCGCTCCTGCGGCTCGTAGGTGTTGTAGATGCGGAAGGAGGCCAGGTGCTCGAAGTTCCAGAAGCTGTAGAAGCCGGCCTTGTTCTGGCCGAGCTGGTTGATGAGCGGCCACACCTTTTCGGGCGGGGCGTCGATCTCGGTGGCGACGTTCGAGACCATCACCTGGTCATCGGGATACGGGAGCAGGTCGTCTCCCGGGTATGCGCCCCGAGGAGGCGTATCCTCAGGCGCAACCTTGTATTTCTTGCTGAACTGATTGAGCCCGAGAAGCACGGCCGCGGGAGCGGCGACGCCCACTGCGGCGAGCTGCAGTCCTGAAAACTCGAATTTCACCTTGCACTCCTTCTCTCGAAATGAAACCGCTGCATATATGTAATGCATTACATATATTGTAGGAGACTGGACATTCGAGAATGCGTGTCGCGACCACTTTTAAATATAGCGAGAATTGATATATAAGCGGGAATACTATAGGGATTCACCTGGTGCGATGCTCGTGCTTGGTGAAATCGCCCTGATGACCGATGGGTCGTGCGTGCGGGACATTGGCTCGCGTTTTGGATTCATCCATTCCTGCGGCGGCTATCCTGCATATGAGCGCGAGACCGTTGTCTGGCGGGCGTAATGCCGTCAAACGCGCCCGGCGCGATGCGTTCGGGCGCGTTGCCTTTGTCGTGGTGCGGTGTTGCGAGCGCGGGGCGCTATGCGAGGGCGGCTTCCCATTCCTTTTCGCGGAAGCCTACGAGCACGGTGTCGCCATCCACGAGCAACGGACGTTTCACGAGCATGCCGTTCGTGGCGAGCAGCTCGAACATCTCGTCTTCCGTCATTTCGGGAAGGCGGTCTTTCAGTTGCATCTCGCGGTAGAGCATCCCGCTCGTGTTGAAGAAACGACGCGGCGCGAGTCCGCTTGTCCGTTGCCACTCGCGCAGCTCATCGGCCGATGGGTTGTCGTCGACGATATGCCGGTCGTCATAGCTCACGCCGTGCTCGTCGAGCCATTTCTTCGCCTTCTTGCAGGTGGAGCATTTCGGGTATTCGATGAAGAGCATGGGGCATCCCTTTCGCCGGGTTCGATGCCGCCATTGTAGCAAAGCGGCTTCCGGTGGCGCGCTGCCGGCAGGTAGGTCGGGCGGGTGCGCCGACCGACCACGTTGTGTGGACGTACCTGACGCGCCCCCGCATCCCGTCAGCGGCACGCCACCTGCATGCCAACCGCGATAATGAGGCACAGGTCCTCCGGCGCATCTGTTGCGACAGTTCTGTTCTTTCTGCCACCTGGCTTTTGGCGCCGGCGCACAACCCAGAAGCGTCGCGACAG
>SUUF01000083.1 GCA_015062635.1 Coriobacteriaceae bacterium | reverse complement strand
GACAAGCAGTACGTGCGCAACTGGCTGAACGCGAATTGGGACCGCACCGGTAACCCGCCGCATATGCCCGAAGACGTCATCGCGCAGACGACGCAGAAGTACATCACGGCGTATGAAATGATTACGGGGCGGAAATTCTCGGCGTAGGTTTCGTTGACGGGGCGTCTCGTGGAGCGGCGGCGGCTTTTTAGGCGGCGCTCCTCGGGCGCTCCGCTGGCGTTTGGCGATTGTAACGCCGCTGCGCGCCCTGCGGGGAAACCGCCCAAAAAGCCGCCGCCGCTCCACGAGACGCTGCGACGGGCTGCACGCCTCGAGTTTCCTTTGGGGAGGCCTTGTTCGGATGGGGCGTTGACGTTCTTGAAGGGGCTTCGCCTAAAGTTGCGGTGTCAGTGCGGTTTGCGCGAACCGGACGACCTGCGGGGAAACCGCCCAAAATGCCGCGGCCGCTCCACGAGACGCCTGGGGCTGCTTCGCCTCGAGTTTCCTTTTAGGAGGGCTTGTTTGGGTGGGGCGTTGCCGTTGTTGAGGGGACTTCACCCAATGATTGGCGTTCCCGGAAGCCTGCCTTCTCTTTTCTTTAACTCGGAAGGCGCTTGATTGGGTGTGGCTTTTCCTTTGTTGATGCTATGTTGCGCTTGACGTGGTAAAATCCCCGTTTTGCTGGTGTATTACTTTGAAAGTAGGAATTGAATGTCGCGACGTAACCCTTTGAACGACCGTTACGTGATGGAGAAGGACAAGCAGGGCGTGTCCCGCAAGTCCGTCTCTAACGCTCGCCCGAAGACGCGTGCCGGCGAAAGCACGACGGGCACTGAAGATGCCAAAAAGAAGGCAGAGCGCAAGAAGATGAGCCGCGCGGAGCGCAAGGCGGCTGACGAGGAGGAAATGAAGACCCTCGGCCCGCGTGCCCGCGAGAAGAAGCTCCGCTCGGAATACAACCGCTGGGATGTGTGGCGCCGCCGTTGCGTCATCATCTCGTTCATCCTGATGTTCCTGGCGTTGGCGTATCCGTTCACGGTGTACGAGCAGACCGAGCAGACGCAGATCATCAGCTTGGTGCTCTGGGCGTTGCCGTTCATCGCAATCGGCGCCGGCATCTACATCTCGTACGCCAAGCAGCGTCCCATCGGCCGCGTGCTCGGCATCAAGTACGGCCGCGAAGCCCGCGAAGAGGAACGTTCGGACGTGAGGGCCAAGCGCGAGAAGCAGCGCCGCGACTACAACCTGCAGGAGCAGAAGGTGCATGCGCGCGTCGAGGAGAAAGAGAAGCGTCAGCAAGAGCGCGAGGAACGACGCAAAGCGAACAAAGCCGCCGAAGATGCCCGCAAGGAGCAGTTCAAGGCAGCTGGTCAGGCAAAGAACAAGAAATAGCGAATGGGGCGGCCTTCGGGCCGCTTCCCGTTTCGGATGCTTTGCGCAGAGAGGGGAATCGAATGAGGTTGGTGTCGTGGAACGTCAACGGCTTGCGGGCGGCGGTGAACAAGGGGTTCGAGGAAACCTTCGCCACGCTGAATGCCGATGTCTTCGCCCTTCAAGAGACGAAGCTGCAAGAGGGACAACTCGACATCGAGTTCCCGGGCTACCACAGCTATTGGAGCTATGCCCAGAAGAAGGGGTATTCGGGCACTGCGGTGTTCACGCGCGAGGAGCCGTTGCAGGTGCTGCACGGAATCGGCGACGAATACCTCGATGCCGAAGGCCGCGTATGCGCGCTCGAGTTCCCCGCATTTTGGTTCGTGGACGTGTACACGCCGAACGCCCAGCAGGGGCTTGCGCGCATCGACCATCGCATGCAGTGGGATGATGCGTTCCGCGAATTCTGCTTGGGGCTGCAGGAGGGAACGACGCCCGTCGGCCCACATGCCGCGAACCCGAAGCCGGTGGTGATGTGCGGCGATTTCAATGTGGCGCACAACGAGATCGACTTGAAGAATCCCGGACCCAACCGCGGGAACGCCGGTTTTTCCGATGAAGAGCGCGGCAAGTTCACCGAGCTGCTCGATGCGGGCTTCACCGACACCTTCCGCCTGCTGCATCCCGATTTGCCCGGTGCCTACAGCTGGTGGAGCTACCGCGGGCGCGCCCGCGAGAACAATACCGGATGGCGCATCGACTATTTCCTGGTGAGCAATTCGATAGCCGACAAGGTGCGTTCGGCGAGCATCTATTCCGAGGTGCTGGGATCGGATCATTGCCCCGTCGCCTTGGGAATCGAGTTTTAGCGCACGGGCGAAACGACGGGGAGTAATGGCACCCGGGTGGGCCGAGGCGTAAAGACCGCCGATAACGGGTACAATGGGTGCGTTGTCGACAACGGGAGGAACCGAGTGGATCGCGAGAAGATTGAGCAGGGGGTGCGGCTTATCCTCGAGGGGATAGGCGAAGACCCGCAGCGCGAAGGCCTGCTGAAGACGCCGGCGCGTGTTGCCCGCATGTACGAGGAGATTTGCGCGGGGCTTACCGCCGACCCGTCCGAGTATTTCGAGACGATGTTCGACGAGGACGAGCGTGACATGGTGCTGGTGAAGGACATCCCGTTCTATTCGATTTGCGAGCATCATCTCGTGCCGTTTTTCGGCAAGGCGCATGTGGCCTACATCCCGGCGAAGGATGGCCGCATTTGCGGAATCTCGAAGCTCGCGCGCCTGGTGGATGCCTATGCGAAGCGGCCGCAGGTGCAGGAACGCCTGACCATGCAGGTGGCCGACCGGCTTGCCGCCGAGCTGAAGCCGCAGGGCGTGATGGTGGTGATTCAGGCCGAGCACCTGTGCATGAGCATGCGCGGCGTGAAGAAGCCGGGCAGCAAGACCGTCACCAGCGCGGTGCGCGGTATCTTCGAGTCGAACCAGGCAACTCGCAGCGAGGCGCTCTCGCTGATATTGAACGACTAACACGGTGAGCAGCCCGGCGTTGCCGGGCGATCGAGGAAGGAACCTGCAATGCGTTGCGTGCTCTCTGTTTTAGGCAAAGACATCACCGGCATCGTGGCCCGCGTGGCCACGACGCTCGCCGAGTCGGGCGCGAACATCGTCGACATCCGCCAGAGCCTTCTGGGCGAGATCTTCAGCATGACGATGATCGTCGACCTCGATGAGGCGACGGCCGGCTTCAACGAGGTGCAAGAGCGGCTTGACGGCGATGCCGAGGCGTTGGGCGTGCAAATCAAGCTGCAGCGCGAAGACCTGTTCCTCTCGATGTACAAAATCTAAGCGATGCCGCGCGTATATACCAGCGCGCGCCGGTTCGAGGGCGACGCGCTCGACGCCTTCTGCGTTTTGCAGAAGGGCTTTACCGACCAATTCGTCTATTACGACAAAGAGACGGGGACCCACCTGCTGGGGCTGGGCCGTTGCGTCGCCTGCCCGTCGATGAGCGACTTCGAGTTCACGAACCAGGGCGACGAGGATGTGGCGCCCATCTTGTTCTCGTTCAACCGCTTCGACGCCGAAAACCCGGCACCGGCCGATTCGCTGTTCTCGACGTTCCCGCGGTTGCGTTTCATGTGTCCCGAAATCGTGATCATCGAGGACGAGCGAGGCTGCTTCTTGCAGGTGAACAGCTTGGGCCCGGTGTATGCGGGGCGCGTCGAGCGCTTCGTGCGGCATGCCCAAGAGGCACCGCATCGCTCGCGCGTGACAGTGCCCTACACGGTGGAGGGCGGCGACCCGGTTGCCTGGGAACGCCAGGTGGCGCAAGCCAAAGACGCCTTCGCGACTGATCGCATCCAGAAAGTGGTGCTCTCGCAGCAGCGCCGGCTGCAGGCCGCGCATCCGTTTTCCTCGAAAGACCTGCTGGTGAACCTCGTGGACGGCGATGCCGTGGGCACGGTGTTCATGTACCGGTATGGCGATGTGTTCTTCTGCGGGTGCACGCCCGAGCTGCTGGTGCGCAAGCGCGGCAACCGCGTGGAGAGCATGTGCCTGGCGGGTACCATCGCCGCGGGCGCGAACGAAGAAGAGCGTGCCGCCAATGCCGCTGCGCTGCTCAACGATGCCAAGAATCGCGTCGAGCACGAGTATGTGGTGGAGTTCCTGCGCCAGGTGATGGCGCGCAACTGCTATGACGTCGAGATACCCCATGAGCCGGGCATCCGTGCGCTCCGGCACGTGCAGCACTTGCATACGCCGGTATCGGCATGCGTGCTCGACGGCTGCAGCATTTCCGACCTCGCAAGCCAGTTGCATCCCACGCCGGCACTCGCGGGTTCGCCCGTGGGCGAGGCGATGATGGCGCTGCGTCGCATCGAGCCCTACAACCGCGGATTCTTCGGCGGTGCCGTGGGGTACGTGGACGGCAACGGCGACGGCGCGTTTTCGGTGGCCATCCGCAGCGGCGTGTTCGATGGCGAGATGGGCTGGCTGTATGCCGGTTGCGGCGTCGTCGAGGCGAGCGTTGCCGCGGACGAGTTCGCGGAAGTCGACATGAAGCTGAAGACGATTCTGTCGGCGTTCGACGGGGGCGAGACCGCCGAGTAACAGGTGCGCGGATTACGCTGCGCAGAACTTTGCAACGAGATGGATACCCGCGTCGAGAGGAAGCGCATGGAAGAGGCATGGTGGGCAGACGAGGCGGCGGCACGCGATAAGGAAATGCGGCCGGCGCATACGGCGCTATTCCTATCGGCGTTTTTCGATGAGCTGCGCCGTTGCGGGTTGCGCGATGTCGTGGTGAGTCCGGGGTCGCGCTCGACTCCGCTGGCCATGGTTGCCCATGCAGCGCCCTTGAACCTGTACGTGGACATCGATGAGCGCGGTGCGGCGTTTTTCGCGCTGGGCCTGGCAAAGGCGAGCGGACGCCCGGTGGCCATCATCGCGACCAGCGGCACGGCGGTCGCGAACTACCTGCCCGCCGTGATGGAGGCGCAGAGCAGCCGGTTGCCGTTGGTGGTGCTCACGGGCGACCGGCCGTTGCGCTTGCAGGATTTGGGGGCGCCGCAGACCTGCGACCAGCTGAAGATCTTCGGCGATGCGGTGCGCCACTTCCGCGAGATGCCCGAACCGCGGGCCGATGCCGCGAGCATCGCGTTTGCCCGGCAGGCCGCGCGCGAGGCCATGGCGGCTGCTGCCGGCGTTGCCGAAGGCAGCTTGGGCTCCGGCGGCGGGTCGCTGCTCGATGCGGCGCCGGTGCATCTGAACTTCCCGGTCGATGAACCGTTGAAGCCCGACCTCACCCAACCGGGGCTGTTCGAGATCGGCCGCTCGGCTCCCACCGAGCGCGACCTGCAACCTCGTATCGGCGGTTGGCTGGCGTTGGGTCCGAACCGTGCGCGCGATTTCGTGCGGTTGCTGGAAGGAAGGCGTGTGGTGGCGGTGTGCGGCGAGCGATGCACCACCGGCTCGTCGGGCGTAAGCAATTTGCTGCGCTTTGCCGACGCGTTCCAGATTCCCCTGCTGGCCGACCCGCTTTCGGGCCTTCGTCAAGTGGATGGCCCGCTCGTCATCGACAACTACGACAGCTTCCTGGGGCATCCCGATGCGCCCGAAGCCGATGTCGTCATCCGCTTCGGCCGGTGGCCGGTCTCCAAGCGCTTGACGCAGTGGTTCGAGCGCACGCGTCCGATGCAGATAGTGGTCGACCCGCGCGAAAGCCGCGACTTCACGAGCGCGACCGATGTGTTCGTGCGCACGACCCCGGGCGGGTTCGTGTCGTCGTTGCTGGCGGCGCAGCAGGGGCTGCAGGCCACGCCGGCTGAAGCCACGCGAGCGGGCGCGGCGGCTTGGGTGGCGGCCAATGACGCGGCGGCCGCGCGCATTCAGATGGCCGCTGCCGACGATGCCTTGAACGAGGCGACGCTCGTCTCGGCGCTCGTGCAGCCCGGCGCCACGCCCGATGGGACGCTGCTGTTTGCCGGCAACAGCATGGCCGTACGCGCGCTCGACACGTTCTTGCAGAAAGCCGACCGCAAGCTGCCGGTGCTGTGCAATCGCGGCTTGAACGGCATCGACGGCACGCTTTCGACGGCGTTCGGTGCGGCCCAGCACTTCAAGCAGACGGTGCTGCTGGTGGGTGACATCACCACGCTGCACGACCTGAACGCGTTGGCGCTTCAGGGCGAGATGCTGCTGCGGGAACGCATGGGCCAGGTGCGTCCGAGCATCGTCGTCGTATGCATGAGCAACGGGGGCGGCGCGATTTTCGACATGCTGCCCCAAGCCTCGGACGAGCCGTATTTCGAGCGGCTGTTCCTCACGCCGCAGCAGGTCGATTTCGGCCCCGTGTGCCAAGGCTTCGGCGTGCCGTATGCAAAGGCCACGACGTTGGCGGAATTCCGCGAAGCATACGAACGGGCGCTTGGCGCGCCCGGCATCAGCTTCATCGACGTCGTGCTGCCCTTGCGTGGCGTGAAGGATCGCTACGGCGAGTATTGGTAGGGGCTGCCGGCGGCTCTTGGCGGGTTTTCCATCGCATGCAGGGTAAATGCGGCGGCATCGTGAGGTACACTGGTGCGACGCAACCGAACGACTGGAGAACCAATGAGCGAACACGATCACGAATGCACCTGCGGACATGAGCATGGTCACGACCATGAATGCGAATGCGGGCACGAGCATCATCACGAGCACGAGCATATCGAGAAGAGCATCCCGGCCATCGATTTCGACGTCGAGGAGATGGGCCTCGGCTGGGAAGGCGTGTGCCCCTGCGGCTGCGGTGGCGTGGGGCATCATGTCGACCCCGCCGGCGGCATGGGCGGCAGCGAAGCCGAGACCGCCGATGCGCTGGCGTGGCGCGCGTGGGTGAACGCCGAACCCGACACCTATGAGGAGTTCCAGCAGGGATACGCGTTCGACACCGATGGCAACCTGTTGCAAGACCTGGTGGAGGAGATTCCCGAGCCGGCGTTTGCGGAATTGGATTTCGAGCACGACGGCATAATCTATCATGTGCGCCGCTGGGGCGAGCCGGGCGAGATCCCCATCGTGCTGCTGCACGGTTTCATGCAGACGGGCGCCACGTGGGAACCGGTGGCTCCGCGCTTGGCGCTCGACCATTGCCTGTATGCCATCGACCTTGTGGGCCACGGTGCGACGACCGTTCCCGCTGATCCGCAGGCATATAGCATTCCCGCGCAATCGGATGCCATTGCGGCGTTCATCCGGGAAATCGTGTTGCCGCAGGCGGCGGAAGCGACGCCTGAAGGCCGCACGCCTGCCAAGCGCGCCCATGTGCTGGGATACTCGATGGGCGGCCGCATTGCACTCGATGTGGCGCTGCGCCATGGCGATGTGGTGCTGAGCCTGATTCTGGAGAGCGCCGGCATTGGCCCGTCCGACGAAGCCGAGCGCGCCGAGTATGCCAAGCGCGCTGCAGACTGGGCGTGGCGCTTGCGCGAAGAGAGCATGGAAGACTTCGTGAACTACTGGGAAGGGCTTCCCCTGTTCGCGACGCAGCAGCGCCTTTCCGACGAGGTGAAAGCCGCAGTGCGCGCCGAGCGGCTGGCCAACGACACCGAGGCGATGGCGCTTACCGTTGAAAACGCCGGGCAGCAGACGATGGCGCTTGCCGACGAGACCATGGGCGCCTTGGGCCTCAGCTGGACCCCCGTGTTCTACGTCGCCGGCACCCGTGACGAGAAGTATCTCATTCTCGCCGAGCGCTTCGTGAAGGAAGGCCTGGACGCCAAGCCCGTGATGGGCGGGCACAACCTGCACCTCGAGGTGCCCGAGATGTTCGTCGAGGCGCTGGGACCGCATTTCCGCAACAACGAAATCCGAGGGATGTAAGCCGTCGCGGATGAAGGGATAGATCATGGCACGAGTTCTCCCAAACCGAATCGCGCTCGTTGCGGCCATGGCGGCCATCGTCGCCCTGTGCACGCTCATGGCAACCGGCATTGCCAATGCGGCAGAGCAATCGGATGACGGCTCGGCGCCGGTGAAGGTCACCGCGCCGAAAACGCCGTCGTTCAAGGTGCCCGAAAAGGGCTCGACCAAGATGATGGTTTCCCTGAAGGTGAAAGGCGGCGCCGATGGCTTCCAAGTGATCTGGCGTGAGGGCAAGAACCCGTGGAACGTCAGGAATACGAAGAAGACCCTCATCTCGATTCCGAAGCTCGAGGTGAACCATACGTACAAGATCAAGGTGCGTGCCTATAACCTGAAGCCGAATGGCAAGAAGGCGTACAGCCCCTATTGCGAGCAGAAGGTGGTATTCAATGGCGTGAAGCCGCTGGAGAGCTCCGAAATCAAGACGATGTGGTACAAGCCGTTCATCCACGGCACGAAAAAGGCAGGCCAGCAGCGCTACATCATGTTGCACGACACCGAGAGTTATGCGGGCCCGACGAACATCGTGAATGGCTGGAAGAGTGACAATGGCGGCACGGTGGCAGCGCATTTCGTGGTCGGCCGCGACGGCAAGGTCGTGCAGACGGCGAAGATGTCGCGCATCCTGCATCATGCGGGGTTCGGCGGCCCGGGCAACTACGACAAAAAGTTCGGCGTGGGCAAGAACAACGGCAAGGGCAAGGGTGACGACTTGAAAGGCCGGGTGTGGTGGTCGGGCTACAGCTCGTACGGCATGAACTCGTATTCCATCGGCATCGAGATGTGCCATGTGGGCGGCCAGAACTATACCGCGAAGCAGCTGAAGGCCGTCGACAGGCTCATCGCCACCATCGACCAGGCATATGGCGGGTACGGCGGCAAGATCATCGACCACAAGACCTGGCGCCCGTCGAATTCCGACTGCGATTCCAAATTCCAGAAGTACCTGAAGAACTACCAGAA
>SUUF01000082.1:5613-8770 GCA_015062635.1 Coriobacteriaceae bacterium | reverse complement strand
GCCTATCGAACAATGGCGCAGAAGGTTCCAACCTAACGCTGGGACAACTGCCTATTGACCAATCGTGCAGAGTGTTCCGACCTTTACCCCACACGATGGCGAGTTCTCGATTCAGCGGGGCAAGCGGCAGGCATGGCATCGACGCTTTCGCGGGAGGTTGCATGTCACGTTGCGGGTGCCTACATGAGCACGTCGCGTGTCGCTGTGATTTCCGAAAACATTGGAGATATACAGAATGCCAGTTCACATGCTGGGGTTTTGAGTTATCATAGTTCGGCTTGCGCCATGGGGGTGCAAGTTTTGGATAGTCAGCTGGCGGCGAGCGGCCAGCGGCGGGGGAAGGGCCCCCGACCTGCGAAGGAAGGATTTAACATGGAACTCAAGGATCTTCGTCCGGCGGAAGGCTCCCGCCACTCCCGCAAGCGTGTCGGCCGCGGTAACGGCTCCGGCACCGGCAAGACCGCCGGCCGTGGTCTGAACGGCCAGAAGTCGCGCGCTGGCGGCGGCAAGGCCAAGGGCTTCGAGGGCGGCCAGACTCCTCTGGCGCGTCGTCTCCCGAAGCTGCCCGGCTTCACCAACATCAACCGCGTGGAGTACAAGGCCGTCAACGTCGGTCGCCTCGAGCTGAAGTACGAGGCCGGCGAGGTTGTCGATGGTGCCAGCCTGAAGGCCAAGGGCATCATCAAGAAGGAAACCGAGCTCGTGAAGGTGCTCGGCGACGGCGAGCTCACGAAGGCTCTCACCGTCAAGGTCGACAAGGTCTCCGCGAATGCCAAGGCCAAGATCGAGGCTGCTGGCGGAAAGGTTGAGGAGCCTTGCTAGATTCCATCGTCAATGCGTTCAAGGTTCCCGAGCTGAGGAAGAAGATCCTCTTCACGCTCGCGATTCTGGCGCTCTACCGCTTCGGCGCATTCGTGCCGGTGCCGGGCATTCCGTTCCGCGCGTTCGCAGATGCCTTCCAGGACTCGAACGTGTCGCTGACGATGCTCGACCTCTTCACGGGCGGCGCGCTTTCCAACTTCTCGGTGTTCTCGCTGGGCATCATGCCCTACATCACGGCATCGATCATCATGCAGTTGATGCAGAGCGTTATCCCCACCGTTGGACGCTGGGCGAAGGAAGGCGAACCGGGCCGCAAGAAGATCACGCAGGTCACCCGTTGGATCACGCTGGGCCTCGGCCTCATCAACGCCATCGGCTACCTGTTCCTGTTCCAGTCGCCGCAGTACGGCGTCGTCTTCAGCGACGAGGTTCCCACGCTGCTCACCGACATTCTGGTGGTCTTCACGCTGGTCGCCGGCACCGCCTGCATCATGTGGATGGGCGAGCTCATAACGCAGCGCGGCATTGGCAACGGCATGTCGCTCATCATCTTCACGTCCATCGTGGCGCGCGTTCCGTCGGCGATTTTCCAGTCGCTCACCTCGACGGCCGATAGCGGCCTGGGCATGGCCATCACGGTGCTCATTCTGGTCATCGTCGTCGCCTGCATCCCGGCCATCGTGTTCATCGAGCGTGCGCAGCGCCGCATTCCGGTGTCGTACGCGAAGCGCGTGCAGGGTCGCCGCGTCATGGGCGGCCAGACCACGTACCTGCCGCTCAAGGTGAACGCTGCTGGCGTTATCGCCATCATCTTCGCGTCCTGCCTCATCTACTTCCCGGCGCAGATTGCCGCGCTGTTCAACGTAGACTGGCTCACCTGGATCGCGAACGCGTTCTCGACCGGCCCGCTGAACTGGGTGTGCACCGCCGGCCTCATCGTGTTCTTCTGCTACTTCTACACCTCGATGGTGTTCAACCCCGAAGACACGGCCGACAACCTGCGTCGTCAGGGCGGGTTCATCCCCGGTGTGCGTCCCGGCGCGAACACGGTCACCTACATCCGCAACTGCATCCGCCGCGTCACCCTTCCGGGTTCGATCTACGTGGCCTGCATCGCGGTCATCCCGGCCATCCTGTTCTACTTCACCGGCAACCAGCTCATCCAGGCGTTCGGTGGCACGTCGATCCTCATCATGATCGGCGTCGGCCTCGACACCATGAGCAAGCTGGAAAGCCAGCTGAAGATGCACAACTACGACGGCTTCTTCAAATAGGAAACGCCGCAATGCGAAACGCCCTGGTCACGATTGTGACCGGGGCGTTTTTCTTTTCTCGGCTGGTTTCCCGTGTACAAGATATGTACAAATCGGCGTTTGTCACGCCCTCTTGCACAACGTCTCGCCCTTGAATTTGACGGATATGCACCTGCCCTTGTGCTCACCGGAGGCGATCTTGCCCCCAGGTGTTTCCTGCAGAATTCTTCTTTGACAAACTCACCGGAGGGATTTGTCAGGTCGATAGGCCCCGATGCACCTGACAAATCCACCGGAGGGGTTTGTCAGGTGTGTCGGCCGCTAGCATGCGGTACGTCCGGCAGAATCGGTAGGCGAGGAGCGCTATAATTGATTCACTCTATTCAAGGGAAAGGACTCGAAATGAATATCGTGTTGTTGGGCGCTCCGGGCGCCGGTAAGGGAACCCAGGCCGAGAAGATTGTCGAGAAGTATGCGCTGTGCCACATCTCGACCGGCGACATCCTGCGCCAGGCCGTGAAAGACCAGACGCCGCTCGGCGTGAAGGCGAAGGGCTACATGGATTCCGGCAACCTCGTGCCCGACGAGCTCATCATCGACCTCATGAAGGAGCGCATGCAGCAGCCCGATACCGAGAAGGGCGTCATGCTCGACGGTTTTCCGCGCACCACGGCCCAGGCGGTTGCGCTTGACGGCATGCTCGCCGACCTCGAGCGCCCGCTCGACGCCGCGCTGCTGGTCGACGTGCCCTTCGACGTCATCATCGGCCGCCTGACGAGCCGTCGCCAGTGCCGTGCCTGCGGTCATATCGGCACCGCTGCCGACGCCGTCTGCCCCTCGTGCGGCGGCGAGATGTACCAGCGCGACGACGACAACGAAGCCACCGTGCGCAACCGCCTGGAGGTTTACTCCAACCAGACGTCGCCGCTCATCGACTACTACACGGGCCAGGACAAGCTCGTCACCGTTGACGGCAACCGCGCTCCCGACGTCGTGTTCGCGGACGTGGTCGAGAAGCTCGGCATTGCGTAATTAACGCATCGCACGCGTTGAAAGGGGCAGTCGTTTCGGCGGCTGCCCCT
>SUUF01000082.1:0-5513 GCA_015062635.1 Coriobacteriaceae bacterium | reverse complement strand
CATTAATGCGCAAACTTCAGCTTCCCGCATGCAAAAGCCCAGGTCGGGAATTTCCGCGCGTGAACTTTGTGCATTAATTTCCCACGCACCCGGCGTTGCGGTGGCGCACGGTGAACCGCCGCGCGGGATTTCGCTATAATGGCGCGCATGTTGCAGACTCAGAAGACGGAAACGGCACAGCGCGATTGGGCGCGCCATGTGCTTGCGCGGGTGGCCGCGATATTGGCGATCGCGCTGCTCGCCGAGGTTTTCGTATTCAACGTGAATTACTTCACCACCGCCGGCAACGATCCCATCGACCTGACAAGCCAGCTGGACGGGCAGTTGCCGCAAACCGAAGACGGCCTGTTCCTGTTCACGGTCGCCGCGAAATCGGTGGTGTTCGACGACGTGAACAAGCAGGTCGACAACATCGTCATCGAGTTCGCCGACGGCCAGCCGGCGCAGGTGGTGCCCGTTTCCATCCAGTTCACCGACAGCGCCCATGCCAGCTACTTCTACGACAACGACTACGCGACCGGCGTCCCCGAGATTGCGGTGACGACGAACGTCGAACGCAGCCATTACGTGAAGCTCGAGACCAGCGGCTACGTCGGCAGCATCCGCGTCGCGGTGACGGGCGAGGATGTCGTCTTTCCCCTGAAGGTCGAGCGCATCATGCTGAACGGATGCTGCCCCTTCGCGTTCAACGGGTTCCGCTTCCTGCTGCTCGCCGGCATTTTGGCGCTGCTGTATGCGTTCCGGCCGCGCTCGAGCGTCTACAAGCGGCAGGTGCTCGACCATCGGCGCGAGACGCGGCGGCTTCTGGCGGCGGTCGTCGTTGCCGAAATGGTCGTGCTGTCGTCGTTCATGTTCTACAGCTCGAACCAGGTGGGCGTCGCGACCCCGACATACAACTATGGGCAATGGGATGGGCGCTCGTTTGCGAACACCTTCGAGGTGGGCGGTGACAACGCCCAGCAGTACGCCGAGCTCGCCCGCGCCTTCGCCGATGGCCAGCTCTCGCTCGAGGTCGAGCCGCCGGAATGGCTCGTGCAGATGGACGACCCGTACGATAAGGGCGCGCGCGACGAGATGGCCAAGCTCACCGGCGAGCAGGCCCAGTGGGACACCGCCTTTTACGAGGGCCGCTACTACGTGTATTTCGGCGTGGTGCCTTGCTTGCTGTTCTACCTGCCGTTCTACCTGATAACCGGCGCGAATTTCCCCACGGCCATCGGGGTGCTCATCGCCTGCCTCGCGTTCGTCGCGGGTCTCTCGCTGCTGCTGTGGCGTTTCGCGACCCGGCATTTCAGGCGCGTGAGCCAGGGTGTGCTCCTGTTGCTGCAGATGCCGCTCGTCTTCTGCAGCGGCGTGCTGTACCTGCTGAAATTCCCGACCTTCTATTCGCTGCCCATCGCGTGCGGCCTCGCGTTTTCGGTGTGGGGCCTGTATTGCTGGATGGCGGGGAGGTCGTCGGGCAGCCCGTGCCGCTGGTATGCCGGCGGCTCGCTGTGCATGGCGCTCGTGCTGGGGTGCCGCCCGCAGCTCGTCGTGCTTTCGCTGGTCGCGTTTCCCCTGTTCTGGCGCAAATACATTACCGAACGGCGCCTGTTCAGCCCGGCCGGCGCGCGCGAGCTCGCCTGCCTGCTCGCGCCGTACGCCATCGTGTTCGCGGGCATCATGTGGTACAACGCCGCCCGGTTCGGAAGCCCCTTCGATTTCGGGGCGAACTACAACCTCACGATGAACGACATGACGCAACGCGGCTTCAACATCGGCCGCCTCGCGCCGGCGCTGTTCGCCTACCTGCTGCAACCTCCGAACGTCACCGGCGTGTTCCCATACCTGCAGCCGGTCGATTTCGCCACCACCTACGCCGGGCAGACCGTCCGCGAGGTCACGTTCGGCGGCATCTTCGCCTGCCTGCCCATCTTGTGGGCCGTCTTCTTCGTGCGTCCCGTGCTGAAGATGCGCATCCGCTCGCGCAAGACCCACACCGTCGCCGCGGCCGTCGTGTTGATGCTCGCGCTCGGCGTGCTGCTGTGCTGCCTCGATGGCGAGGCGGCGGGCATCCTGCAGCGCTACTATGCCGACTTCAGCTTCCTGTTCCTGGCGGCGGCGGTGCTCGTCGTGTTCATCGCGAACGAGAGCCTCGATGCATGGTCGCACGAGTGGCTGCTGATGCAGCGGTTCCTCGTCGTGCTCGTGGGGTTGAGCCTGCTGTATTCCGCGCTCGTGTGCCTCGTGCCCGAAACCGGCTGGATCTCGGACGCCTACCCCTGGGCCTACCAGGGCCTGATGCAGACGTTCCTGTTCTGGACCTAAGCCATCCGCGCCTTCCGCACTGCGTCCCGAGCGGCGCGTCGGGGCCCTGTTAGAACTATCTAACCACGTGGCAGGCGTGTGGAGATTCGCGCGACAGACCCGTTTACCGCCGCATACTACCTTGCACTGGTGAACTAAAGTGCGGCAGGGGCGTGTGCACATAGTATAATTCGCGTTGTCTATAACCTGAGTACGTATTGAGAGGAGAGGTATGTCTCAGCTGACAGAAATCCGTTGGCATGCGCGTGCCGGCCAGGGTGCCGTTACTGCGGCGAAGCTGGTCGCCGACACCGCGCTGCTGGACGACGCCTACATTCAGGCCATGCCCGAGTACGGCCCGGAACGCATGGGAGCCCCGCTGAAGGCTTACACGCGCATTTCGCCGGTGCCGATCGAGGTGCATAACAACATCACCAACCCGAGCATCGTCATCGTGCTTGACGACACGCTGCTCGACACCGTCGATGTGCTCGAGGGCGTGCCCGAAGACGGCGTCATCATCCTGAACACCGAGATGACCCCGGCCGACGCCCGCAAGGCGCTGGGCGCCCCCGACACGATGCGCGTCGCCACCGTCGACGCCACCGGCATCGCGCTTGCCACCATCAAGAAGGACATGCCGAACACGCCGATCGTCGGCGCCCTTTCGGCGGTCACGGGCCTCATTCCCATCGAGAACGTGAAGAAGCGCCTCGTCATCACCTTCGGCAAGAAGTTCTCGCAGGAGATGATCGACGCCAACCTCGACTGCGCCGATCGCGCATACAAGGAGGTGCACGAGTAATGGCATATCCCGAATTCGACGTCACCAAGGAGACAACCTGGAAGCCGTCCGAGCTTCCCATCGGCTTCGTCATCCCCGACGGCGGCAACTCCGTGAAGTACCTCACGGGCGGCTGGCGCAGCCAGCGTCCCATCTGGGACAAGGATGCCTGCAAGAACTGCATGCTGTGCTGGGTGTACTGCCCGGATGCGTCCATCATCACGGTGGACAAGGAAATGACCGGCATCGACTACGATCACTGCAAGGGCTGCGGCGTCTGCGTCAACGAGTGCAAGTTCGGCGCCCTCAAGATGATCACCGAGTCCGAGGCGAAGGAGGTTTACGGTGAGTAAAGAAGCTTTCTCCGCTACCGGTAACCAGATGGTAGCCAACGCCATGCGCCAGGTCGACCCCGACGTGATGGCCGCTTACCCCATCACCCCGCAGACCACGATCGTCGAGACCTACGCGAAGTTCGTCGCCGACGGCAAGGTGAACACGGAATTCGTGACCGTGGAGTCCGAGCATTCCGCGATGTCCGCCTGCATCGGCGCTGCTGCGGCCGGCGCGCGCGTGGCGACGGCTACGAGCTCGCAGGGCCTGGCCTACATGTGGGAGGAGCTGCCCATCGCTGCCGGCATGCGCCTGCCCATCGTCATGGCGAATGCGAACCGCACGATTTCGGCTCCCATCAACATCCACTGCGACCACTCCGACATCATGGGCGTGCGCGACGCGGGCTGGATCATGTTCTTCGCCGAGACCGCCCAGGAGGCCTATGACAACACCGTCATCGCCTTCAAGGTGGCCGAGGACCCGAACGTGCTGCTGCCGGTCATCACCGCGCTCGACGGCTTCACCACCACGCATGCCATGGAGCGCTGCGTGCTCGAGGAAGACCAGACGGTGAAGGATTTCGTGGGCGAGTACACCCCGCTGTACCCGCTGCTCGACACCGAGAACCCGGTTTCGCACGGCAACTTCGCCAACATCGGCAACATGTACATGCGCACCAAGATGGCCCATCGTCGCGCCATCGAGGGTGCTGCCGACGTCATCGAGAAGTATGGCAAGGAATGGGGCGCCATCGTCGGCCGCGAGTTCGACCTCGTCGACAGCTGGGGCACCGAGGATGCCGATTACATCATCGTCACCGTCGGCTCCTGCGCCGGCAATGCCCGTTATGCTGCCCGCCTGCTCCGCGAGCAGGGCGTGAAGTGCGGCGTCGTCCGTCCGCGCGTGTTCCGTCCGTTCCCGGGCAAGCAGATCGCCGAGGCGTGCAAGAACGCCAAGGCCATCGCCATCCTCGACCGTTCCGATTCCATGGGCGCGTGCGAAGGCCCGGTTGCCATGGAGACCAAGTCGGCCCTCATGGATGGCGGCGTGACCGCTCCCGTGACGAGCTACATCGTCGGCTTGGGCGGCGCGGACATCACGCTCGACCAGATGAAGCAGGTGTACGCCGAGCTCGAGCAGCGCGCCGAGGCTGGCAAGAACAGCGAGCTCATCTACCTGGGCATTGAAGAGTAAGGGGCGAGTAAATGGCTAACATCAAAGAACTCTCCACCCGGCGCGAGGGCCTTGCTCCCGGACATCGTCTGTGCGGCGGCTGCGGTGCCGCCATTGCGGTCCGTCAGGTCCTGCTGTCCGCCGACCCCGAGAAGTACGATATCGTCGTGGGCAATGCCACGGGCTGCCTCGAGGTTTCCACCTCGATCTTCCCGTACAGCTCTTGGAACGTGCCGTGGATCCACAACGCGTTCGAGAACGCGGGTGCCACCACTTCCGGCGTCGAGGCCGCCTTCAAGGCCCTCCAGCGCTCCGGCAAGATCCCCGCTGACAAGAAGATCAAGTTCATCGCCTTCGGTGGCGACGGCGGCACCTATGACATCGGCCTGCAGTCGCTGTCTGGCGCCATGGAGCGCGGCCACGACATGGTGTATGTGTGCTACGACAACGGCGCATACATGAACACCGGCATCCAGCGTTCCTCGGCCACCCCGAAGGGCGCCTGGGCCACCACCTCCGAGGTTGGCAAATGCCAGCTCGGCAAGCCGCAGGTGCGCAAGGACCTCACCTCCATCATGGCCGCGCACGGCATCAAGTACTGCGCGCAGACCACGGTGGGCCACTGGACCGACCTCACCAAGAAGGCCGAGAAGGCCATCGAGGTTGACGGCCCGGCGTTCCTGAACGTCCTCGCGCCGTGCCCGCGTGGCTGGCGCCTGGCTTCCGACCAGACCGCCGAGATCTGCCGCCTGGCCGTGAACTCCAAGTTCTGGCCGCTGTTCGAGATCGAGGATGGCAAGTGGACGCTCACCCCGGTGCGCGAGAAGAACCTCGTGCCGTTGGAGGACTTCCTCAAGCCGCAGGGCCGCTTCAAGCACCTCTTCAAGCCCGGTGCGGAAGCCCTGCTGCAGGAGATGAAGGACGACGTCGAGGC
>SUUF01000081.1:6867-8771 GCA_015062635.1 Coriobacteriaceae bacterium | reverse complement strand
CAAGCACGAAGAAGGGCCACCGTGTGGTGGCCCTTCGGCATTCATGGTTGTACACGCAACGGGTTAGCGCAGGCGCAGGCCCACGTCCTGCAGCTGGCGGTCGGTCACCGGCGTGGGGCTTTCCTGCATCAGGTCGGTGCCCGATGTCGTCTTCGGGAACGCGATGACGTCACGGATGCTGTCTTTACCGGCGAGCAGCATGATAAGGCGGTCGAGGCCGAGCGCGATGCCGCCATGCGGGGGCGCGCCATGGTCGAGCGCCTCGACGAGGAAGCCGAACTGCTCGTCGATCTGCTCTTCGGACAAGCCCACGCGGCGCAGGATGCGCTTCTGCTCTTCCGCCTGGTGGATACGCAGCGTGCCGCCGCCGGCCTCGTAGCCGTCCATCACCAGGTCGTAGGAATAGCTGCCGCACGACAGCGGGTCGGTCTCGATCTTGTCGAGGTCCTCGCGGCGCACCTGCGTGAACGGGTGGTGCTCGGCAACGTAGCGCTGCTCTTCCTCGTCGAAGCGGAACATCGGGAAGTTCACGACCCACAGCAGGGCGTGGCCCTCGCGCGGGATGTCAAGCGCATCGGCCATGTGCAGACGCAGCGCGGAAAGCACGGCGTTGGCGGTATCGGCCTTGTCGGCGGCGAACAGGATGAGGTCGCCCGGCTGCATGTCCATGGCTTCCTTGATGCCGGCGAACACGTCTTCACCCAGGAACTTCAGGATGGGGCCCTTGTCCTTGCCCTCGCTCGTCGTGGCGATCCACGCCAGGCCCTTGCCGCCGTTGTCGGTGGCGATGGTGGCAAGCTTGTCGATCTCGCCGCGGCTCCAGTCGCCGGCGCCCTTCGCGTTGATGGCCTTCACGACGCCGCCGTTGGCAGCCGCGCCCGCGAACACCTTGAAGCCGCAGTCCTTCACGATGTCGGTGAGGTTCACGAGCTCCATGCCGAAACGCACGTCCGGGCGGTCGCAACCGAAGCGGTCCATGGCCTCGGAGTACTGCATGCGCTGCAGCGGGAACGGATGCTCGACGCCGATCTCGTCGAACACCTCCTTCAGCACATCCTCCATCATCGTCAGGATGTCATCCTCCTCGATGAAGGACATCTCGACGTCCACCTGGGTGAACTCGGGCTGGCGGTCGGCGCGCAGGTCCTCGTCGCGGAAGCACTTGGCAATCTGGTAATAGCGCTCGACGCCGGAAATCATCAGCATCTGCTTCATGAGCTGCGGGCTCTGGGGCAGCGCATAGAACTTGCCCGGCATGATGCGGCTCGGCACCACGAAGTCGCGGGCGCCCTCGGGGGTCGACTTGCCCAGAATGGGCGTCTCGACCTCGATGAAGCCGCGCTCGTTCAGCGCCTTGCGGATGGCCTGGGCCACCGTGTGGCGCAGCTTCAGGTTGGCGAACATCTCGGGACGGCGCAGGTCGAGGTAGCGCCACTTCATGCGCAGGTCCTCGCCGGTCTCGATGCCGTCTTCGATGGCGAACGGCGGGGTCACGGAAGAATTCAGGATCTCGACCTTCTTCACCAGGACCTCGATCTCGCCCGTGGGCATGTCGGGGTTGACGCTCTCGCGGTTGCAGACGGCACCCTCGACCTTCACGACCCACTCGCTGCGCATGCGCTCGGCATCGGCGAAGCCGTCGGCATCCACCACGTCGGGGTCGAAAATGCACTGCGTCTTTCCCGTGCGGTCGCGCAGGTCGACGAAAATGAGCTTGCCGAGGTCGCGACGGCGCTGCACCCAACCGGTGAGCACCACGTCGTCCCCGACGTTTTCCTTGCGCAGCTCACCGCACGTGCGCGTGTGCAGGCAATACTTGTTGCTAAAGTCGGTCATGAAGACCCTTCTTCCCTCTTTTCGAAAATGAACTGCCCCATGATATACCGCCCCGCACAGGTCTGCGG
>SUUF01000081.1:0-6767 GCA_015062635.1 Coriobacteriaceae bacterium | reverse complement strand
ACTGGCCAGCGGAAACGAGTCGAAGCTCAGCTCATGACCGGCAGCACCATGAAGCGGGTGGTAGCGCCGAAACACAGGGTGTCGGTGGGAAATATCTCAACGGGCACCGGCGTGTAATCGACGGGTCTCTCACGCATTGGCGGCTCCACCACATGCTCCGATTTGTCGGCGCCGCTTATCACCATCGTCCCGTTCAGCGAGCCCATCCCCACAACGAACCAACGACCATGCTTGCAATACACCCGAGCATGTTCGCGCGACACGTCCACATCCACATCGTTTATCGCATTCGGCCCCGACGCGAATGTCCCGATGATGGTCCCTTCTTCGCCTTCATCGAGCCGATAAAACGCATCGGCGCCTTTCATGCGCCCCGCAACCAGCCGCATCAAACCCATGCCCTGCCCCTCTACGGGCGCATCGGAAGAACGATCGAACCGAGTCTCGGGTGTTTGAAACGCCTTGTCAAAACGCTCGATGGATGTTTGCTCTACGATGCGTGCCGCCAAAGCCGGGTCGCCCGTGCATCCCGTGACAACGAAATGCATGAGATACAGCAACGCCCGATTCGCCTCGGATGACAATTCGAGGTTCTGGATATAAAGCAGGATGTTTCGGTACAGGGTGGAGTCGAGGTTGTAGGTGGCCAAGGCTCGTTGCATCGCCAGGCCCGATTCGCCGGCAAACCGAGCGCACAAAGCCTCGTCTGCATCGCCCTTGTTCCGCTTGCACCACGCCGCAGTCAAATCGCCCATGAGCACGGGAACGCTTTGCCGAAAATCCCGGAACAGCCCCACGTTCACGCTCCCTGGTGCTACATGCACGATGCTCCGGGATAGCTGCGTGCGCGATTCGATGCGGTTTTGCAGGGGAGATTCGCCGAAGGTGCGCTTGGAATCCAGCAAGATGGCGGCAACATCACGGTTGCTCATTCCCATCTGTTTCAGCTCGGCGTACATCACCGAGCTTGGCGAATTCCCATGGTTCATCCAGTTGCTCCTCGATACATGCGTGGAACAAAAGGATCTCTCCCTGTCCCCCCTACGTTATGGTATGAGGTGGCGGCTGAAAAATGTTGAGCAACAAATTTGAACGAGGCTGCGTGGTATCGAGCGAACACCAGGGCAAAAGGTCGCAGTGCCATCGACGGCAACCGTCACACCCTTCGGGTAACTGGATTCGCGGGTCGTGACAGGTAAAGCCCCAGTTCCCTGCCATCGGGGAAAAGCTCGGCGATCTCTTCCCCGCCCATGGGTCGCCCGCATACGTTTATGACATCGACGCCGCCGACCGGGACGCATGGGAGGAATACCTCGAGGGCGCCACCGACGAGGTGTTCGGCTACGGATACATCGATGCCGCCGGCAGGTGGGTCATCAACCCCACGTATGGCGACACCCTCATCCGCGCTCCACGGCGATAGGGTTCCCGCGCGGAATCAAGCCCCCGATATCTCGAGCATCCGTCCGCAAACGACCGCGAAGCTATCGGCCCGCAAGCGCAAAGCACGGCACCACGCCCAGTGCCTCGCCGCCCAAGGGATATTCCGCATCTTCGGAATCCTCGCGGTTAACCGAGCCGCGCTCATCCACATTGGCAAACGACCCGTCCTCGACGCTGCGCAACCACCAGCGGCAGCTGTCTCCTGAACCCGCAAGATGGCGAACAAGCAGGTCATTCGCCTCTTCCTCTTGCACGTTGGCGTTTGCGAACAGGGGATACTGGCTTCCCTCGGCCTGCAGCAGCGCCGTCCAACCGGGCCGTTCGATGGCGGCTTTGCTTTGCGTCGACACCCCAGACAGCTCGACGACGGCGGGAAGCCAAAGCGCATCGGTGCCGTGCTCCGTCAAATGCCCGGCCGCATAATCGACCGTGCCCTGGTCATCCACGCCGCCCACCTCGAATTCGGGGACGCCTCCGGCTGCCGTTTGCACGCACGCCAGGTGTTCGCGCAAATCGGCGGGCAGCGCGTCGATGAATTCCCCGTTGAGCCAACGGCGCATCTCGCTTGCCGCCCATCCTCCGATGGCATCCGCATCGGCGAGTTCCGAATCGGTATGCGCGGCGTTGTTCATGGGACGCAGGGCCACCGCATCGGCAAACATGAACGTGATGCCCGCCTTCAGCGCTCACTTCACGACCCCCCGGCGCCCGCTATCAGCTTGTGGCGCCGGCTGCGCGCGCCGCAGTGCTATCGGTGAAGCTGCTGACGATGCGGTCGGCTTCGCCGAGCGGCACGAGCACCTCGTTGTGGCTCGCCATGTTGCGCACCTTCACCACGCCCTGCGCCACCTCGTCGGGGCCCAGAATCAGCACGTAGTCGGCACTCAGCTTGTCGGCCTGCTTGAACTGGCCCTTCAGGCTGCGATGCTGGTGATCGATGTCGCCTTGCATGCCCGCATCGCGCAGCTTCTGCGCCACCGTGAAGGCGAGCGGACGCACGGAATCGTCCACGCATGCGATGTAGAAATCGTACTTCACGGCCGGTTCGAATTCGAAACCATGGGCCTGAAGCGCCAGCAGGCAACGCTCGTAGCCCAGCGCGAACCCGAAGCCCGGCGTGTTGGCGCCGCCGATCTCGGCCATCAGCTTGTCGTAGCGTCCACCGCCGCCGATAGCGTTCTGGCTTCCCATGCCTTCGATGACCTGCACCTCGAACACCGTGCGCGTGTAGTAATCGAGGCCGCGCACCAGCGTGTAATCCTCCACGTATGCCACATCGGCCCCATCAAGCAGGCCTTTCACGGCATCGTAATGCACATGGCAATCGTCGCACAGGTGCTCGACGATGCGCGGGGCACCCGCCATCACCTCGCGGCAGCCTTCCTTCTTGCAGTCGAAGGCGCGCAACGGATTGGTGTCGGCGCGGCGCTGGCATTCCTCGCATAGCGCGTCGGCATGCTCCAAGATGTACGCGCGCACCTTGTCGCGGTAGGCCGGACGGCAGTTCTCGCAGCCCATCGAGTTCACCAGCAGGCGCATGGCCCCCGCCGGAATGCCGATGGCCTCGTAGAACCGCATGAGCATGATGATGCCCTCGGCATCGATGGTGGGCTCGTCGGCCCCCAGGCACTCGATGCCCACCTGGTTGAACTGGCGCTGACGCCCCTTCTGCGGACGCTCGGCGCGGAACATCGGGCCGGCATAGGCCAGCTTCACCGGCGCGCCGCCCTGTGTTACCAGGCCGTTTTGCGCCACGGCACGCACGACGCCCGCCGTGCCCTCGGGGCGCAGCGACAACCGGCTCTTCGCCTTCAGGTGCCCGCCGCCCAGCAGCGTGTTCAGGTTCTCGCCCGAAATGGCCGTGAACATCTCTTTCGATACCACGTCGGTGGCCTCGCCGATGCCGCGCACGAACAGCGCGGTCTGCTCGAAGATCGGGGTTTCGATGGGCACGTACCCATAGCGGCCGAACACCTCAAAGGCGGTGTCGCGGAACTTCCGCCAGAACTTCGCCTCATCGGGAAGCAGGTCGAATGTGCCTTCTGCTCGTTGGATGCTTGCCATTATAGGTACTCCGTAATCTTGTCTCCCATGGCCGCCGTGCCCAAGACCTTGTTCGCCGGCGTATGCGCATCCGCGATATCGGCGGTGCGATAGCCCGCATCCAAGACCCGTTCCACCGCCTGGGCGATGGCGTCGGCCGCTTCTTGCATCTTGCAACTATACCGCAGCATCATCTCGACCGAGAGAATCTGCGCAATCGGGTTCGCGATTCCACGACCTGCGATGTCGGGCGCGCTGCCATGAACCGGCTCGTACAGCGCCGTGCCCTCGCCCAGGCTCGCGCTCGCGAGCATGCCGAGCGACGCCGACAGCACCGCCGCCTCGTCGGAAAGGATGTCGCCGAACGTGTTCTCCGAGACGATGACGTCGAACTGGTGCGGGTCGAGCATCAGCTGCATGGCCGCGTTGTCCACCAGCAGCTCGCGGAATTCCACATCGGGATACTCAGCCGCGATGCCGCGCGCCACCTCGCGCCACATGCGGCTCACACCCAGGGCGTTC
This sequence comes from Coriobacteriaceae bacterium, assembly GCA_015062635.1. Classification (GTDB taxonomy): domain Bacteria; phylum Actinomycetota; class Coriobacteriia; order Coriobacteriales; family Eggerthellaceae; genus UMGS1519. The sequence goes on along the minus strand of SUUF01000081.1, from coordinate 2,759 downwards.
GCCTTGTCGACGGAATGCACGCGCGAGCGCCTCCCGCGCGCGAGCTCGAAGGCCATGCGCACGATGCGCTCCACCTCGTATTCCGCATATTCCATCGTGTCGTAGGCATATTGGCCCGGCGCACCATTCGGGCCCGCACCCGGCACGCCATACGCCCGGTCGCGCTTCCCGAAATACAGGCCGCCCGTCAGCTCGCGCACGATGAGCACATCGGCGCCGCGCACGAGCTCTGGCTTCAGCGGCGACGCATCGACAAGCGGTGCATATGCATGCACGGGCCGCAAGTTCGCATAAAGGCCCAGCTCCTTGCGAATGGCGAAAAGGCCTTCCTCCGCGCGCGGCGCCCCAGGCTCGCCCGTTTCCCATTTCGGGCCGCCGACGGCCGCCAGCAGCACCGCATCGCTTTCGCGCGCCGCCGCGAGCGTTTCCGGCGGAAACGCGGTGCCCGTGGCATCGATGGCCGCGCCGCCGATGAGCGCCTCGCCGCATTCGAACGTCACGTCGTATCGCGCCTTGACGGCACGCAGCACCTTCACGGCCTGCGCCATCACCTCGGGCCCGATGCCATCACCCGGCAGCAGGCATATCTTGAACGATTTCCCCATGCACGCTCCTCTTTGCCGCACGCGCGTTCCGCGCTTGCGTGAATTCGTGTACGTACTATGCGCCCGCCACGGTAAAACACCAGGTGGGATTTTCCAATTCGCACATTACGCGCACGATTTCGCGCGTGGGGGCATGTCATTCCCCACGTGCGCAAAAAAAATGGAGCCGGAAAACCCGGCTCCATCCCGTTGCTTTTCAGGCGCTTGCTAGAAGTTGTACCCGTAATAGTAGCCGCCTTGCGTGATGGCCGCGGCGATGATGCCGGCGAAGGCCACCGTGAAGATGAGGGCCAGCACGACGCTGATCGCAAAGCCGATGACCGACCAGAGGACGGCATCCTTCTTCACCTGCGGATGCTTGTCGACGTTCACGAGCCAGGCGATGACCATGCCGGGGATTCCCAGCAGAAAACCCACCACGAGCCAGCCGAACTTCATGCCGCCCGAAAGCTGCGTGAGCGGGTAGTCATAGGGGGCGGCGACCACGGGGTCGGGCGCGAACGGCTGGTGCGACACTGCCTCCTGATAGGCGTTCGGGCGATAGTTCGGGTCGGCATAGGTGGGCGTCTGGCTATAGCCCGTCGCCTGCTGGCGCCACGGCTCGACCGGCTGCGTGGGCGGCTGGGTCGGCGCCTGCGCCTGCGTTGCGGCCGCCTGTGCCGCAGCTGCCGGAGCGGCAACGGTCGCAGCGGCCATCGTCGCCGGCGCGTAGGGGTCGCGCGGGACGGTCGGATCAGCCGGCACCACGGGAATGGCCTCGTTCACCGGCACATCGTAGCCCTCGGTCGTCACGGCCGGTGCGGTCGGCTGGGGAATCTCCATCGTCGACGACGGCTCGGGGATGGGGTTCGGCATGGGCGTGGTGCGTTCGACCGGCGCGGGGATGGCCTCGGTGGGCGGGTCGAGCTGCACCGTCTGTGCAGCGGCCGGAGGCTCGAGCTCCACGGTCTGCCCGGCCAGGGGCGAGGTCGTCATCTCGGGTTCTGCGGCATCCTGTTCGGGCATCTCGATGAGCTCGGTCGGCGATTCCGGTGCGGCATGGGCGCCGCGCACCACCTCTTCAGCTACGGTAATACCGTCATCTGCCTGCGGTGCTACCGCTTCGGCCGCCTGTTCGGCCATCTGTTCAACCGCCTGCTCGGCCGCCTGCGCCACCGCGTCGGCCTGCGCTTCAAGCTCCTCGGGCACGCCGGGGGTGTTCAGTTCTTCTGCCATGGGAGCATTCCCTTCTCTATGCATCGGGCAAACCAGCCGCCATACGCGCCTGGGCCACCAGCGCTTCTGCCACCTTCAGGCCGTCCACTGCCGCCGACGTGATTCCGCCGGCGTACCCAGGACCTTCCCCGCAGGGATAGATGCCGGTCGCGCCCTGTTCTGTTTCCCCGATTATACCCGCGCGCAATACCGCCTGGAAATCGTCTGCACGGAGTATCCGCACGGGCGACGATGAGCGGGTTTCGGGAGCCGTCATCACAGCCGCCGGGTTCGCGAACCCGGCGAGCTTGCAATCGAGGCGGGGTATCGCCTGCTCGAGGGCGCGGCTCACGAATGGGGGCAGGCATTCGTGCAGGTCGCAGGCCACGGTGCCGCGGGCATACGTGGGCTCGACCGCATCGCCGCCCCGATGCGCGTGCAGCGGCCGCGCGCCGCCATGCGTTCCCGCTGCGAGAAACGCACCCACCATCTGAGCGGGCGCTTCGTGGGGACGTCCGCCGTTCTTCACGGCAAGCTCGTAGGCGGCCTGCTCGATATCGCGCTGGAACCGAACACCGCCGAGAGGCCCGTCATACCCGAAGTCGTCAGGCGAGACGCCCACGAGCAGCGCGGCATTGGCGTTGCGCCCATCGCGCGCATGATTGCTCATGCCGTTCACGACGACGCCGCCTTCTTCGCTCGCCGCGCACACCACGGTGCCGCCCGGACACATGCAGAAGCTGTACACGTTACGCGGGTCATCGCCCTTCAGGTGCTCGACCAGCTTGTACTCGGCCGCACCCAAGGCCGGATGGTCGGCCGCAGGCCCCCATTGGGCGCGATTCACGTCGCGTTGCAGGTGCTCGATGCGCACGCCCACCGAAAACGGCTTGGGCTGCATCGTCAGGCCGCGCTCGAGCAGCATCTCGAACGTGTCGCGGGCGGAATGGCCGCAGGCCA
>SUUF01000080.1 GCA_015062635.1 Coriobacteriaceae bacterium | reverse complement strand
CGCTCGTCGAAATGACGGAAGCGAGCGCTTGACGAATAAGCGCGGGCGATAAAAAGGGCGGCCCGAGAGCCGCCCTTGTCGCGTTCTGACGCCGTCGCTTACAGGTCGGTGCAGATCTTGCCGGGATTCAGCAGGCCCTTCGGGTCGAACACCTTCTTGATGCCGGCCATCAGGTTGATGGCGGTGTCGCCCACCGACTCATGCAGGTACTTCTTCTTGGCATGGCCGATGCCGTGCTCGCCGGAGACCTGGCCGCGCAGCTCGGCGCACTTCGCATAGGCCGCTTCCATGACCTTCGTCGACTTCGCCAGGAACTCGTCGACCGGAATGTCGTTGCCGGCGCAATAGATATGCAGGTTGCCATCGCCCGCATGGCCGAACGAGCGGATGCGCACGCCCAGTTCCTCGCCCACGCCGTAGATGTAGTGCAGGAAGTCGGCGATGCTGTCGACCGGCACGACGACGTCCATCTCGTCGAGCAGGTCGCTGTCGGCCTCGATGACGGTCAGGAACGCGCTGCGGGCAGCCCAGACGGCTTCCTTCTCGGCCGCATGGTCGACGACGAGCACGTCATAGGCGCCGTTGGCGTCGGCGACTTCCACGAGCTTCTCGGCGCGCTGGAAAATCTCCTCGGGGTCGTTGCCGTCGAGCGTCACCAAGATGTAGGCGCCCGCCTCGCGGCCGTCGATCTCGGTCGGGAACACGCTCTTGCCCAGGTACACGGCAGAAGCGTCGACGATGTCGCGCTCCATGAACTCGATGGATTGCGGACCGAGGCCGGCGAGCTTGATCTCGGGCACCGTGCGGATGGCCGCATCGATGTTCTCGAACGGCAGGATGAAGCTCGTGTTCGCCTGCGGGTTGGGAACGAGCTTCATCGTGAGCTCGGTGATGACGGCGAGCGTTCCCTCGGAGCCGATGATCATGTGCAGCAGGCTGTAGCCCGAGCTCGTCTTGTTCACCGCACGGCCGACTTCCAGGATCTCGCCCGTGGGCAGCACGACCGTCATGGCCATCACGTAATCGCGCGTGGTGCCGTACTTCACGGCGCGCATGCCGCCGGCATTCGTCGAGACGTTGCCGCCGACCGAACCGGTCTTCTCGCCCGGATCGGGCGGATACAGCAGGTCGTGCTCGAGCGCGTCGGCCGCGAGGTCGCACAGGCGCACGCCCGGCTGGATGCGCACGTTCAAGTTGCGCATGTCGTATTCCAGAATCTTGTTCATGTTCATCGTGCACAGAACCACACCGCCGGCGAGCGGGGTGCTGCCGCCAACGAGGCCGGTGCCGGCGCCGCGCACCGTCACGGGGATATCGTTGTCGTAGCAAAGCTTCATGATGGCCGCGACTTCCTCGGTGTTCTCGGGGAACACCACCGCCTGCGGCATCTTCGCGCCGTAAATCGGCATTTCGTCGTGCGAATAGTCCTCGTTCACGCCTTCGCCGTATTGGATGTCGTCTTCGCCGACAATGGCCTTCAACTGAAGCGCCAGGTCTTCGGTGAGCTCAGCGAACTTGGTCATCGTTTCCCCCTTCGGATGGTAAGGATTTTGCAAACATTGTAGTTCTTGCCCGCAATTGCAAGCTGAGGAAACGGTGTGCGGCATACAGCGACAGCCAGCGTAATGGCACCGGCTGCATCGTGCACATGTTACGAAGGTCCCGAGGTAACGTTGCATCGCGCGCGACGTACACCCGGATCGAGGCGTCGCGCAAAAGGAAGGGCCCTTTCCGCTTGCACGCGGAAGGGCCCCAAAACACGCTTGCGCGCTGGAATTAGCGCAGGTAGTACGGCTGGATGTAGGCCGGCAGGCCATCCTTGTAGATGAGCGTGGGCTGGCCCTGGATAAGCGGGCGCAGGTAGGCCACGGCCTCGTCGGTGATGCCGGCATAGTTCGGGAGGATCCACTCCTTCGGGAAACCCTTCACGAAGTTGGCGACCTTGTCAGCCTCGATGGCGAAGTAATCGACCTCGTAGGTGTCGCCCTCGCGGCGCTTCACGCCCACCATCTTGCCGGTGAAGGACTTGTCGGCGCTGCGCATATGGGCGCTCATGCCCAGGCGGAACGACTCGGTGACGTCGACGAGCGACTGCTCGGTGGCGTGCGAGCGCTGCGCGGAGGACAGGTCCTGCACCTTCACGCGAGGAGCCGCGCCGGAATCGAGGATCATGGCCTTCAGGGCCTCGCCGGCACCGCCCAGCACCGCATGGCCGAACAGGTCGTTCTTGCTCTCGCCGGCGGAGATGTAGGTGCCGTCGGCGTAACGGGCGCCCTCGGAAACCACGACGTAGCACTTGCTCGTGGCCTCGATGCACTCCTTCACGCGGGCAAGGAACTTCTCCTTGTCGAAGGCATCCTCGGGCAGGATGACGATGTCGACATGGCCGGACAAGCACGCGGAAGCGGCGAGCCAACCAGCGTCGCGACCCATGGTCTCGAGCACGAAGACCTCCTGACGGGAGGACGGGTACACGTTCACGTCAAGCCAGGTCTGCAGCGCCGTGGTGGCGATGAACTTCGCAGCGGAAGCGAAGCCCGGGCAGTGGTCGGTGATCACGAGGTCGTTGTCGACCGTCTTCGGGCAGCCCACGAAACGACGGCCGGTGATGCCGTTCTTCGTGGCGTACTCGGAAAGCGCGGCCACGGTGTCCATGGAGTCGTTGCCGCCGGTGTAGAACAGCGTCTCGATGTCGTACTTCTCCATGATCTTGATGAGCTTCTCGAAGTCCTCGACGTTGTCGCGCTTCAGCTTGTAACGGCAAGAGCCGAGCGCCGAAGACGGCGTCTGGCGCAGGACGAGGTTCTCCTCCTCGGTCATGTCGGTAAGATCGACGAAGCGCTCCTGCAGGATGCCCTCGATGCCGTTCAGGCCACCATACACATGCTCATACACCGGATTCATCTGGTTTGCCTTAACAACACCAGCGACCGTAGCATTAATAACCGAAGTAGGCCCCCCAGACTGAGCCACGATACAATTGGACATAACGTCCCTCCTTCTATTCTTCCGCCCCCACAAGTTGCCGACGACCAGAGCCCCCGCTCCGTCACCAGTCTAACGATGAGGCGCTTTCATATCACCTATGCTGCTACGTTATTGTAGCTTTGGGGGCATGGCGCGGGGTGCCACGCGCAGTTCCACAGCGACTGAAAATGCCCAGTGGGCATTTTCACCAAGCGAGGACTGTCTGAGCATGGCACCCCCGCGCCATGCCTCCCCAAAGCGGACAAGTACAAATGAAGCCCCAGCATAAGCCAGGGCTCCATTCTAAGCTATCAAAAGCGTCTTACTGGGCGAAGAGCTCGATGCTCTGGCCCTCGGCCACGGTGACCATGGCCTTCTTCCAGGCCTTGGTGTAGCCGGTCTGGTTGTAGCGGAAGCGCTTCGGCTTCGGCTTCACGTTCATCGTGTTGACCTTCACGACCTTGACGTCGAAGAGTTCTTCCACGGCCTTGGCGATCTCGATCTTGTTGGCCTCCTTGGCCACCTCGAACGTGTATACGCCGTACTCCATGCCGTCATAGGAATGCTCGGTGATAACCGGGCGGATGATGATGTCGCGTGCGTCCATTTATGCAAGCACCCCCTCGATGTACTCCAGGGCCTTCTCGGTGATGACCAGGTTCTTGTTGTCCAGGAAGTCGTAGGTGTTCATCATATGGGCGGTGATGATCGTCACCTTCTCGAGGTTGCGGAACGACAGGTAGGTGTTCACGTCACCGCTGTCGATGACCAGCGTGGTGCGGCCCTCGAGGCCCCATGCGGCCATCATGGCCTTGGCCTGCTTGGTGCTCGGCTTCTCGAACGCGAGGTTCTCGACGACGGTGAGCTCACCGTCGGCCAGCTTCGCGGAAAGCGCGCTGCGCATGGCCAGCTTCACGACCTTGCTGTTGACCTTCTTGGCGTAGGAACGCGGATGCGGTCCGAAGACCACGCCGCCGCCCGTCCAATGGGGTGCGCGGATGGTGCCCTGACGCGCACGGCCGGTGCCCTTCTGGCGCCACGGCTTCTTGCCGCCGCCGGAAACCTGCCCGCGGGTGAGGGTGTTGCTGGTGCCCTGGCGCCAAGAAGCGCGCTGGGCAGTAACGACTTCATGCATGACGGCCATGTTCGGCTCGATGTCGAACACGCCGGCGGCAAGCTCGAGGTCCTTGACCTTCTTGCCGGCTGCATCCTTAACTTCGATGTTTGCCATTTCAGTTTACTCCTTGGTTGCTTTATGCCTCGCGGATGCGGACCGTGGCGTTCTTGCCGCCCGGGACCGCGCCCTTCAGCAGGATCAGGTTCTGCTCTTCGTCAACGCGCACGACCTCGAGGTTGCGGACGGTGACGGTCTCGCAGCCCATGTGGCCGGGAAGGCGCAGGCCCTTGAACACGCGGGACGGGGTGGCGCACTGGCCGACCGAACCCGGAGCGCGATGGAAGTGCGCGCCGTGTCCGCCGGGGCCGCCGCCGAAGCCGTAGCGCTTCATGACGCCCGCGAAGCCCTTGCCCTTGGACGTGCCCTGGACGTCGACCTTCTTGATGTCGGCGAAGTTGGCAACCGTCACGGTGTCGCCGCTCTTGTACTCGGCGGCGGAGTCCAGACGCACCTCGCGCAGGTGCTTGACCGGCTCGACGCCCCACTTCTCGAAGTGGCCAGCCATCGGCTGGTTAACCTTCTTGGCCTTGATAGCGCCGAAGCCCAGCTGCACGGCCTCGTAGCCGTCGGTCTCGGTGGTCTTCACCTGGACGACGGTGTTCGGCTCGGCCTGGATGACGGTGATCGGGATGAGCTTGTCATCCTCGGTGAACAACTGGGTCATGCCCAGCTTGGTTCCGTAGATAGTCGTAATCATGCGTATCACTCCCCTACAGCTTGATCTCGATGTCGACGCCGGCGGGAAGGTCGAGGCGCATGAGCGAATCGACCGTGGACGGGGTGGGCTCGAGGATGTCGATCAGGCGCTTGTGGGTGCGCATCTCGAACTGCTCGCGGGAGTCCTTGTCGACGTGCGGGCCGCGGACGACGCAATACAGGTTGCGCTCGGTCGGCAGCGGGATGGGACCGGAAATCTTGGCACCCGTCTTCTGAGCGGTGTCGACGATGAGCTTCGTGGACTGATCCACGATCTCGTGATCGTATCCCTTCAGGCGGATGCGAATCTTCTGATTAGCCACTTTCAATTACCTCCAAATGAACAGGCTTTAAGCGTTGCCGCCGGCCTTGCTGATGATCTCTTCTGCCACGCTCTTCGGCACCGGCTCGTATGCATGGAACTGCATCGTGTAAGCCGCGCGGCCCTGCGTGGTGGAACGCAGGTCGGTCGCATAGCCGAACATCTCGGACAGCGGCACGTTCGCGCTGACCGTCTTCGCGTTGCCACGGTCGCCCATGCCCTGGATCGCGCCACGGCGGCTGGACAGGTTGCCCATGACGTCGCCGAGGTACTCCTCGGGGGTCTCGACCTCGACGGCCATGACCGGCTCGAGCAGCACGGGCTCGGACTTCTTCAGGGCGTCCTTGATGGCCATGGAGCCAGCCACCTTGAAGGCAGCCTCGGAGGAGTCGACCTCGTGGTAAGAACCATCGATGAGGTGGACCTTGATGTCGACGACCGGGTAGCCGGCGAGCACGCCGTTGTTCAGCGCCTCCTGGATGCCCTTGTCGACGGAGCTGATGTACTCCTTGGGGATGGCACCGCCCACGATCTCGTTGCTGAACTCGTAGCCGAAGCCCGTCTCCATGGGCTCGATGTTGATGATGGCATGACCGTACTGGCCGCGGCCGCCGGACTGGCGGACGAACTTGCCCTCGGCGCCCTGGACGGGGATGGTCGCAGCCTCGCGGTAGGCGACCTGCGGCTTGCCGACGTTCGCCTCGACCTTGAACTCGCGCAGAAGGCGGTCGACGATGATCTCGAGATGGAGCTCGCCCATGCCGGCGATGATCGTCTGGCCGGTTTCCTCGTTCGTGCGCACCTGGAAGGTCGGGTCCTCTTCGGCGAGCTTCTGCAGCGCGATGGAGAGCTTGTCCTGCTCGGCCTTCGTCTTCGGCTCGATGGCGATGTCGATGACGGGGTCGGGGAACTCCATCGACTCCAGGATGATCGGGGCATCCTCGGCGGTGAGGGAGTCACCGGTGGTGGTGTCCTTCAGGCCGACGACGGCGACGATGTCGCCCGCCTCGCACTTGTCGATGTCGACGCGCTGGTTGGCGTGCATCTGCAGCAGGCGGCCGATGCGCTCCTTCTTGCCGCCCTTGGTGGCGTTCACGACATACGAGCCGGAATCGAGGCGGCCGGAATAGACGCGCAGGTAGGTGAGCTTGCCGACGTACGGGTCGGTCATGATCTTGAAGGCGAGAGCCGCGAACGGGGCCTTCGGGTCGGACGGACGGCTGTCCTCCTCGCCGGTCTCGGGATCGATGCCCTTGATGGCCTCGACGTCGGTCGGAGCCGGCAGGTAGTCGACGACGGCGTCGAGCAGTTCCTGCACGCCCTTGTTCTTGTAGGCGGAGCCCACGAACACCGGGTTGAGCTCGCAGGCGAGCACGCCCTTGCGGATGGCGGCCTTGAGCTCCTCGACCGTGACTTCCTCGTCCATCAGGACCTTCTCCATCAGGTCGTCATCGAAGTCGGCAGCGGCCTCGACGAGCTCCTGGTGGTAGATCTCGGCGTCATCGGCGAACTCCTCGGGGATGGCATCCATCTGCTCGGGATAGGTCATGCCCTTCTCGTCAGCCTTGAAGTCCCACGCGGTCATCGTCACGAGGTCGATGAGGCCCCAGAAGTTGTCCTCGGAACCCATCGGGATCTGCGCGGCGACGGCCGGAGCGGCGAGGCGCTCCTTCATCGTGTCGATGGCGTGGAAGAAGTCGGCGCCGATGCGGTCGTACTTGTTGATGAAGGCGATGCGCGGCACGTTGTAACGGTGGGCCTGGCGCCACACCGTCTCGGACTGCGGCTGCACGCCGGCAACCGCGTCGAACACGGCCACAGCGCCGTCGAGCACGCGCAGGGAACGCTCGACCTCGGAGGTGAAGTCAACGTGGCCTGGGGTGTCGATGATCTGCAGGCGGTAGCTTTCGCCGTCCTTCTCCCAGAAGCAGGTGGTGGCGGCAGACGTGATGGTCACGCCACGCTCCTGTTCCTGGACCATCCAGTCCATGGTGGCAGCGCCTTCATGGACCTCGCCGATCTTGTGCGTCTTGCCCGTGTAGTACAGGATGCGCTCGGTCGTCGTGGTCTTGCCGGCATCGATGTGGGCCATGATGCCGAAGTTGCGCGTGAGTGCGAGAGATTGTTTCTTAGCCATTCGTTAAACCCCGCTTAGAAACGGTAGTGCGAGAACGCACGGTTCGACTCGGCCATCTTGTAGAGGTCCTCGCGGCGCTTCACGGAAGCACCGGTGCCCTCGGCGGCATCCATGATCTCGTTGGCGAGACGCTGGATCATCGTGTGCTCCTTGCGCTTGCGGCTGAAATCGACGAGCCAGCGGATGGCGAGCTGGTTGGCACGGCGGGAGTTGACCTCGACCGGCACCTGGTAGGTGGCGCCACCGACACGCTTCGGCTTGACCTCGAGGGTCGGGCGCACGTTGTCCATGGCCTTCTTGAAGACGGCCAGGGCGTCCTCGCCGGTCTTTTCGGCCACCATGTCGAAGGCACCGTAGACGATGCGCTCGGCCGTGGACTTCTTGCCGTCGAGGAGGACCTTGTTGATGAGCTGGGTGACCAGCCGGTTATTGTAAACTGCATCCCCCGGAACTTCACGGCGGGTTGCTGCTGCACGACGCGGCATGTGTTTTCCTTCCTATTCCTCTTGCTTAGTTCTTCGGCTTCTTGGCGCCATAGCGGCTGCGAGCCTGGGCGCGACCGTCGACGGCAGAGCAGTCGAGGGTGGCGCGGATGATCTTGTAACGGACACCGGGGAGGTCCTTAACACGGCCGCCGCGGATGAGCACCATGCTGTGCTCCTGCAGGTTGTGGCCCTCGCCGGGGATGTAGGCGGTAACTTCCATGCCGTTCACGAGACGGACACGGGCGACCTTGCGCAGCGCCGAGTTCGGCTTCTTGGGGGTCGTGGTGTACACGCGGGTGCACACACCGCGCTTCTGCGGGTTACCCTTGAGCGCCGGGGTCTTCGACTTGTCGATCGACCGTGCGCGGCCCTTGCGGACCAACTGGTTAATAGTAGGCAAGACTCACTCCTTCACTAGTTCGTACGGTGCCTCGGGCCTCTGGGCGTTTCCCAGATGCGGGCCGTTGACACCGGCCTTTGCCATTGATGTTTCCATGTGCGTTCAGCTGTTACGCACGCGAAAACAAGCGCCCCTCTCGGGACGCGAGTTGGTAATATATACCGGCAACACAAGCGTGTCAAACGCCACGCGTCCGGGCGTATCCATAGCAGTCTTTGCGTTTTCCCAGGTCATACGCATGCTTGATGAAATCTCCACCAGCAGTCGTGGCGCTTTTGTGAATTCCCCGGCTAACAGGCTCCAAAACGGGCCCGAAGGCGCTGATTTGTCGTTGGGAAGCGGGCTTCGCTGGCGGGGCGGCATGCCATCCCCATCTGATTGGCGGCTTTTACGCGGGCGTTGCCGGCGGATACCCTATCCAATTGGCCGCTTTTGAGCGGATCCGCCGATGGAGCTCCACCATCGCCACGAGCTGGGGGTGCTCTGCGGGGCGCTCCATCATCGCTGGAAAGCGGATGGCACCGGCGGGCGTCCCATCGCGGTTGGAAAGCGGGCGTCGTCGGCGGTACGCCCCATCGCCGCGAGCTGAGTACAGCGTTACGCGGCCCG
>SUUF01000010.1:29386-37821 GCA_015062635.1 Coriobacteriaceae bacterium | reverse complement strand
AGGCTCTCTTGGTAACCCATATCTCCTCCCATCTTCCAGTCATCAGCTATTACATGTGCATTTTACTTGAAATGCACGTAATCTGTAATTCTATTCGGGTATATAGCCATGAATTACTGGCTTATGTTGGTTGACAAATAGCCCGGGCACTTGTCAGCTCCGGGCACTTGCCAACTCGTCAGCTGCGCGGTTGACAAATAGCCCGGGCACTTGTCATGGGTGACAAGTGCCCGGGCACTTGTCAACCCGTCAACCGACGACAAGGGGCCTCCCCGTCGTCCAGACGAGGAGGCCCCTTCCATGCTTCAGGCGAAGTTACCTAACCCGTTTCCCTACTTCTCGGCCATCTGCTGGTAGCGGGCGTAACGACGCTCAGCGTCTTCCTTGCTCGCCACGAACAGGCGCTCGGCCTCTTCGGGGAAGCTCTTGCGCAGCTGCGCATAGCGGTTCTCGCCGTCGAGGTATTCCAGGTAGTCGCGTGTCGGCGGCTTGGAATCGAGCGTCATCGGATGCTCCTTGCGCGGGTCGAAGCGGTACAGCGGCCAATAGCCGGCCTCGGCCGCGCGCTTCATCTCGCCCTGGACATCCTTCATGCCGCACTTCAGGCCATGCGAGGTGCACGGCGCATATGCGATGACCACCGCCGGGCCGTCGAATTCCTCGGCTTCCTTCAGCGCCTTCACGAGCTGGTTGTAATCGGCGCCCATAGCCACCTGCGCCACGTACACGTTGCCGTAGCTCATCAAGATGGCGCCCAGGTCCTTCTTGCCGGTCTTCTTGCCGCTGCTCGCAAATTCCGCCACGGCACCCGCCGGCGTGGCCTTCGAGCTCTGGCCGCCCGTGTTGGAATACACCTCGGTGTCGACCACCAGCACGTTGAAGTTGCCATTGGTGGACAGCACGTGGTCGAGGCCGCCGAACCCGATGTCGTACGCCCAGCCGTCGCCGCCGAACATCCAGAAGGTCTTCTTGGCCAGCTGGTCCTTGTGCTTCAGGATGTCGGCCACCATCGCCGCAGCATCATCCGACAGGTCTTCGGCGGCTTCCAACGTGGCGATGAGCACGTCGGCCGCCGCACGCGAGCCGTCGAAATCGTCATAGGCGTCGAGGTACTCGTTGCAACGGGTCGCAAGCGCGCTATGCGCCGGCAGCGCCGCGCGCAGCGCCTCGACGCGCATCTTCTCGGCCTCGCGCTGCTGCGTCGAAGACAAGTACATGCCGTAGGAAAGCTCGGCGTTGTTCTCGAACAGGCTGTTCGTCCACGCCGGGCCGAAGCCGCGCTTGTTCACGGTATAGGGGATACCCGGCTCGCCGGATCCCCACGCCTGCGAGCAGCCCGTGGCGTTCGCCCAATACACGCGATCGCCGAAGAGCTGCGTGAGCAGCTTCGCGTACGGGGTCTCGCCGCAGCCAGCACATGCCGCCGAGAACTCGAGCAGCGGCTGGCGGAACTGCGAGCCCTTCACGCTAAACGGGTCGAACAGGTCGCCCTTGTCGGAAAGCCCCTGCGCGTAGTCCCATTGCGCCGCGCGCTCGTCGGTGAGCTCGACCGGATGCATCTGCAGCGCCTCGGACGGACACACCGATGCGCAGCTCGCGCAACCGGTGCAGTCGAACTCGGAAATCTGGAGCGAGTATTTCAGTCCCTTGGCCTGCTTGCCCTTGGCGTCGACGGTCGTGAAGCCAGCCGGCGCCGCCGCGGCTTCCTCGTCGGTAAGCAGGTACGGACGCACCACCGCATGCGGGCACACATACGAGCAACGGTTGCACTGGATGCACTTTTCGGCATCCCACGTGGGGGTTTGCACCGCAATGCCGCGCTTCTCGTATTTCGTGAAGCTGTTCGGGAAGGTGCCGTCCTCGTACCCTTGGAACGTGCTCACCGGCAGTTCGTCGCCCTTCAACAGGGCGGCAGGCATCAAGAACTCGCGGATGCCCGCGGGAAGATGCGAGAAATCGGGCGCGGGATCGTCGACCGCATCGGCCCATCCGGCCGGTACGGCGAATTCCACCACGCCAGCAGCACCCTCATCGATGGCCGACACGTTCTTTGCCACCACGGCCTCGCCCTTCTTGGCGTAGGTCTTGCGCGCCGCCGCCTTCATGGCCTCAAGCGCCTCGGCAGCATCCATCAGCCCCGCCACCTGGAAGAAGGCCGCCTGCAGCACCGTATTGGTGTGGCTGCCCAAGCCCAGGCGCTGCGCAATCTCCACCGCGTCGATGGTGAACATGCGGATGCCGTTCTGCGCGATGTAGCGCTTCACCTGGCCGGGAAGCTTCTCGCCAAGCTCCTCGGGTGTCCACTGCGTGTTCAGCAGGAACATGCCGCCCGGCTTAACCTCCTGCACCACATCGTATTTGCCCATGTACGCCTGGTTGTGGCATGCCACGAAGTCGGCGCGCTTCACGAAATAGGTGCCGCGGATGGGATTCTTGGAAAGGCGCAGGTGCGACTTCGTCACACCATACGACTTCTTGGTGTCGAACTCGAAGTACGCCTGCGCGAACATGTCTTCCGCATCGGCCAGGATCTTGATGGTGTTCTTGTTCGCGCCCACGGTGCCGTCACCGCCCAGGCCCCAGAACTTGCAGCTGTACACACCGCCGTCATCCCAGCCTTCCAACGCCGGCGACGGCAGCGACAGGTGCGTCACATCGTCGTCGATGCCCAGCGTGAAGCTGTTCACCGGGTTTTCGGCCACGAGGTTGTCGAACGCTGCGACGATCTGCGCCGGATCGACATCCTTCGAGCTCAGGCCATAGCGGCCGCCCACCACGAGCGTGCGGCCCGCGCGGTCGCTCTGCGCGATGGCCTCGGCGACATCCTTGTACAGCGGCTCGCCCGCCGCGCCCATGCTCTTGCAGCGGTCGAGCACCGCGATACGCGCAACGGTTTCGGGAAGCGCCGCCAGCAGCAGCTTCGTGGAGAACGGGCGGAACAGGTGCACCTGCACGAATCCGAAACGACGGTCGCTTCCTTCGCGTTCGGCCTTCGCATTCAGGTAATCACAAGCTTCCTGGATGGTGCCAGACACGCTGCCCATGGCCATCACGACATCGGTGGCATCGGGCGCACCGTAGTAGTCGAACACGTGGTACGTGCGGCCCGTCACCGCGCCGACTTCGGCCATGATGTCCTCCACCATCTGGGGAAGCTCATCGTACGCCGTGTTGTTCGCCTCGCGAATCTGGAAGAAGACGTCGCCGTTTTGCACCATGGCGCGCATCTCGGGATGCTCGGGGTTCAGCGCGTGCGCGCGGAAACGGTCGAGCGCATCCCGATCGACGAGCTTCGCAAGCGCGGCCGTATCGGGCTTGTCGATGCGCGAGAGCTCGTGCGAGGTGCGGTAACCGTCGAAGAAATGCAGGAACGGGATGGAGGCCTTGATGGCCGACAGATGCGCGACGGCGGCAAGGTCGGCCGCCTCTTGCACGCTACCGCTCGACAGCAGCGCGAAGCCCGTGTCGCGGCACGCCATCACGTCGGAATGGTCGCCGAAGATGGAGAGCGCATGCGTGCCAACCGTACGGCTCGCCACATGCAGCACGCCGGGAAGGCGCTCGCCCGCGATGCGGTACATCGTGGGAATCATCAGCATCAGGCCCTGGCTCGAGGTGAAGCTCGTGCTGAGGGTGCCCGCTTCGAGCGACCCGTGGATGGCGCCGATGGCGCCGGCCTCGGATTGCATCTCGGTAAGGCGCACGCGCTGCCCGAACATGTTCAAGCGCCCCTGCGCGCTCCACGTATCGGTATGCCCTGCCATCGGGCTCGAGGGGCTGATGGGGTAAATTGCCGCGATCTCGGTGAACTCGTACGCAGTGTTCGCGCAAGCTTCGTTACCGTCGACGGTTACGTAATTGCTCATGCTGTTTCCTTCTCCTGCACTTCAATGCGATGTTGCATTATAACGCCATTTCAAAGCCCAACCGGCGTAGGTACTCCATGCACATAAAGTGATGAAATCGCACGGGCGATCGGGCGTGCCGGCACCCCTCTTGCAGCTCGCGATGGCGGTCCGGGCAGATGGGCGCACGGGGTTTCGCCGCATGCACCGACCAGGGCCCGCGTGCCGCCCACGCGTCAGGCAAAAGATGTGCCCAAAGCCATGGCCGGCGGTTTCGCCTTCTCGCGAAGGCCCGGGAAGCAAGTCCGGCCACCGATCCCGGTGGCCGGACGTCAATTCGCCTTGCTACTTCTTGGCTACCAGGTCTTGCAGGCCCAGGAACTCGACGGCCTCTTCGCGCATCTTGTACTTCAGCACCTTGCCGGCGGCGTTCAGCGGGAACGAATCGACAAAGCGGATGTAGCGCGGAACCTTATGACGCGCCATGTGCGACTTGATGTACTCGCGCATCTCGGATTCCTCGATGGTTTGCCCTTCTCGGGGAATGATGCACGCCATGGCCTCTTCGCCCCACTTCTTGTCGGGCACGCCGATAACCTGAACATCCTGCACCTTCGGGTGCGTGTAGATGAACTCCTCGATCTCTTTCGGGTAGATGTTCTCGCCACCGCGGATGATCATGTCCTTCAGGCGGCCCGTGATGACGAACGTGCCATCGGGATTGCGGCGCGCGAGGTCGCCGGAATGCAGCCATTCGTCTTCGTCCACCGTGTTCGCCGTCGCGATGGGCATCTTGTAGTAGCCCTTCATCGTGTTGTAACCGCGGCTGCAGAACTCGCCGTCCACGCCATCGGGCACTTCCTCGCCCGTCTCGGGGTCGATGACCTTGCACTGGATGTAGGGGAATGCATAACCCACGGTCTCGGTGCGCAGGGCCAGGTCATCGGTCCAAGCCGACATCGTCGAGCCCGGCGCGCTCTCGGTCTGGCCATACACGCTCACGATGCCCGTCATGTTCATCTCGTCGGGCTGCGCGGCGCGCTTCATCAAATCGGGCGGACATCCGGCGCCGGCCATGATGCCCGTGCGCATATGGCTGAAGTCGGTCTTGCGGTAATCCTCGTGATTGAACATCGCGATGAACATCGTGGGGACGCCGTTGAAACAGGTGATGCGCTCCTGCGTGACGCACGAAAGCGACGCCTTCGCGTTGAAATACGGGATAGGGCACATCGTGGTGCCGTGGGTTACCGATGAGGTCATCGAGAGCACCATGCCGAAGCAGTGGAACATCGGCACCTGAATCATCATGCGGTCGGCCGTGGAAAGGCCCATGCGGTCGCCGATGCACTTGCCATCGTTCACGACGTTGCGGTGCGTGAGCATGACGCCCTTCGGGAAGCCCGTGGTGCCCGAGGTGTACTGCATGTTGCACACATCGTCGGGACGCACCTCGGCGGCCATGCGCTGGATGGTCTCGAGCGGCACGCTGTCGGCGCGGTCGAACATCTCGTCGAACGTCAGGCAGCCGGGCATCTTGTAGCCCACCGTCACGACGTTGCGCAGGAACGGGAGCTTCTTGCAGTGCAGCGGCTTGCCGGGCGTGTTCTGCGCAATCTCGGGGCACAGCTCGTTGATGATCTCGGCGTAATCGGTATCGAGCGCCTGGTCGATCATCACCAGCGTGTGCGTATCGGACTGGCGCAGCAGATACTCCAGCTCGTAGATCTTGTACGAGGTGTTCACGGTCACCAGCACGGCGCCGATTTTCGTGGTCGCCCAGAACGTGATGTACCACGCGGGAACGTTCGTCGCCCAAATGGCCACCTTCGTGCCGGCCTTCACGCCCATCGAGACGAGCGCGCGGGCGAAGTTGTCGACATCTTCACGGAACTCCTCGTAGGTGCGCGTGTAGTCGAGCGTGGTGTAACGGAAGGCGTACTGGTCGGGGAACACTTCGACGATGCGGTCGAGCACCTGCGGGAAGGTGAGGTCGATGAGCTCGTTGCGCTTCCACAGGTACTGACCGGAACCGTCATGGTTGCGGTAGAGCGAGCGCTTCTCGCCGCGCGTGTTGCGGAAGCGGCGCATATAGTTCACGAAGTGCGGCAGGATGATCTCCATGTCGGTGAGGTCTTCCATCCACTCGGGCTTCCATTCCAGCGAGATGAAGCCGTCATAGTCGATGGACGACAACGCGAGGATGAAGTCGGCGATGGGCAGCGTGCCCTCGCCCACCAGGTTGTAGGTGCCGTCATCGTCGGAATCGCGCATGTGCACGTGCTTCACATAGGCGCCCAGATGCTCGATGGTCGTGGCGGGAACCTCGCCGCAGTCGCGGTACGGGTGATGCACGTCCCACAGCGCGGCCAGGAAATCGCTCGCGTAGCTGTCGAGCAGCTCGGTCAGGCGTGCGGTGTCGGCATAGATGCCGCTCGTCTCGATGAGGATGCACACATCGTGGTCGGCGGCATAGGGAATGAGCTCGTCAAGCGCGGTGCGGGCGGCTTCCTCGTCGCCGTATTGCACCTTCACGCACACATAGGGCACCTGCATCTCGGCAGCGATGCGGATGAGCGTCTTGGTGTCCTTCGCCGAATCGCCACCAGTGGAAATGTCGATGGCGGTATCGAACACCGGAATGCTGAGCCCCTTGTCCTTCAGCTCGCGGGCCGTGGCGCGCGTGTTGTACTTGTGGAAGGGGCCGCCCTTATCCATCAGCTTTTCGTGGCCGAGCATGTCGTAGGCCTCAATGCCCGAAAAACCCATTTCAGCAGCGGTATCGGCCAGCTCATTCCAGTCATAGGAATACCAGCCGCGAGTGGAAAACGAGAGCCTCATTAGTTCTCCTCCTCATACACGATCTTGTTCAGCGCGTTCAGGTAGGCGCGGATGCTCGAGCCGACGATGTCGGTCGAGATGCCGCGGCCGGAATAGACCTTGCCGTCGTTCATGATCTTCACGATGGCCTCGCCCATGGCTTCCTGGCCCTCGGTGACCGACTGCATCTTCCAGTCATCCAGCTCATACCGCTTGCCGGTGATCGCCTCGACCGCGGCGAAGGCGGCGTCGATGGGACCATCGCCCACGGCGACCTTCTCGATCTTCTCGCCATTCTTGTCGATGCAGATGATGGCCGTGGCCTTGATGACGTTGCCCGAGTTGATGACATAGCGCTCGAGCGTGTAGGTGGGCGGCACCTGCAGCGCCGTGCTCGCGATGATGGAATCGAGCTCGCGGCCTCCGACGCTTTCCTTCTTGGACGCGATGCGCAGGAAGGCCTCGTACACGAGCGCGAGGTCATCCTCGGCGAGGTCATAGCCGAGCTTGGCCACCGATTCGGCCACAGCCGCCTCGTCGTCATGGACCGTGAGGATGATGTCCTCGTCACCGCCGAAGCCGGCATTCAGCATGGAGTTCTTCGCGAGCCCCTGTTCGCAAATGCGCTCGACCTGCGCGATCGTGCGCTTGATGGCCGCGGTATGCACCGAGCAGGTAGCGTGACAGGAATCGCCCTTGTCGGCGATGACCTTGACGATCTTCTCGAGGGCGACAACACCAAGCGGATACGAAGTGGCCTTCACTTCGCCCGCGCCCTCGGTAACGGCCGCCACCGAGCTCGACACGCTCATGAACAGGTCGTTGCTGCACGAAATGCCCAACGTCACGCTTTCCTTCAGCTGCGGCACATCGGCGCGCAGCGCGCGTACGAATTCGGCAACCTCGCCGGGAAGCATCTTGCCGGCATCGTCGCACACCGTGACGGTCGTCGCGCCCGCTTCGATGGCGGCGGTGATGATCTCGCGCAGATAGGCGCCGTCGGTGCGGGTGGCGTCGTCGGCGATGAACTCGACGTCGTCGGTGAACGCCTTGCAGGCCTTCACGGTATTCGCCACCGCGGTCACCATGGCATTGGCCTTGGTGCGATGCACGTACTCCATCACCGCCGGGCTCGTGGCTACCTGCACCTGCAGGCGCGGATGCTTCGCCTCGGAAAGCGCCGCCCACACAGCCTCGACGTCGCTGCCGTCGAATTTGACCGGCACGGCGACCACGCAGTTCTTCACGAGGGATGCGATGGACTTGATGCGCAGCGCGTCGGCTTTGGGCTTTTCGATGCCCTCGACCTCGATAACCGAAACACCCAGGTTATCGAGCAGCTTTGCCAATTCGAGCTTCTCCTTGAAGGTGAGCGCGAGTTCCTTGGACGCGCTCGCTTTCTTCATCGTCTCGTCGCTGATGCGTATCTCTCTCATGAAGGCCTCATTCTCTTCACCGCATGCCACGGCATGCGAACTTATGGGTTTGGATGGATGCTTGGGTGCTTTTGCGCGGCAGCCGACCACACGCAAGCGAATTAGGGCTGGGGAATTTATAAGGCGCCGACCCGCGTGTTACCGCAGGTGCGCCTAAATAAGCAGCAGGCCGAGGGCCAGGTTGTCGGCAAGGGAAGAAAGCACGGCCAAGCGCGGCGCTTCGCGCATTTCGAGGCTCTGTGCTTGCAAGTTAGACATCTGTCGTGCAATCTCGCTTTCACATCTTGCGTAATTGGATAGGTACTATAGGACAATGGAGTGCCGTTTGCAAGCG
>SUUF01000010.1:2309-29286 GCA_015062635.1 Coriobacteriaceae bacterium | reverse complement strand
TTTGGCGTTAGCCCCCACGACTCTATGTTAAACCACCGTTGACATGCGCTCGGAGGCTAGTGTTCGCCTTCAATGTCATCCTGAGCGGAGCCGCCAAAGGCGGCGCAGTCGAAGGGTCCCCCAGCTGGTGTGGAACGGCCGCAACCCCACCTGCGGCAAGCGCCGAGGAGATCCTTCGGCTCCGGCGCTTCGCGCCTACGCTCAGGACACTGGGGTCGCGCGCATCCCGTGTCAACGGTGGTTTAACATAGAGTCCTACGATTCGTGCACAGACCTTCATGGGCGGCGCATATCGTTCGAGCCATGGAAATACAGCGAGCGTATCAGCTCTCTCATGGCTTTCTCTTGGGCCGCGGTGGGCTTGCGCCAGCGCTCTCCTTGCGAAACCGTCAACACCTTCGCCAAGCGCTCCAGCTCCATCACGTTTGTCGCCTGCTCTTTCGTCACGCCATGGATGGAAATGCCCTTCGAGGCAAGGATGCTTTCACGGCGAATATCGCGTAAGCCACGCAGCTCGCCGGCGTGCTCCTCCTTCCCGTAGTACTCGGCGCCGACATACGGATGCGCATCATCGGGGCCGGGAACGCATAAATCGAGCTCGTAGTGCGATTTTCCCGCCGCTTTCCGCTCGAGCGCCGTAAGCGGAATCTGCGTATTCAGCGAAACGTTTCGTACCGCCTGGCCACCGCGGAAGCGCGGAAGCGTCATCGAAATCGCAAATTTCGTTTCGCGCGGCGAACGCGACCGGTCGAGCACCCAGGGAATCGCTGCGCGCGCCTTGCGCGCGCCCGGCAAGCCTTCGCATGTTTCAAGGTAGGCGCGTATCTTTTCGGCTGTCGTGATCGAACGTTCAAGTTCTTGATATCGCCCCTCGTCATTACGCACGGTGAAAAGCGCACAGAGCTCGTACCCGAATTCGACCAGAGAAAGGAAGGAGGACCTCCGGGCGGCAAGCAAATAGAGGAACTCGGGCGTGGCAACCAGAACCCCAGATGATGCACGGGCAACCGAACCGGGTGGAAGCCTGTTGTCCCACACGTGACAACACACACCTGGCACGTTACGACGCTGTTCGGCATGCGGCACCAGTATATGCAGCGGCTCAACGGAAGTGGGTCGTGGCCCGCACGCGTCCCGCAAGCGCTTCATATCGTCCGACGAGTTCGTAGGGACGCACGTCAAGCGCGCAGGTACCGGCATCGGCTCTCCCGCAACCGCCGCTTTAAACCATGCTCGTTGAGCTTCCGTATGAATCAGCAAAACATCCATTCGAGAAGCGTAGTGCAGGCGACCTCAGAAAAAGTTCCGAGGTTTCTCAGAAAGAGCTCAAATAGACCTCAAGAATTGTTCAAATGAATGCTTGTTTTTGCCATATGACCTGGTATGACAAATGAGTCGCTTTCGCGTAATCCCCACTTGCAAAAATAACGCCGCGAATGGACGCAATCCATCACGCCGCCGCTATTCGGCAAGCGTGTATTCCCATTTACAGCAGCAGGTCTCGTCGGTCACGTCGGGGTAGCAGCTCAGGCACCGGCACGTAATGCGGTCGTCGATGGCGCTGCCAAAGCCGCCGTATTCCAAAATGCCCACCGACTTGCAGGGATGAAACGGCATGCCCTTGCGTTCGCGGGCAGCCTGCACACGGCATTTGCGCATCGTATATACGAGGCGGTTGCCCTCGCGCTCGAACTCATGCTCGTTCAAATTGGCGTAGAACCGGTAGCACAGCGCTTTCTCGAGCCCATCGAGGCCGGGATGCTCACCCAGCCCCAAGAACGCCTTGATGCGCTTGGCCTCGGTCACGGTGAAACGCTCCCATGCATTCGCGTCGTGTCGCATGGCGGCGTCCATGCCCTCTTCCCGCTCGATAGATTGGAACCATACGCCGTCGAGCGCGATGCAGCTCTTCGAATGCATCTCGATAATCTCGACGAGCTGCTCCTTTGTGAGCCCCATCAGCATCTCGCGAATCGACTGGTTCGGCATGATTCCTCCCTTAGGCGCGGAAGCGGAACCCGTGGCCCGTACCGCAATAGAAAAAACGCCCCGCGGGTGCGGGGCGCTTATCGTGCGACATTAGATGAAGCGACGCTCGTTCGCCTCGTCCTTCAGGCGCTCCTTGATCTCCTTGGCCAGGATGTAGCGCTTGACCTTGCCGGAAAGCGTGTACGGAATCTCGTCGATGGCCTCGATGCGCTCGGGCCAATTGCGCTTCTGCACGCCCTTGCTGTCGAGGAACTTCTGGATTTCCTCCATGGTCGGGCACTTCTGGCCGTCCTCGGGAACGACGAAGGTGCAGATGCGCTCGCCCAAACGGCGGTCGGGCATGCCGACGGTCGCGCAGTCCTTGATGCCCTCGAATTCCTTCACGTTGTTATCGATCTCCACAGCGGAAATGTTCTCGCCACCGCGGATGATGATCTCCTTCATGCGGCCGTTGATGCGGATGCGGCCGAACTCGTCCATGAAGCACAGGTCGCCGGAGTAGAACCAGCCGTCGGCATCGAGGCTCTTGGCGTTGGCCTCGGGGTTGTTCAGGTAGCCCACGAACTGATGCGGCCCGCGGCTGCATTCCTCGCCCTGTTCGCGACGATGCACCTCGTTGTGGTCGGGGTCGACCACACGCACCTCGATGCCCTCGCACGGGATGCCGCTCCACTCGCCGTTCCACGACACCACATGGTGCGGCGGAACGTAGATGTGTGGGCAGCTCTCGGTGGAGCCATACGACTCGGACAACAGGAACAGGTGGTCCCAGCAACGGCGAATCATCGCCGGCGGCACCGGTGCGCCACCGCAGATGAAAATCGAGAGCGACGGAACCTCGTTGCCCGTCTCCTCCATGTAGTTCAGCAGGTCGTACACGAACGGCGTGGCGCCATGGCTCCAGGTAACGCCCTCGCGGTTGATGAGCTCGACAGCATGCGCGGGCTCGAAATGCTCCTGCAGTACCACGCGCGCGCCCATCATCATGTTCGACAGCAGGCCATGGAAGAAGCCCGTGGCATGGTTGAGCGGCGACATCATGATCATGACATCGGCCTTGGTGCGCTGCACGCCCTGCACGTACACGCGCTCCGAGAACTTCAGGTTGTTGTGCGTGAGCAGCACCTGCTTCGGCTTGCCCGTCGTGCCCGACGTCGAGAGGATGCATGCAACCTCATCGGCCTTGCTCTCGGGTTTTTCGGTCAAGGGCTCGTACGTCTCGATAATCTGGGCAACCGACTTGTACGAGGTGTCCTTCACCGGCGCGTCCTTGTCCATCAGGGCAACGCCCTTGATGCTCGGCACGCGGTCGATGAAGTTCTTCATCTGCTGCTCGTAGTCGGTCTTCCAATAGAAGGTCGGCGTGATGAACGCCTTCGACTCGACCACGTTCATCACGTAGGTCAGGTCCTCTTCATTGAAGTTGCGCGGCAGCGGGTGCATGACGGCGCCCACCTTCAGGGCGGCCACGTACACATACGTGAAGTCGGCCCAAATGGGAACCTGCCAGGAAATGACGTCGCCATTCTCGATGCCGATTTCCTTGAACCAGGAGGCCAGGCGGGATGCCTTGTCATCGACCTCCTTGTACGTGAAGCGCTGACCACGGTCGTCGCTCACATATTCGCAGTCGCCGAAACGTGCGACCGTCGCGTCCCACATATCGTTGAGCGTCTTCTCGTCCCAGTAGCCCTTGCGGTAATACTCGGCCTTGCGCCCTTCATCGATCAACAGGTCGGTGATCATCCTAACCAGCCCCTCCGAAAAGCCTATCCCTATAGGTTTATGATGTTTCAATTATAGCCATCTATGGCTTCATAAAATCACGATATTGTCGCTTTAAGGATTTGTTTATCGTCCCATGCGTCGACAGCGCGGGTTTCGTCGTTCAGAAGCCCGTCCGCAAAGCATTATACGGTCAATTCGCTCAATATGACCGTATTCAAACTCGATCAAACAAAGCTTTTCAACATTCCCGCCCGGGCCCTTCGATTTCCGCGTTTATACCTCAGACAGCTCCTTCACGGACTCGATTAAAACCTGAAGCGGCTCGCTTTGAATCAGCCGCGAATCGTAGGCCATGCAAATCGGATGCCAGTCGTCACCGAACCCTTCCACCGGCAACACCTTCACATCTTCTTTGAACGGGCCGATTTCGAACGTGTTCAACATCAAGCCCACGACATCCCCACTTGCGACCACATAGCATGCAAGCGAGAACTCGTCATCGAATGCGATGACCGGTTCGAGTTTCAGACCGCTTGAATCCAGCAGCGCACGCATCTCGCGGCCAATCGGCGCAGATTCCCGATATGTCGTAAAGGGAATGTCCGCCAGCTGGGCGAGGTTGAGCGAATCCATGTGACTGTAGCATGAGCTCGGCCTTGAGCTCTTCGGAGCCGAAGTCGTAGAGCGGGCGCCAGTTCAGGTCCTGGGCGAAGTGGATGAACATGCGCATGCCGCCGGGGCCGCGGGAGAACTCCTCCTGCACCTGCAGGATCTGGTGCTCGCTGAGCCCCCACCCGCCGTACTCCTCGGGCAGCGAGATGCGGAAGAGCTGGTGCTCGTTGCACAGGTTGAAGAAGCGCTGCGGGAAGACGTTGGTCACCTCGCACTCCCTCTGCATCTCCTCGATCTCGTCGCTCTCGATGAACTCGCGAATCTCCTTCAGGTACGCCTTGAACTCGGCATCGGTGATCTTGGCCATTGCGTTCCCTCCTTCGTGGGTTCGGGTTTCGGTAGTCGAATCGGTCGGCTGATCTGACTCGAGTATCGAAGCTGCCCAGAAGGGCGTCCAATTGATGATTTCCGCGTTTTGGCAAAACGGATTTATCATCAATTCTTTTTTCGCTTTTGCGTCGCCGAGTCGATAACGGCAGACGAAAAGCGCTCCGGATGCTCGCCATCCGGAGCGCTTTTGTAAGCATGCGGGCAGCCCTCGCCCGCCCGTTCGGAATCGGGACGTGGAAAGCTTCCGTGCCCCGCCAGAACCAAATGTATGTGCTACAAGATGCCGGCGCGGGTGAGGAAGTCCTTGGCGATGTCAGCAGCGGGGCGCTCATCGTTCACTGACTCGCTGTTCATCGCGATGAGCTCTTCGGGCGAGAGCGCGGCGTTCACGGCGTCGATCGCTGCCGCGGCCTCGTCATCCACGTTCGCGGAAACCACGGGCACGATGTGCGAGGCCAGGAACAGGCCCTTCGGGTCGTCAAGCACCACGAGGTCGCCTTCGGCAAGCACCGGAGACGAGGAATACAGGTCGACGAAGGAAGCGTCGCCGTCACGCAGCGCCTTCACGGTGAGCGGGCCGCCGGAATCCTCGACCGGCTTGAACTGCGAGACCTCGACACCATAGACGCTCTTCAGACCCTTGGGGCCATAGGGGCGCGTCTCGAGCTCGGAATTGCCTGCAAGCACCAGGTTGTCGATGCCGGCCAAATCGGCGATGCTCTTCACGTTATGTTCGTCGGCAAAGGCCTTCGTCACCACATAGGAATCGGCATCGGTTGCCTCCGCCTGCTTCAGCACGCGTAGTCCTTCGGGCAGCGCCCCGGCCAGAGCATCGTAGACATCCTGGCTTTCGGTGGCCGTGGTGTCCTGGTCGTAATACTGCAATAGGTTGCCCGTATATTCGGGGAACACATCGACGTTGCCGGCTTCGATTTCGGGCATGTAGACCTCGCGCTGGCCAATACGGAAGCTGCGCTCCACCGCATAACCCTTCGCCTCGAGCGCCTGGGCATACGCCTCGGCGACGATCTCGTTCTCGTAGAAATCCTGGCTTCCCACGACGAGCTTCTGGGCGCCGGCCCCATCGGCGCCATCGGCCGAACCACCACTGCCTCCGCATCCGGCAAGGGCGAACGCGAGCGCCATCGCCAGCGCAACCATCGTTATCAACATCGGTTTCTTCATATTCATGCTCCACTCGGAAGGGTTTCGCTTTAGCGTACGATAGCCTTTATCTTACCTGAGCTTCCTGCATGGGGGTATACCTACCAAAAGGTAAGGATTCGCTTCGCCGGAATTCCATGGCATCATTGACGATGAGATGACAACAGTAGGAGGGGTTATGCTCACGAAAGAAGAACTGCCCGATTGCCCGGTGGCCACCACCTTGCGGGTCATCGGCAGCAAATGGAAGATATTCATCATCCAGAGGCTGCTTGACCATCCCCACCGGTTCGGCGAACTCCGCGACTCCATCGAGGGAATATCCGAAAAGAGCCTCATCGAGGCGCTTCGGCAAATGGCCGACGACGGGATCATCGTGCGCACCGAATACCCCGAGCTCCCCCGCCACGTTGAGTATCGGCTTTCCGAACTGGGAGAATCCATGCGGCCGATGATTCAGGCCATGGCCGAATGGGGAACGGCATATCAAGCAATCGTGCGTGAAGGATAGCGCGGAAAGGGGACAAGCCATGAAAGCCCAGGATTGCCTGCAACTGCTCCGCGATGTCCGCGACTGCACGTTCGCCACCGTCGACGAAAACGGGTTTCCCCAAGCGCGCATCATCGATGTGATGGTCGTCGAAAACGGCTCTCTGTACTTCTGCACATCGCGGGGCAAGGATTTCCACGAACAGCTCGTACGAACCGGCCGCGTGGCCATCGCGGGGCTGAATGCGAGCTGGCAAACCGTCCGCTTATCCGGACCCGTTCGCAGAGTGGCCGACCAGAAGGCCTGGATCGACCGCATCTTCGCGGAAAACCCTTCCATGAACAACGTGTATCCCGGCGACTCCCGCTATATCCTGGACGCCTTCTGCATCGACAGCGGGCAGATGGAGTTCTTCGACTTGGGGCAAGAACCCATTTACCGCGAGCGCGTACCCTTTGGCGATGAGCCAGCACGCGAGCGGGGCTTCGTCATCACGGAAGACTGCACCGCATGCGGCACTTGCGCCGAAGGCTGCCCCCAACATTGCATCGAAGAAGGCGATATCTACCGCATCCAGCCCGAGCATTGCCTGCACTGCGGCCATTGCTTCGAGGAATGCCCTTTCGAGGCAATCGAGCGGCTCTAAGAGACGCAATGGCTGCTATCGGGTCTTGCTCAGCCGGCTCTCCGCTCAACCGCTTTCTGGCAAAGCGCTAGGACGACATCCAGGACCAGCGTCAGCACCACCACGAGCAGGGCACCGCCAATCATCACCTCGTAGTGGTTGGTCTTCATGCCCACGAACAGGAACCGGCCGAGCCCGATATCGGCCGTATAGGCGGCGAGCGTCGCCGTGGACGCCACCTGCAACACGGTCGAGCGCAAGCCGCCCACCAGGATGGGAAACGCCGCGGGCAATTCCACATGGCGAAGCACCTGCATTCCCGTCATGCCGATGGCGCGGGAAGCATCCACGGTCACCTTGTCGGCTGATTCGACTCCCGAATAGGCGGCGGCCAGCAGCGGCGGAAACGCCAGTATCACGAGCGCCCAAAACGGAGCCGCCAAGCCGATGCCCAAAGCAAGAGCGAACAACGTGAGCAAGCCCAGGGTGGGAAGCGCCCGGGCCGCGCCGCTCGTGAAGGTGACGAGCGCCCTTCCCTTCCCGGTGTGCCCGATGGCGATGCCCGCCGGCACCGCAACCACGGCTGCCGCCAGCACCACCAAACCCGTCACGCCAAGATGCTGCAGCAGGCGCATCCAAATGCCGGCGTCTCCACCCCAGTTGGCGGCATCGGCTATCCACGCGAAGGCAGACGTAATCATGCGCGCCTCCTATTCCAGGGCGTGAGTGCGCGCTCGATCAGCACGCAGAGGACATCCATCGCCACGGCAAGCAGCACCGTCAAAACCAGGCCGGTGAGTACTTCGGGAATGATGCCCCGCTGGAAGCCGTCCGTGAACAAGGTGCCCAGGCTCTGCACGCCGATGACCGAGCCCACAGTGACGAGCGAGACCGTGGAAACCACCACCACGCGAACGCCCGCCATGGTGACGGGTACCGAAAGCGGCAGATCGACCGACCAAAACCGCTTCCAGGTGGAATAGCCGAGCGCATCTGCCGCCTGGCGCACGTCGGCCGGCACCGCATCGAAGGCATCGGCGCAGGTACGCACCAGGATGGCGACCCCGTAAATGGCCAGCACGATGATGATGTTCGCACTGCTGCGGATGCTGAAGCCGAACAGGCTGGGCACCAGGATGAACAGCGCGAGCGAGGGAACGGCATACAGGAGCCCAACCCCCGTGAGCAACGGGCCACGCACCCGGCGTTTGCGATGGGCAAGCCACCCCAAAGGCACGGCTACCAGCACCGCCAACACGATGGCGGGAACCGCGAGCGAAAGGTGCGTCAACAGCAACCCGAGGGCAAGGTCCATATTCTGCGAAACCCAATTCACAGCTTGCTCACGTTAATCAAATCGGCAACGAAGTCGGTGGCAGGGCTGCTCAAAAGTTCCTCGGGCGCACCCGTCTGCACGATGCGTCCTCCTGTTTGCATCACCACCACCTGGTGGCCCAAGGTCATGGCCTCGTGCATATCGTGGGTCACCATGATGATCGTGGTTCCCAGCGCCTCGCGGATGCGCTTCACCTGCACGTGCAAGTCGCGGCGCACCAGCGGGTCGAGCGCGCCGAAAGGCTCATCCATCAGCAGCAGCAGCGGATCGTTCGCAAGCGCCCGGGCCACGCCCACGCGCTGACGCTGCCCACCGGAAAGTTGGGCGGGATACCGGCTGCCCATCGAAGCGTCCAGCCCCACCATCTCCAACAGCTCCGACGCGCGGCGCGCGGAATCCTGCCGGGTCGCCCCCTCCAGGCGGGGCACCGTGGCGATGTTGTCGAGCACCGTCCAATGGGGGAACAGGCCGCCTTCCTGCAGCACGTACCCGATGGAACGGCGCAGTTTCACCGGGTTCATGGTCGCAACGTCGACGCCATCCCAAAGCACATGCCCCGTCGTGGGCTCCACCATGCGGTTCACCATGCGCAGCACCGTGGTCTTGCCGGAACCGCTCGTGCCCACGAGCACCGTGGTCTGCCGGCTCGGCGCCACCAGGCTGAAATCCTCGACAGCCACTGTGCCATCGGGATAGGTCTTGCTTACGCGCTGAAACTCAATCATTCAACACGACCACCTTGCCGAAACTCTTCGCATCTGCCAGGTAGCGATGCGCATCCGGCACCTGATCCAGCGAGAACACGCGCTCGGGTGCCGCGTCCACGTGATAGCGCGCCACATACGAAAGCATCTCATCCAAGCGGTTACCATCCACGTTGTTCGAATAGAAGCTCGTCAGGTATCCGTTTGCCGGCAAGTCGAAAATCGGATCGAATCCATCCATATACCACTTGCCGCCCAGCTGCCCGGTACTGCATACGATTCCGCCTTCGCAAACATGCCGGCAGGTGTCCTTCAACGTCGCTGGACCTATGAGCTCGAACGCGCGGTCGAAGGATTCTTCCGTTTGAAGCTCGCCCCCTTCATCCACCGCGAACGCATCGAAACCAGAGTCCAACAGCATCTGGCCCTTGCCCGCCGTGCGAGTGGATCCCACGACGCGCATGCGCGGGAAACGGGCTTTCACCAACCTCAGGAAGGCAACCCCCACGCCGCTCGTTGCACCGCGCACGAGCACGCTGCAACCATCTTCCAGCCGCAGGTTCTCCATCGACCCGAATGCCGTGAAGTAGGTTTCGGGAAGAGCCGCCAGCACCACCCAGGGCAATTCGGTATGCACGGGATAAACCTGGTCGTTGGGCAGCAGGCAGTATTCCGCATACCCGCCATCGAACGCACGCCCCATCTCCCCCATCAACGAAACGCACTTCTGTCCTACGGGCAAGCGTTCGGGGTCGGTGGTCTGCGCCACCACGCCCACGCATTCAATTCCCAGAATGCGCGGGAATTGCACGCTTGGCGAAAGCCCCTGACGCGTAAACACCTCGGAATGGTTGATGCCAAACCCGCGCACATGTACGAGCGTCCAGCCGGGTTTAACCTGCGGCGTGGGGACTTCGCGGTAGAGCAGCTTCTCCGGACCGCCGGGCTCTTCTATGACAATCGCTTTCATGGCGCTCCTGTCAGTCGTATCTCGCGATTTAAACCGTGCACGCTATATCTGCAACCCTACCACGACATGGTATTCGCGGCGGTTCAGACCAGGAATACCTACCTTTTTGTTAGGGCGATGGCCCGTGGGGGCTCCCCGGCACGGAACCTGGGCATCCCATTCCTCACCTCACCTGCGCTTTCTCGCGGGCGCTCTGAATAAGGGTCTCCAGTTCCGCGCTCTTTATGAGTCGTGAATCGAACGCTATGCATATCGGGTGCCAATCGGCAGCGACACCCTCGATGGGAATCACGTTCACCTCGTCCTTGAACGGACCTGTCTCGAAGGTGTCGAGCATCAGGCCCACCATATCGCCGTTCGCGGCGACATTGCCTGCAAGCGAGAACTCATCGTCGAAGCCGATTGCGGGCTCGAGCTTGACACCGCTCGAGTTCAACAGCGCACGCACCTCCCGCCCGATGGGCGCGGTCTCGCGGTACGTGGCGAAGGGGATGCTCGCAAGCTGCGGAAGCGAGAGCCGTTCGAGATTCTTATATGTACCGTCCTTGGGCACAACTGCCACCAGCGTCTTCGTGACCACGGGAATGAAGGTGATGCTTCCCTCTTCGGGCACGCGAGAGCAGAACACCACGTCATATGACTGCTCCTTCAAGCCTTTGATCAAGGAGTTGGTGAACTCAACGGTAATGTGCACCGTGCGATCGTAGCCGAGCTTATCCCAATAGCCGCGAAGCACATCGGGGAGGAAATCATATTGAATGGTGGGAATGGTACCCACGTTCAGCACGCGCTTCTGCCCATTACGGCAGTCGGGAAACATCGCCTAGATGCTCAATTGGCGAAACTGCGCGTCTTAACGAACTGCCGCAACCAGATGCCTACTCCACGCTCCTGCCGCCGTCCACGTACAGGGCATGGCCATCCACCATGTCGGAGGCATCGCATGCCAGGAACAGCGCCGCAGCGGCAATATCCATCGGATCGGATACCTTGCGGTTATAGGGAACGCCGCGGGTGATGGCCTCGTAGCCGCCCGGTGTTGCAAGCGCGTCACGGGTCATGTCCGACATCACATACCCCGGGCAAATGCAGTTCACACGGACGTTGTAACGGCCCCACTCCAGGGCCATGCCGCGGGTCATCTGCACCACACCGGCCTTTGCAGCCATGTAGGGCATCAGCCGCGTCGAGGCGATGCTCGCCGTGAACGAACCCAGGTTGATGATGTTGCCACGCTGCCGTTGAATCATGTGTTTCGCGACGAGCTGCGACAGGAAGAACACGGCTTTCAGGTCGATATCCACCACGAAATCCCATGTGTCCTCATCGAGATCGACGGCCAGGCTGTTGTTCTTGTCAGCCACTCCCGCGATGTTCACGAGGATGTCTATCTGCCCGAAGGTCTCGAGCGCGGTGTTCACCAGGTTCTCACGACTTGCCGCATCGTTCACATCGCAGCACACCGCCACCACCTGGGCATTGGCCGTTTCTTCGCGAATCTCGGCCGCGCGTTCTTGCAGCGGCCCTTCGGTAATGTCGGCCAACACGAGCTTCGCGCCATACGCCGCATACGTGCGCGCCACCGCAAACCCGATGCCGGCAGCGCTGCCCGCGCCCGTGATGATGGCGACTTTCCCTGCAAGGTCGAACCGCGGAATGCCCATCTTCCCCGTCTCGTGAATCGTCCAGTCGGCACCCTTCGCCATGACCCCTCCTTGCCTGCGTGATGCGGCTTAGTACCCAATCGCCTGCAAGATGCGCTCGACGGTGCGAACGTGGGACATCGAGAACGCCTCGCTCACTGCGGGGGTCTCCCCCTGCTCGATGCACCGACCGAGCTGCTCGATTTCCAGCTGGTAGTTGTTGGGTGTCTCCACCACGCGCTTTTCCTTCAGGCTGCCATCGAAGGTGCGAATCTTGTAGACAAGCGGACCCATCGCGTTGAATGCGAAACGCACGGGTTCGATGCTGCCCTTCGTGCCGTAGATGCGAAAGAAGTCGATTGCTGTCCACGGTTCGCGCACGAGGTCCATGCCACAGACGATGGTCGCCCGGGCGCCATTCGCATACTCGAGATAAGCCGTCGTATGAAAGTCGACGTTCTGGTCGGTGAACGTGGCGAGCGCATGCACGTCCTGTGGTTCCTCCCCCATGATGCGCTGCACGAAGCTCGCCGGATACACGCCCAAGTCGTACATCGCCCCACCCAAGGTCTCGCGGCGCATACGCGGGTCGCTCACATCGGAATCGGATGACACGAGCTGCGCCTCCACGTATAGCACGTCGCCAATCGTTCCCGCCGCGATCTCGTCGCACAGCGCCTGGATAAACGGGCTATGCTGGTAAGCGAAGGCCTCCATCAGATAGACCCCGTTTGCGCGGGCTGCGGCAAACATCGCTTCAGCATCCGCCACGCTCGGCGCCAGCGGCTTCTCGCACAGCACGTGCTTGCCGGCATTCAACGCACGGATGGTCCATTCCGCATGCATGGCATTCGGCAGCGGGATATAAACCGCCTGCACTTCGGGGTCGGCGAGCAGCTCATCGAAGCGGTAATAGGCCTTCTGGAAACCGTGCTTCTCCTTGAAGGCATCGACCTTCTGAGGGTTGCGCCCCGCAATCGCGAGGAGCTCGCAATTCTCAGCAGCCTGCATTGCCTTCGCGGTGTTCTTGTCCAGGATTGCCGCCGTGCCCAGCACGCCCCACTTCACCATATGAAACCTCTTTTCGCCGTCGAACCAGTCCGTCTGCATAGTTTACATGACACAACAGAAAACCGAGCACATACGAAAAGAGCGCCCCCGAAGGGGCGCTCTCAACTTCACCTAAGAAGTTATGCAGCAACCAATTTAGCCCTGGGTGTTGTACTCGAGCTGGCCATGGTTCTTGACCAGGTGACGGGCGATGGTGATGCGCTGGACCGTCGGGGTGCCCTCTTCGAGCCACATGGCGCGGCAGTCACGATAGAGGCGCTCGACCGGACCGTACTCGCAGTCCTCGAAGTAGCCGATGCCACCGAAGATCTCGAGCATCTGGTCGGAGACCAGCTTGACGGTCTCGATGGAGAACAGCTTGCAGCAGGAAGCCTTCTCGGCGATGTACTTGCCGTTCGGGTCGATGTCATAGTCCTTAGCCCAGTCATAAACCATGCAGCGGAGGCCATGGATCATCATCTGCATCTCAGCGAGCTTCATCTTGATAGCCTGGCGCTGGATGATCGGCTTGCCGAAGGTCACGCGGTCAGCAGCACGGTCGAGGGTGATCTCCAGCATCTTCTGGGACATGCCGAGGTTGGAAGCGGCGATGTGGACGCGGGAGATGTCGAGGGAGTGCATAGCAACTTCCATGCCCTGGCCCTCTTCACCGAGCAGGAACTTCTTGTCGAGGTGCATGTCGGTGAACTTGAGGCCGGTGTGGCCGGAGCCACGGCAGCCCATCATGTGCGGCATCGGGACGATCTCGTAGCCCGGGGTGTCGCAGGGAACCATGAAGGCGGACAGGCGCTCGTCGCCGGTGGCCTCAGGATCGGTCACAGCGATGACGTAAGCGGCGTGGCAGCAGTCGGTGTGGGAGATGAGCCACTTCTCGCCGTTGATGATGTAGTCACCATTCTCGTCCTTGACAGCGGTGGTGTGCAGGTCAGCACCGGTGCCGCCGGTCTTCTCGGTGAGGGCGAAGCAGGTGAAGAAGCTGCGGTCCTGGAACTTGTCCATGTACTCGGCCTTGACTTCCGGCTTGCCGAAGTCGTCGAGGATACGCCAGTTCAGGTCAGCGGAGTAGTGGGTGTGCATACGCATGCCACCGGGGCCACGGGAGAACTGCTCCTGGCACATGAGGATCTCGAGCTCGGAGAGATCCCATCCGCCGTACTCAGAGGGGAGAGCCAGACGATAAACATCGTTCTCGATGTTGATCTTGTAGAACTCCTCGGGGAAGACGTTGGTGACCTCGGCCTCCTTCTGCATCTCCTCCCACGGACCCTCGGCGAGGTTCTTCAGCCTCTCCAGAAACTCCGCAAACTGCTCCTCGGTGAGCTTGGCGTTCGGATTCATCTTGTGCGCCATGTCTTTCCTTTCTCTAAAAGAGACGACTTAGTGGAGCGCCCGATGCGGTGAAGCACAAAACTTCATCACGCGGTCTGACTCCGCTTTATGTCGTTATTATAGGGGAATTTTTTGTAATGGCTAGTCTTTTATTTGGTGCCTGAATAAAAACGTCCGGCCAAATTCTTAGATATGGTCGCTATTTGCCCAGTATTCTGCGGTATTTCCGTACAATGGCCACAAGATATCGGTTTTATTTGTTGGACAATCATTCCTATCTGACCATATTTGCCGGATTTCATATATACTGTTCTACATCGAGTTATCACATACTAGGGGGCAGCCCGCCTGCGCTCGCGTGATGAGATTGCGACAGAACGCTCATTTCGTAGCAACGGCAAGCCGCCCATGGACATCTTCTCGCAGTGGGAGCGCGCCATGAACTCGTTTGATACAAAGTACCTCATCGCCAAGACTTTCATAGACTTGTGCGATCAATCGTCTATCCAGAAGGTGTCGATTTCCGACATCGTGAACATGACGGGCAAGAACCGGAAAACGTTCTACTACCACTTCGACGACAAGAACAGCCTCATCATGTGGATCTTCCGCTATGACATGGGCGCCATCCTGAAAGAGAAGTTCCCCGAGTCGATGCTGGTGTACGAAGAGCCCACCGACGACGCGAAGACGCAATTCCCCTTCTATATAACGAAGAAGAGCGGCGTACGCTCGTTGAACCATGCCGCGTTCTACGACTGCTTCGCGAAGGTACTCGAGGGACGGCGCAAGTTCTACCATCAGGCGCTGCTCGAAAACGGCCCGCAATCGCTGCGCAACTACCTGTACGACCTGTACCTGCCGGCCATGGTGAAAGACATCAACATCATATTGGCGAACCGCTACCTGCCGGAAGAGAACATCGAGTTCCTCGCCGAGTTCTATACCTGCGCGTGGCTGTACTACTTCATCCGCAAGATCGACCAGCCGGGCAACCGCGAGCTCGTGAGCAACGTGTACCCGTTCAACAACATCATCCACAGCTCGCTCGAGGCCGAGATCAAGCAGGCGCAGATGCGCCGCAACCTCTAACGTGAGCCTTTTGGCTCATCCCACACGCATCTACGGCCGGGCTTGCCCCCGGCCTTTTGCTTGTTCTGCTAACATACACACACGTCAACGCAATTATCACAGGAGACAGCAATGAACCTCGATTTGAAGAACCGCACCCAAAAGCCGAAGTACGACGACTATATCGGCCCCACCCGCACCAAAGCCACGTGGAAGCCGCGTGTCATCGAGACGCCGCTCACGTTCCTGCGCTGCGAGTATTGCGGGCGCGTCTTCTTGCAGGAGGATAGTGCCACGCCCATCGAGAACCCAGGCAAGGGCCGCGACCGCATCGCGGTGCTGCCGCTCGAACCGCCCACCGGTGTCATCAGCTGCTGCGGCGAGCCCATGCAGCCGGTGCCCCAGGTGGAATGGGACGACGTGCGCGACCGCATCGAGCTCGAGCACGAAACGCTCGGCGGCGTGAACTCGAACGCGATGCGCATCCACTGGGAAGTGAAGGAAGAAGGGTGCGTGCCGCGCTGGGTATGCATCAAGACCTTCACCGGGCACCAGACGAAGTACATCACGCCCGACAAGAAGTCGCCGCTCACCTTCGCTTATGCCGATGAGGACGCATTCGGCTATTGCCACGACAACCCGTGCCGCGAGTGCGTGTTCCGCTGCAAGAGCGGCTTCGAGATCTATGTGTACGTCGAGAACATCGGCATCGTGCACGAGAACATGGAGCGCATCCTCACGCAGAAGATGATGGGCAACAAATAGGCTGTTGCGTTTAACTGAGCAGGCAACGTGCATTGGGCGGCTTCGGCCGCCCGGTTTTTGCCTGCGATATCGAAACCGCTATCGCGTCTGAGCAAACAGGGGAAGGAATGGCAGATGGCTAAGAAAGAACGGGAGAAGAGGCGTCCCGCCTCGTATTTCATCGACTTCGAAAACGTGCGGGGCGCCGGTCTCGACGGCGTCGCGGATCTTGCGAAAGGCGACCGGGTGACCGTGCTGTACGGCAGCAAGGACAGCGCCCTGAAGCTCGAGCAGGTGCAAAACGTGATGAACAGCCCGGCGAAAGTCGAGTTCATCAAGGTCGCCACCGGCAAGCACGACGCGCTCGACTTCCAGCTGGTCGCGTTGATGTTCATGAACATGAAGAAGAAGCGCGACTACTTCATCATCAGCAAAGACACCGGGTTCGACTTCGCGATTCGCATGGCGAAGGTACGCGGCATGGAGCATGTGTACCGTCGCGAGACGATTTCGGGCGCGACGCTCGAGCCGAAGAAGCTGCCGAGTCCGCGTCGTTCGCGTTCGGCAAAACGCTTGCCGCAACCGAAGGACGCCGGCCAACCGCAGGCGCGCGAGACGCGCGGCGCACGCCGGAAGGGCAAACCCGCGCCGGCGGAAACCCCCGAGGCAGCGGCTCCGGCCCCGCAACAGGAGCAGCGCACGATAGAGCCCGCCCCGGCCCCACAACAGGAGCAGCCTGTTGCGACTGCCGCCCCGGCCGCGCAGCCGGATCAGCAGGTTGCGGTTACCGCCCCGGCCGTTCAACCGGAACAGCAGGCCATGCCTCAAGGAACCGCTCCGACCGCACAGCCCGCGAAATCGTCGCGCCGCCGTCGCCGCAAGCCAGCGGCGAAAGCCAACCAGGCGGGCACGTATTCTTACCGCCAGGAAATCGAGAAGGCCCTGGCGCAACACATGGAAAGCGTCCCGCCCGCGAACCAGGTCGATGCGATTATCGCCGGCATCGAGAAGTGCGAGACGAAAGCCCGCTTCTACAACTACCTGCGCGGCACCCTCGGAAACGAGCAGGGCTTGTCGCTCTACCGTGACGTGAAGGGATGCTTCGAGCAGCTTCGGGCGATTCCCAAAACCGATGCTACGAATGCGCCGGAATAGCACACGGTGGCAGAAACGAGAAAAGGGAGCCGACCGGCTCCCTTTTCTTTTGCGCCAGGCGCAGCGATTCGCTAGGCGCCGTACTTCTTCCGGATGAGGGGCGCGGCGATATAGACCATGATCTGGTCGGTGCCCTCGGCGAGCTGGTTGCCGCGGCAATCGCGCCAGATATGGCTCACGCGTTCGCGCTCGGTGTAGCCGATGCCGCCCAGAATCTGCATCGCATCGCTTGCCACCTGCGTGGCCGCCTCGGGAATGTAGCGCTTCATCAGGGCGATGGCCAGCCGTTTATCGGAAGCGTCCTCATCGGATTTCATAGCCGCCGAATACAGCAGGTTGCGCATGTTCCACAGGCGAATCTCCATGTCGGTGAGCATCTGCTCGATTTGCTGGAACTCGCCGATGGGCGTGCCGAATGCAATGCGCTCGTTCGCATAGCGCACAGCGTCTTCCATCGCAGCCTGCGCCATGCCGAGCGACGAAGCGCAGGTGAAGATGCGCCCCCGCTCGAGCAGCGAGAACAGGTGCGGGAAGCCAGCCGTCGCGTTCGGGCCGGTCAGTCGATACTCGGGTTTCAGTTCCACCTCTTCGAAGGCGACCGTCGCAAACGGGAGCATCGACTGCCCGATCTTGTTGATGGGGTACGCCTTGATTCCCCGCAGGTTACGCGGGATGAACCAAAATGAAAGCGCGGGATGCCGCACGTCATCGGGAGCATCCTCGTCAATGGCCGCAACCAAGATATTGGGTGCGTACTCGCCGTTGTTCACAAAGGTCTTCACGCCGTTCAACACGAGCCGGCCATCTTGCGTGCGCACGCTGGTCTTCATGTTCTGCGTGTCGGAACCCGCCTGCGGCTCGGATACCGCCAACGAGAACATCACGCGACCAGTGCGACGGAAATCGTCGATGACGGCGGAAAAGTCGTTATCGCTCGCAAACCCTGCCATGATGTGCAGCTCGAACAAGTCGTTCTGGAACGGGAGCGTGCAGCCGGCGCAACGCGAGAGCTCCTCGATGATGAGCGCTTGGTTGAGCAGGCTCTGCGAGAAGGCGCTGCCACCATTGGTGCTTGCCGGAAGCGCGAAGTAGCGTCGCGCGAATTCTTGCACGACGTCGTCGGGCAGGCCTTGATCCTCGCGCCATTGGCGAACGTTCTCGAGCACGAACGTCGATTCGCCGTATTCGCGCATCGATTGAATCATGTCGAGCTGTTGGTCCGTCAGGTCGATATTCATCGAAGCCACCTCCTTCGACGCGTGTCGCGCAACAATATACAGAATACCCTAATTGGGGAACCAATTCGTCAATCATCCTTACTTTGGATGCGCTGAGTCGGCATTTAGCAACGTATTTATTCCACAGTTTTGCAATATAGGGGGTCTATTTCAGAAAGGTCCCTATCGAACGGAAACGCAACACCCGATAATGCAAGCAGGAGATGCCCGCCCATCGGGCCGAAACGAAGGAGACCCCATGAAAATCGTCGCCATCAACGGCAGCCATCGCGCTGGCAAGGGAACCGCATCGCTCATCGAGGCCGCCCTGGAAGAGCTGCGCGCCAAGGGTTGCGAAACCGAGCTCATCGAGCTTTCGAAATGCAACATCGACTACTGCATCGGCTGCAACCGCTGCCTGGGCAAGCCCGAATGCACGGTGCAAGACGACATGCAGGAGCTCTACGAGAAAATGAAGGCCGCCGATGGCATCATCCTGGCATCGCCGAACTATTTCGCGAACGTATCGGCGCGCATGAAATGCTTCATGGACCGCACCCGCCCGCTGCATATGACGGCGAATGCCCTGAAGGGCAAGGTCGGAGGCCTCATCGCCACCACCGGCCTCTCCAATTGCGGCGGCGAGGAAGCGGTGTCGGCGCTGCAGCGCTGGTTCCAGATTCACGAGATTCTGCTCGTGCAACCGCGGCCCGAAGGCGAAGTGCGCGCGAACTACCCGTTGGGATCGATGTTCAAGGGCTACGAGGATGGACGCGTGAAGTGGCGCCGGATTGAAGACGACGAAGTGGCGTTCATGTTCGCCCGGCAACTGGGACGTGACATGTACGAGCTTTTGGAGAAGCTTTCGTAAGCGTTTTTGGGGCCCTGTTGGGTGGCGTGCGGCGGGGCTGCTGGGCAGCCTCCTCGGGCGCACGGCCCTTATCGCCTTACGGGATTCGCTTTGCCGCCCTGCGGGGGTGCTGCCCAGCAGCCCCGCCTCACGCCACCCAACAGGGCCTGGGACGTTTAACGTAGGCTTCGTTGTCGCTGGCGAGAAAATGCCACGTGGGCGTGGTTGCCGGACGACACTCACTGGAGGGGGTTCGAGATGGGGCGGCGGCGCAGCTTGGGGCCCTTTCCGGGCGCACGGCCCTTATCGCCTCGCGGGATCCGCTTTGCCGCCCTGCGGGGGTGCTGCCCAGCAGCCCTCCGCCGCACCCGGCCCGACCGGACCCGAGACGCCTCACCGACACGTAGTATCGACGAGGGAGATTTCTCGCCTTCGGCTCGGAATGACGCTGGAGGGTGGCCGCAACGGCATCTGCGGGTTGCGGAAAAGAAGAAGGGAGCCGGCTGGCTCCCTTCTTTCTTGGTTATGTTCTGGGGTTTTACTGCTCCCAGACGCAGGGGGCCTCGCCGGCTTCCTGGCGGCGGGACTTGAAGATCTTGTCCGGGACCTCCTGGCCATGCCAGCACTTGATGGCACCCTCGTCCTCGAGGCGCTTGATGTCCTCGGCGGAGTAGCCAAGCTTCTCCATGTACTCGGCGGTGTGGTAGCCGATGGGCTTGGAAAGGATCATCGGCGGATCACCGAAGCTGTCGAAGCGGATCGGGATAGTGGTCGTGGCACGATCGCCGAAGGCGTCATAATGCACGGTGCGCAGGCCGTCGTTGTCGTAGGCCTCGTCGTCGGCGACGATGTCCTTGTAGTCGAACACGGTCTGGAACGGCACCTGATGCTCGCGCAGGATCGGATCCCACTCATCGAAGGTCTTCTGCGCGAAGCCGGCGTCGAGAACCTCAACGAGCTCATGATGGGTGTAGGGCTGGATGTCCTCCATGCGGCAGAAGCGCGGATTATCCTTCATATCCTCGCGGCCGATGATCTCCATCATCTCGTTGTAGTACTTGTTGTGGTTCGGCTGGCAAATGTAAATCCACTTGTCATCCTTGGTCTTGTAGGTGTTGTTGAACGGCGACGGCACGCTCTTGCGGCTCTTCGGATACGGGGAGCCGAACTGCGTGGCGCAGATGCCGATGCCACCAGCCCACAGGGCGCCGTGGTACAGGTTCACGGTAACCTTGTCGCCCTTGCCGGTGCGCAGCTTGTTGACGATAGCACCCAGGATGCCGGCAGCCAGCATGACGGCGCAGTTGTAGTCGCCGAAAGCTTGCGGCGGAATGGCCGGGGAGGTGTTGCGCTCCGGGAAGGTGCCGGCAACGCCACCACGGGCAGCCCAGCAGACGGCGTCATAGCCCGGACTGTCCTTCTCGACGCCAAACTCGCCGTAGCCGCGCATCTGAGCCCAGATGAGGCCCGGGAACTCCTCATGCAGGGTCTCATAGTCGAGGCCCATCTTCACGAGGGACTTGGAACGGGTGTTGGTAACGAAGACGTCAGCCTCGGCGATGAGCTTCTTCATGGCCTCGAGGCCTTCGGGGTGCTTGGTGTTCAGGCACAGCCAGTTCTTGTTGGTGTTGTTGAGATCGTAGGTAGGGTCCTCGGTCTCGGTCTGGCCGCAGCCAAAGCACGGGCCCTGAACGCGCTGGGCGTCGCCAAAAGGCGGCTCGATCTTGATGACCTCGGCGCCCATATCGGACAGCACGCGCACAGTTGCGGGGCCGGCGACGTAGGTGCAGAGCTCGACGATCTTGATACCAGCAAGGGGGCCGTAACCATTCAGATGATCAGTGGTGGTCATTGAGTTGGTCTCCTTTCCCATAAGTATCCTCTCGGCTTACGCCGAATCACTGCTTAATCGGATGGATTATCACCCAAAACGGCGTTTTCGTCTACCGAATGCACGGTTAAAAGCTTTAATTCACCCGGTTATTGGCCCGGTAATGAACTATTTACCGGGCAATTTTCAAAACTTGGGGGGCAACACGTGAAGCACCCTTCACATTTCCCTACCACGGCAAGCGGAAACGCCCTTACTCGCCCTCGCTCCGGAAGTCGGCATCGTAGGCGGCAGGCGCCTTCAGGATGGGCTCGTCGGGCTCGACCAGCTTGGGGATGTACATCGTGGTGGTGTTGCG
This sequence comes from Coriobacteriaceae bacterium, assembly GCA_015062635.1. GTDB lineage: Bacteria > Actinomycetota > Coriobacteriia > Coriobacteriales > Eggerthellaceae > UMGS1519. The sequence continues at coordinate 8,009 of SUUF01000010.1, read as the reverse complement.
CACGGCCACCTTCCCCCCCGGGTTGTAGATCTTCGTCTCGACGATCATCGTGCTCTTGCCGTTGTGCACGACCTCTGCGACGACCTTGATGTCCTCGTTATTGGTGGGCAGCGCACGTACGAAGTTCGTGTTCGACGACAGCGTGATGACGTGCTTGCCCAGCGAGAAGCCGGCCGCGCTGGCCGTCATGTCGACGAGCGTCATGATGGAACCGCCATGCACGTTGCCGTAAATGTTCTCGAGGCCGCGATGTGCCTTCGTCTTCATCACCACGCGGCCCGGCTCGATGGCGACGCAGCGCATGCTATCGAAGCCCGAAAGCCCATGGAAGTGATGCAGAATGCCTTCAATCAGATGTTCATCCATCGTTTGATTCTCCTTTAACGCGGCCGCCGGTCGATATCCGTTGGCCTGGCGGACGCAGGATTGTGCCACAGGGCCAGCAGCAACCAGCCCGCAAAAAATGCGCGGCCACCAAAGCAGCCGCGCATCGTATTCCTACCTCGGTAGCAACTCTTCTTACAGGTTGCGGAACGCGTAGTTCTCGGGATGCGCCTTGACGTCCTCGCGCATCTTCGGGTTCATCTTCACAACGCCGCGGCGAGCGTCGTCGGTCTGGGAAGCCAGAACCTGGTTGCGGTTCTCCATCTGGATCTGGGCGTCGAAGCTGTTGTCGAGGCTGGACTGCAGGCTCGACTTGGTGAGGCGCAGGCCCATCGGGGCGGAGTTCTTGCAGCACATCTCGGCCATCTTCACGGCCTCTTCGACGACGTCGTCGTCGGCGACGAGCTTGTTGCCGAAGCCCCAAGCCACGAGCTCCTCAGCCTTGATGCGGCGAGCGGTCATGAGCGCCTCGGCAGCGCGGGCGTATCCGACGATGCGGGGCAGATAGTAAGAACCGGACATGTCGGTGCCGGTGAGGCCGATGTTCAGGTAGCCGGCCTGCATGCTGTAGGACTCGCCGAGGACGCGCATATCGCACGCGCAGGACAGCGAGAGGCCGCCGCCGATGGCGAAGCCCTTCAGGGCGCCGATGATGACCTGCGGGCAGGCGCGCATGTTCACAGCCTGGTCGGAGCAGATGGTCTGCATGATGTAGTAGTCGCGCTGAGCACGGCCCATGCCCTCCTCTACCGGCGGCTCGAGGTTGAGGTCGTTCAGGTTGAAGCCGGCGCAGAAGGCGCGGCCCTCGCCGGTGAGGACGATGGCGCGGCAATCCGGGTCCATGCGGACCTTCTTCAGGTAGTCGTTGAACTCAGCCATCTGCTCGTAGGACATGGCATTCAGGTTGGCAGCGTCGTTGAAAGCGACGACATGAATGGGGCCGCGAACCTCGACGTTGAGCTTGTTGTACTCATACGTGAATTCGGGCAGGTAGTAAGCATCCTGATAAACGCTCATGAAACATTCCTCTCTCATTGTTTGCTCAGCAACAGGCACTGCAACCTGTTTCGCCACATTATAGCGGTTCAACCGTTCATTATCGGCTCGCACTATGATTTTGAAAGAAACCCATTTGCAGTCCGAATGCAAGCGGACGGCAATTGCGGGATTACGCCCACGAAAAAGGCGTCCGCCCAGAGGAGAGGCGGACGCCACGAAACGGGTTCTTGCGGTACGGCGCGACAGGCGCCTTGTCCTAGAGCAATTGGTCGACCAGCTGGCTCGAGCGCTCGGCGGAAAGGTCGCAGGATGCGGCCATCACGTGCGAGAGCAAATCGAAGCACCGCCCTTCCATCTCGCGGTCTTTCGTCGAAAGCTCCTTGTCGGGAACATCGGCAGACCGCTTGCGGTAAATGCGCACCAGGCGCACGATCTGGCGCAAATCGCCTGACGAGATGATGCCGCGAGCCTCGTTGATGCGCTTGTTGCGGTTGTCGACCCACTCGAGCTCGCCCGGCTCGTTCGCGTCGAATAGCGCATTGATGTCGCCCTCGGACGGGACGGGGCGAATGCTCATGTCGGCCTTCGAAACGGGAATGTACGACATGCCCTGCTTGTGCTTCGAGGGGTACGCTACATCCAGGACGAAATAATTTTCGGGCGGCAGACCGCCGAGGGCTCGCTCCTCGACTCCCACAATACGATACACATCGGCGCCCTTCAGGACGTAGTCTTCGATTTGATAGCTCATGCCAACTCCCCTCAATATCTGGATAGTATATCGCCCAAACGTGATGAATTCATGAATTACCTGGTCAGAAGGCTATTCCGAAATTATCGACTCTTCACATATATAAAGAAGGCGCCCCGGAGGGCGCCTCATGCCTATCGCACGTATATCGGCTTGCGCTTTTATTCCTTGATGATGAGCGTGGGGATGCGCGTGACATTCAGGACGGAATGCGCGACGGAGCCGAAGTATTGCTTCATCGTGCCGAGTCCGCGGCTGCCCATGATGATGAGGTCGATGTTGTTGCGCTCGGAATAATCGATGATGGGACGCGGGGCCGCAGGATGGTTCTGCACGATGATCTGGTAAGTGCAGCCGGAATCCTTCAGCATCTCCTGCGCCTTGTCGCGCACCTTGTTGCCGGCGACGTTGAGCATATCCTGGAGTGCGGGGGAATTCGCAGCCTGATTCGACAGCGATGCCGCAATGATATTGGTATGGAACACATGCAGGGTGGCGCCGTTCTGGACTGCGATTTCCTCGCCCATCTTCAGGGCCTTCTCGGCCAGTTCGGAACCGTCGAATGCGACCATGATGTTCTTGAACATAGTATCCACCTCTCTGTTATCCGATGATCATATTATCTACCTAAACACGCAAAATGAAACGTGCGAAATGGGCATTGGCCGCAGGAAATTGCCGTGCGCCCGCGCGCAGGCAAACAGCGGTGCCGATTTGGCTATTTCACGACAAACACGGGAACCTCGGACGAGCGCAAGACGGCATAGCTTACGCTGCCGATCATGCCCTGCAGCGCGTTCAGGCCCCGGCATCCCATGACGATGAGGTCGCACTCGTGGTCGTAGGCGTAATTGAGGATGGCATGATGCGGACGACCGGTCGCGACCTGCACCACCACCTCGTTCGGGCAATCGGCCACGGTCTGCGCGATGGCCTCGCTGATCTCGTGCTTGCGGCGATCGCGGAACTCGCGCTCCATCTCGTGCCCGGCTTGAGCCACCGCTGTCTGCATGCCCACCATGCGGGCCGCGAAATCGGAGGCGGCATCGTGCGTTTCGGGCGCTTCCGCCACATAGAGCACGTTCACGATGGCCGCGGGGTCGTCGGACACGAGCTTCAACGCCGTCTGCAGGGCGTGCTGGGCATGGCTCGATTTATCGTAGGGAACGAGAACATTCTGATAGATCATGATCGACTCCTTACCCACCGGACTCGCTGATATATCGGGCTCATCACCATTGTAACGCCAACGCATGCAGACGCGCGAAGCATTCGCGGAATCGCCGCGGGGCGCTTCGCGCATTCGCGCCGCACAACCATTCGGGCGCGACACGTCCCGGTGCCGGGCGCATCATGGCATTGCCATGCACGAACTGGTAGTATGGGTAAATTACGTGTAAACGGAAGAAAGGGGCGCGCATGCCCATTACCGATATGCTCGCGCACAACGCATATGTGCGCGGCGACGAGACGGCCCTCGTCGAGGTGAACCCCGCCGTCCGCGATAATCGCGGCGTATCGTGGCGGGAATTCGAACTCGTCGAGACCAACCCCGCGAACCGCTACCGCCGCCAGATTTCCTGGCGCGTGTTCAACGAGCAGGCGAACCGTTTCGCCCACCTGCTTATCGATGCGGGGGTGAAGCGCGGCGACAAGGTGGCCATCCTGCTGATGAACTGCCTTGAGTGGCTGCCCATCTACTTCGGCGTGCTGAAGGCGGGGGCGGTGGCCGTGCCGCTGAACTACCGGTATGATGCCGACGAGATCAAGTACTGCCTCGACCTCTCCGACTCGACGTCGCTCATATTCGGGCCCGAATTCACGAGCCGCATGGAGAAGATCGCCGACAAGATTCCCGCCATCGAGCGCATCTACTTCGTGGGCGCCGAGTGCCCGTCGTTCGCCGACAGCTACGACGAGCGCATCCGGCACTTCGCCGCCGAGGAGCCCGACGTGATGCTCTCGGACACCGACGACGCGGCCATCTACTTCAGCTCGGGCACGACCGGTTTCCCGAAGGCCATCCTGCACAACCACGAAAGCCTCGTGGCTTCGGCCGAGGCCGAGCATGCGCACCATGGGCAGACGCGCGATGACGTGTTCCTGTGCATTCCGCCGCTGTACCATACCGGCGCGAAAATGCACTGGTTCGGCAGCCTGCGCAGCGGAAGCCGCGCCGTGCTGCTGCGCGGCGTGAAGCCCGAATGGATCCTTCGCACGGTTTCCGAAGAGAACTGCACGATCGTCTGGCTGCTCGTGCCGTGGGCGCAGGATATCCTCGATGCCATCGAGTCGGGCGAGGTCAACCTCGACGATTACCGCCTGAGCCAGTGGCGCTTGATGCACATCGGCGCGCAGCCGGTGCCGCCCTCGCTCATCAAGCGCTGGAAGACCTACTTCCCGAACCACGCGTACGACACGAACTACGGGCTCTCTGAGTCCATCGGCCCTGGCTGCGTGCATCTGGGCGTCGAGAACATCCACAAGGTGGGCGCCATCGGCATCCCCGGCTACGGCTGGCAAGCCGAAGTGCGCGGCGATGACGGCACGCCCGTAACGCCCGGCAGCGGCGAGGTCGGCGAGCTGTGCGTGCGTGGCCGCGGCGTGATGACGTGCTATTACAACAACCCCGAAGCCACCGACGAGGTGCTCAAGGACGGCTGGCTGTACACTGGCGACATGGCCGAGGTCGACGCCGACGGGTTCATCTACCTGGTCGACCGCAAGAAGGACGTCGTCATCTCGGGCGGCGAGAACATCTACCCCGTGCAAATCGAGGACTTCCTGCGGGCGCACCCCGACATCAAGGACGTCGCCGTCATCGGTCTGCCCGATGCACGCCTGGGCGAAATCGCCACCGCCATCATCGAGGTCAAGCCCGGCCACACACTCACCGAGGAGCAGGTGAACGAGTTCTGCCTCGACATGCCGCGCTACAAGCGTCCGCGCCGCATCATCTTCGACGACGTGCCGCGCAACCCAACCGGCAAGATCGAGAAGCCGGTGCTGCGCGAACGGTATGGCGCAACCCGCCTGGTCGAACGCGAAAGCGAAGCCTAAGCGCGCGAATCGCGAAAACCTAACCGCATCTCCACAACCCGGCGTTGGGAATGAACCCGCCGCCGGGTTTCCTTATGGTATGCTTTCGCAGATTCGCCTCAACCGAACCAAGGAGCCCACATGGCCAAATACACGCCGAATACCCAAAACCTCATCCAGATTCTCGTCGCCGCCGTCATCACGATGGTCATCCTCGACCTGCTGCACGTCTGGGGCTAAGGGAACGCCGTGGAATACAACGCGTTCAACCTCGTCCTGGGAATCTGGGGCTTCATCCTCTTCCTGTTCGCCATCATCGAGATGGTGCAGCTGCGCGGCATCTTCTTCCATTTCTCGCTCGGCGCGCTCGCGGCCATCGTGTGCTATGTCATGAACCTCGAGCTTACCGTGCAGATAGCGGCGTTCGCCATCGTCACCGCCGTCTCGTTCCTGCTGCTGCGCCCGCTGTTCCTGCGATTCGCACGCAAGAACGCCACGGTGCACGAAGAGGGCCTCGACTTGCTTGT
>SUUF01000010.1:0-2209 GCA_015062635.1 Coriobacteriaceae bacterium | reverse complement strand
GAATAGGTTTGTGCTTGGCGCAGGCCTATAAGGAGACGCATGCGACAAAGGGGGCGTTTTTACATGAGAATCGCTTTCTTCCCCGGCTGCATGGTGGACATGATGTACCCCGAAGTGGGCATCGCCGCCGTGGAAGTGCTGGAACGCCTGGGATGCACGATCGAGTTGCCGAAAGACCAGATCTGCTGCGGCCAGATGTTCCTGAATTCCGGGTATGAAAAGGAAACCATCCCGATGATGAAGCAGGTAATCGACGCCTATAGCGGCTACGAGACCATCGTGTCGCTTTCCGGTTCGTGCCTGCACGCCATCGTGAACGAATATCCCGACTATTTGGCGGACGACCCCGATTACGGCCCGCGCCTCGAGCGGATGCGCAAGAACTGCTGGGAGTTCACCGACTTCATCGTCAACAAGCTCGGCGTGACCGATGTGGGGGCGCACCTGGACGCGAAGGTGACCTATCACAAGAGCTGCCACCTCACCCGCCTGCTCGGCGTGAAAGAACCGCCGCTGCAACTGCTTCAGGCCGTGCATGGGCTGGAATACGTGGTGATGGAGCAGGCCGACCGCTGCTGCGGCTTCGGCGGGACCTTCAGCTTGAAGGAACCCGAGATCTCGACCGAGATCGTGCGCGAGAAGGTGCAGACCATCGACGCCAGCGGCGCCGACGTGGTGTGCGGCGCCGACATCGCCTGCCTGATGAACATCAAGGGTGCGCTGACGCGCATGCGCAGCGAGGGCAAGGTCTCGCGCGACATCCGCGTGATGCACATCGCCGAGATTCTGAACAGCTAGGGGGTGCTGCGCTATGCCTATCATTTACAACAACGTGCAGAACCTGCAAGAACGCGTCGAGGCGGCGCTGGCCGATGACTTCAAGCACAACGCCATCGAAACCGCCCAGAACACCTTCCATGCGAAGCGCTCGCTGCTCGTCGAACAGCTCCCCATGTGGGAAGATTACCGCGATGCCTGCAAGGCCATCCGCGACCACGTAACCGAGAACCTCGACTACTATGTGCGCGAATTCGCCACGAACGCCGAGGCGGCAGGCTACCAGATGCACTATGCCCCCACCGACATCGATGCGCTGCATGCCGTGCTCGACATCGTCGAGGCCACCGGCGCGCTTTCCTGCGTGAAATCGAAGAGCATGATGACCGAGGAAATCGGCGTGAACGACCTCCTCGAGGAAATCGGCGTGAAGTGCATCGAGACCGACTGCGCCGAAGCCATCATCCAAACCGCCGGCGACAAGCCGAGCCACATCGTGGTGCCGGCCCTGCATTTCGACCGCAAGGCCATCGCGAAGCTTTTCCGCGAGAAGCGCGGCTACACGGGCACCGAGGTTCCCGAGGAGATCACGCACTTCCTGCGCCAGATCCTGCGCGAGGAGTTCCTTTCCGCCGATATCGGCATGCGCGGCTGCAATTTCGCCGTCGCCGAGACCGGCAGCCTGACCATCGTGAGCAACGAGGGCAACGGCCGCATGGTCGATTCGATTCCCGAGATCCAGATCGCCGTGGTGGGCATCGACCGCATCGTGCCCGACCTGGCCACGCTCGACGTGATGATGTCACTGCTGCCCCGCTCGGCCGTCGGCGCGAAGATCACGAGCTACTTCACCATCGACAAGGGCCCGCGCCGCGAAGGCGAGTCGGACGGCCCGCGCGAAGCGCACATCATCTTGGTTGACAACGGCCGCCACGAGCTGCTGGGCACGCCGTTTGCGGAAATGGCACGCTGCATGCGCTGCGGCGCCTGCCTGAACACCTGCCCGGTATACCGTCACATCACCGGCCATGGCTACGGCTCCATCTACCCAGGCCCGATGGGCATCGTGCTCACCACGGCCCTCGAGGGCTACGAGGCCGCCGGCCAGCTGCCGTATGCCTGCACGCTGTGCGGAGCCTGCGACGACGTATGCCCGAGCAAGATCCCGCTGCACGACCTCGTGCACGAGCACCGCAAGAACATCGTCGCCGGCGGCTACAACTCGCCCGCCGAGCGCGCGGTGTACAAGGGCGCAGCCCAGATGATGGGCCACATGCCGCTGTACCGCATCGGCACCTCGAAGGTGGGCGCGTTCGGCATGAAGGCGCTTTCGGGCGGCAAGGACACGCTTTCGACCCAGGCCAACTGGATTCCCATCGTGAACGGATGGACCGGAAGCCGCGACGTCGACAACCTGAAGACCACGCAGTTC
>SUUF01000009.1:36265-37860 GCA_015062635.1 Coriobacteriaceae bacterium | reverse complement strand
GTGGCGGAGAGGCGGGGATTCGAACCCCGGATACGCTTTCGGCGTATACACGATTTCCAATCGTGCTCCTTCAGCCAGGCTCGGACACCTCTCCACTGAAGTCGGTCGCCTATTGGCGACGCGAGAACGTAGGATAGCACACCTAGTACTCACTCACAAGCTGGTAATACCCATGTTCTTGCCGAACCTCCATAGGAACATCGAAAAGCGCCGACATCTGGGCGCTCGTCATGAGCTCCTCCTTGGGTCCATCGGCGAAAACCACGCCATCTTTAATCATCACCAGACGGCTCACCTCGGGAATCACGTCCTCGGGATAATGCGTCACCAGCAGCAGCGATTTTCCGCTGCGCACCAGCTCACGCAGGCTATGGCGCACATAGTACATGCCCTGCGGGTCGAGCCCGGTGCAAGGCTCGTCGAACACCAGGGTCTCGGGGTCATGCACGATCGCACGCGCGATGAGCACGCGGCGCGCCTGGCCGCTCGAAAGCGTCAGCACGTCGCGATCGGCCAAATCGGCGATGCCGAGCAGCGCCATAGCCTGCCGGCCCGCCTCCCAGGCCTCGTCGCTCACCTGCAGATTCATGTGTTTGGGAAGGCCGAGCGTCCCGAACAGGCCGCCTACGACAATCTCGAGCGCGGGCAGGTGAACGGAAATCTCGTCCTGCATGCTGCCCGACACGATGCCCAAGCGCGAACGCACCTCCGACAGCAGCGGACGGGCGGCGCCGCAGAACTCGACCGGCGGCACTTCGCGATGCAGCGGGTGAATCTCGCGTGTGATGAGCTTGAGGAACGTGGTCTTGCCCGCGCCGTTCGGCCCGAGCAGCGCGATCGATTCACCGTGGTTGATGGAAAGGTCGTCAACCGAGAAGATAACGCGCCCTGAACGGCGGACGACCGCGTCCCTCAATCGAATGAGGGGCGCGGCCGCGTCGATTTCGTATGCTTTTCGTTCCGCCGTCATGAACTTAGTTGCTGGAGGATTCGGACGAGTCGTCCGCTGCGTCATCAGCCTCCTCGAGTTCGACCTCGACATCGCCATCGGCGGCGTCATCAGCTTCCAGCTCGATGGCCTCGCCATCTTCGCCCTCGGCTTCGGCATCCTCGTCGGTCGCGTCGGAATCGTCTTCACCCTCGCCGGCCTCATCGTCAGAGCTCGAGCTGATGTACTTGCTCAGGTCGACGTTGTACGGCACGTCGCTCGGCATGTCGTTGACGTGGATGTCGGCCTTCTCGCGCAAATCCTCGATGTACTTGCTATATGCGGCCTGCTCGGCAGCCGGGTCGGCCATCTGCGTGCGCACGACGTCGACCAACTCGTCGGGGGCGTCGCTGAGCTTCTTGATCTCGTCGGGGGCGTTCCAGATGTCGGTGCAGCGGATGATATGAATGCCATACTCGCTGGTCACGAGACCGCTGGTTTCGCCTTCCTTCAGCTTGTCAAGCGCATCGCTGTAGGCGTCGACGAAGGAGTTCAGGCCGCTCCAGCCCACGTCGCCGCCGTTCTGCGCGCTGCCGGAATCGGTCGAGTATTCCTTGGCCAGCTCGGCGAAATCGGCACCGTTGTTCAGCTCGTCAAGCACCTTCTG
>SUUF01000009.1:24893-36165 GCA_015062635.1 Coriobacteriaceae bacterium | reverse complement strand
TTCTCGAGCTCCTGCGTCACATACATGTTGATGACCGCCTCACGCAGCGATTCCGGCGTATACCCGCTCGAATTCAGCCAGTTCGCCCAGTCTTCCTCGGACGACACGTTCTGCGAGGAACGCAGGTCCTGGATGTAGTTCGTCACCTGATCTTCGGCGATATCGGTTCCGTTAACCGTGGCGGCCACGCCGCCCGTCATACCGTCGCTGCTTCCGCAACCTGCCAGGGCCAGCACGCACGCTGCAGCGGCTGCAACGCAGATGGGAGCGAGTTTTTCCTTCATGCCAAACATGAGACCTTCTTTCGCATCAACAGTTCGAGTATCTTCCCATAACCCCAAAACGGCACGGCAAGCTGCACAATAAGGACAAATTAAAGTCGAAGAGACGGCACAGTTTTCGGACCTGCTTATACAATGGGTGTATGACGACGAACAGCAACATATACGCATTTGCGCGCATCGCCGCGATGCAGGAGTTTTCGGAACGCGTGGAGGGAAACCCTTCGGGCATCGTGCTGGTCGTGTACACCGAGCCCTTGGGCGAAGCCGCTAAAAACGCCCTGGAGAAAAGCTTCGACGCCATCGGTTTCGGGAAAGCCGCCTGCACGTTCGCAGACGTGCGCGACCTGCCGCCCGACGACGTGTTCACGCTCGTGGAAAGCCTCGACCCACTCGCGCTCGTGGCCGCCGACGGCACGGCGGCGCAGGCCTGCGCCGATGCCGCACGACAGCCGTTCCCCCTTCAGCGCAAGGCCCGTTTCTTCGGGCGAGAGGCTCGCGCGTTCAACCACCTGAACGCAATGTTCGAAACCGACGCCGATAAGCAAGCCGTCTGGCACCTGCTGAAAACCATGGCCCAATAATGAAAGGATCCCGCACGCGCATTCCTGCGTGCGGGATCCTCCACGTTCGGTCGCGTGAGGTTCGCGAAGCCTATTCCACGTATTCCCCGTCGTCGTAGTCTTCGTATTCGGCTTCGTCGTCCTCTTCGTAGCCGCCATCATCGTAGCTACCGTCGTCGTAGCCGCCGCCGTCGTCGTAACCTTCCTCGGCATACGGGTCGTACCCATACTCCGAATCGGAGCCCTCATACCCGTACTGGGGGTTCCCCTCGGCATCGTCGCCGTAGTTGATGATGAGCTCCAGGCCCTCCTTCTTGGCTTCCTTCGAGCTCTTCACCGTGGAATCCTCGTAGTTGAGCTTCGCCGGGTTCTTGCCGCTGTCGATGAGCTTCATCATCTCGGCAAACGCCGCTTCGTCGGTGATGACGTACGACACCCCGTCGATATCTTCGGTCGTCGACGGCACCATCGCGGAATACATCTTCATCTCGGGCTCGTCGGTGAATGCCTGCGCAAGGCCGAGCAGCTCCTGCACCGAGAGGTCGGTGGTCATGCATTCCGAAACCTTCATCAGCAGGCCTGGATACTCCGTCGGGTTCATCGCGAGCACCTTTTGCACCGCAGCCTCGATGAGCAGGCGCTGGCTCGTGGTGCGCTGGAAGTCGCCGGTAAGGTAGGAACGGGAACGCGCGAAGATCATCGCATGCTCGCCGTCGAGGTGCTGCATGCCGGCATCGACCTTGCCGCCCGCGTCGACATCGTCGATGGCGATGGGCACGTCGACGTCGACGCCGCCGATGTAGTCGATGATGTCGATGAGCGCCTCGAAATGCACCTCGGCGTAATGCGCGATCTCGATTCCGCACAGCTTCTTCGTGGCCTCGATAGTGCCAGCCGTGCCGCCATAGGTGTAGGCTGCGTTGAATTTATCCAGCCCGCGGCCCTCGAGCTTGATTGCCGTGTCGCGCGGAATGGAAAGCAGCGTGACCTTGTTCTTCGTCGGGTCGATGCGCGCCAGGATCGTGGTGTCGGAACGGGCGCCGTCCACGCCTTCACGGTCGTCGCAACCCAGCAGCAGCATATAGAACGGGTCATCGCCGACCGATACCGGGGTGAGGGTCTCCTCGATGACCTCGGCCGTCTCGGCGTCGCCCGCAAGGTTCTGGTTCAGGCTGTTCAGGTAGATGTTGGCACCGGCAAAACCCGCGCCGGCGACGATGGCCAGCACGATGAGGATCGCAGCCACCACGCCACCGCGCTTCTTCTTGCGTTTCGGGGCGCGCACCTGCAGCTGCTCGGTGTTGTAGCGGGAGTATTGATCGGCGCCGACCGTCGATACGGGAACATACCCGCCCGCGGCCTGCTCGCCCGGCATCGTGGAGGGAAGGTCCTTCAAAGCACTTGAGGCAATCGGGGCCGTCGCCGATGCGGCGGGAGCGACCACTCCGCCACCCTTGCGCGAGGCCTTGTCTGCGGCTTTCGCCGCCTTCTTCGCCTGCTTGGCGGCATCCTCGGCCGCCCGCTGTGCGGCCTTCTGAGCGCGGCGCTGCTCACGCTTCGTGAGGGGTTTGGGCGCGGCGGCGTGTTTGCCGTCATGCTGCGCGGCCGTGTCCCCGGTATTCTGTGGCGCCATGCGTTTCAACTCCGTATCTGTCGGCGAACAATCTTCATTACGGTAGCCGCAAACTACCAGATATGCCACGACGCTGGGCTAGAACCGCAAGATTTCCATTCTGTGCAGCGCAAATACCACGCGAGCCGCTACTACAGAAACGTCAAAAGCTCACGGGCGTCGTGAATGTAGCCGTCGAGCTCGTCGATGGGCATGGGAAGCGCTTCGTCATAGCCCCACGACACCCCGACGATTTTCGTCCCGGCGTTACGCGCCACCTCGGCGTCGACGCTCGTGTCGCCCACGTATACCGTGTCGGCGGGCGTCGCCCCAAGCTCTTGTATCACCTGAAGCAAGGCGGTGGGGTCGGGCTTGCGGGGTATGGGCGGGATCTCGCCGCGCGACACGTCGAACAAACCCGGAAAGTAATGATCGGAAAGCTCGCGAACCGCTGCGTCGAATTTGTTGGAGAGCACTGCCGTCTTCGCGCCGCGGGCACGCAGCTCGCGCAATACGTCGACGATGCCGGGAAACGGCGCGGTGAGGTTATCGCCGCACTCCAGGTAGATGCGCTGCCACAGCTCGAGCGTGCGTTGACGCTCCTCGTCGGTCGCCTGGGACGGGCACGCCTGCCCCACGAGCCGGGCGGCCCCGTTGCCCACGAAGGTCAGCACCTCGTGCTCGGTGCGCAACGGATAACCCATCTGGGCAAGCGCCTTGTTCGTGACCACCGTCAGATCGGGCAGGGTATGCAAGATGGTCCCGTCCATATCGAAAACGAATGCCTTTGCACCCACGTCGCCGCCCCTTTCCTCGGTCCATTTCCGCCGCCCCGCAATGGGAAACGCGAATGAGAACTGTAGCACATGGCTCCCAACGCTGAAACAATATCGTTACGACGATGCCCTATACTATAAAGTTACGTTAATTACGCTCGCAAAAGGCAGAGGAGGCGACTGATGGCCTCGAACACGAAAACGTCATTCGAGAGCACCGCCAACGAAAAACTCCATAGCCCCGATGACCTCGACCGCCATATCCGCGTCACCAACTTCGCGGTTTGGGTCGTGCTCTTCGTGTGCATCGCGTTCATGCTGGGCCTGCTCGGCTGGAGCGTGCTCGGCTCGGTTTCGACAACCGTCAGCGCGACGGGCGTCGCTTCGGGCACGAAGACGCTGTGCTACCTCGACGCGGATGCCGCCAAGAAGGTGAACGTAGGCGATGCCGCGCTCGTGGACAACCTGCCCGCCCACGTGACCAGCGTCGACTCCCGTCCCTCTTCGCGGGAAGAAGCCAACCAGGTGTTGGCCAGCGATTACCTCGTGAGCATTCTCATCAAGGACAACTGGGCATACGCCGTCACGCTCGAACAGGACGGACCGGAAATGCCCATCAGCGACGTGCCGCTCACCGTGAACATCACCGTCGAGCAGGTTTCGCCGATAACGCTCGTCCTCGGACAACAGGAGCGCTAACATGCCAAAAGGAATTGCAAACGTCCCCCAGGTCATGCAGATGGAGGCGCTTGAATGCGGCGCCGCCTGCCTGACCATGATTCTCGCGTACTACGGCCGCTGGGTGCCGCTCGAACAGGTGCGCGCCGACTGCGGCGTCTCGCGTGACGGCTCGAAAGCCTCTAACGTGCTGAAGGCAGCCCGCAGCTACGGCCTTGCCGCCAAGGGCATGACCTATTCGACGAAGGCCCTGCGCGAGAAAGTCACCTTCCCGTGCATCCTGTTCTGGAATTTCAACCACTTCGTCGTGCTCACCGGATTCAAGGGCAAATACGCCTACATCAACGACCCGGCGCGTGGCCAAATAAAAGTCCCGATGGCGGAATTCGAGGATTCATTCACCGGTGTCACGCTCGTCTTCGAGAAGACCGACGCCTTCGAGGAAGGCGGCTCGAAGCCGAATACCCTCAAGTACGCGCGCGATCGCCTCGAGGGGCTCGGCATGCCCATCGCCTTCGTCATGCTCACCGCGGCCATCACCTCGCTCGTCGCGGTTGTCTCCACCTCGATGAGCTCGGTGTTCGCCGACCGCATCCTCACGCAGGAAAACCCCGATTGGCTCGTCCCCGTCATCGGGCTCATGCTCGCGCTGGCCATCGTCAGCGGCGTCATATCGATTCTGAATGCCATGTACCTCATGCGCATCCAGGGCAAGATCGCCGTCGTCTCGTCGTCGCGGTTCATGCGGCACTTGCTGCATCTGCCCGTCGGCTTCTACGCCCAGCGCATGGTCGGCGACCTCCAACAGCGTCAATCCGCCAACGAGACCATCGCCTTCCAGCTCATCGGCCAGCTCGCCCCCGTCATCGTCAACGGGGTCATGCTCGTGTTCTACCTCATCATCATGCTGCAATACAGCGTGCTGCTCACGCTTATCGGCCTGCTGACGGTGGCCATCAACACGATACTGGGCCGTTACATCTCGAAGAAACGCGTGAACATCTCGCGCTCGGCCGCCGCATCGAACGGCAAGCTCTATGCCACCACGGTAAGCGGCGTCGAGATGATCGAGACCATCAAGGCCGCCGGCGCCGAAAACGGGTATTTCAGCCGGTGGGCAGGCTACCAGGCAGCAGTCAACGAAGCGGCCGTTCGCACGACGAAGCTCAACCAGTACCTGGGCGCAGTGCCCGCGTTCATGGGGACCCTCACGAACATCATCGTGCTCGTGCTGGGCATTTACCTCATCGTGAACCAGCTATTCACCCCCGGCATGCTGCTCGCGTTCCAGGGGTTCCTGGGGGCGTTCATGGCACCCGTCAACCAGCTCATCGAACTCGGCCAAACCGTTCAGGAAATGCGCACCCAGATGGAGCGCGTGGAAGACGTCATGCGCTACGAGGCGGATGTTCCCGAGGAGCTGGAAGCCGAAGAGGAGACCGAGGCCGTTTCGGAATTCGGCCGCGAGAAGCTCGGGGGTCGCGTGGACATCGAGGGTCTGACTTTCGGCTATTCGCCGCTCGAGCCGCCCCTCATCGAAAACTTCGACCTGCATCTCGAACCAGGCCAGTGGGTCGCCCTCGTCGGCGGGTCGGGCTGCGGCAAATCGACCGTCACGAAGCTGGTTTCGGGGCTCTATGAGCCCTGGGCGGGCGAGATCAAATTCGATGGCACGCCCCTCAAGGAAGTCCCGCATGCGGTGCTCCGCGGGTCGTTCGCGGTCGTCGATCAGGATATCGTGACCTTCGACGACACAGTTTCCGACAACGTGAAGCTCTGGGACCATTCCATCGAAGATTACGAGGTCATCATGGCCTGCCGCGACGCCGACATCCACGACGTCATCTCGCAGCGCGAAGGCGGCTACTCCAGCCGCATCCTTCCCGGCGGCCGCAACTTCAGCGGTGGCCAGCTGCAGCGTCTGGAGATTGCGCGCGTGCTGGCGCAAGACCCGACGATCATCGTGCTCGACGAGGCCACCAGCGCGCTCGACGCCCAGACCGAGGCTTCCGTCATCAAGCGCATCCGCGACCGCGATATCACCTGCATCGTGGTGGCCCACCGCCTCTCGACAATACGCGATTGCGACGAAATCATCGTGCTCGACGACGGCAAGGTGGTAGAGCGCGGCACCCATGACGAATTGCTCGCACTCAACGGCACATACGCCGAGCTCGTGAGGAACGACTAACACGGTTGAAGCGGGATTCGCCCACACGGGCACCCGAAAGAAAGGCTGATGCCATGAGATGGCTGGAATCGCAAATCGAAACGCGCGCACGGCTTGACAAGCAAGTCACCGAGCGCGCCTATGCCGAACTTGCGTCGAGCGTCGCCAACCCCCGGCAGGCTCCGACCTTCGTCTTCGACGACCTCGAGCAAGCCGACGGCGCCGTGTGCGCGGCGTTGCGTTATTGCGGCGTTGAACCTGGCGAGGTTCCCGCCAACGAAACCGACCTCGAGAACCGCATCGAGTACCTGTGCCGTCCGTCGGGCACGATGCGCCGCACGGTGCGCCTCGAACCGAATTGGTACAAGAACGCATTCGGCGCGCTGCTCGGCCAGCTCGATACCGGCGAGCCCATCGCGCTGCTGCCCCAAACCCTGGGCGGCTACAAGTACCACGACCCCAGCACCGGGCGCAAGGTGAAGGTGAACGCCACGACGGCGGCGCACATCGAGCCCGAGGCGGTGTTCTTCTACCGCCCGCTTCCGTCGAAGCCGCTTTCAGTACGCGACCTCGTGCAATTCATCTTCAACGTCTTCGACGTCAGCGATTACCTGCTCGTCTTGCTCGCGGCGATCGTCGCGACGGTCGTGGGCCTGCTGCCCGCCTGGGCGAACCAGGTCGCGTTCGGCGTGGTCATTCCCTCGGGTCAGGAAGGGCTCATCCTTCCCATCGGCATGCTGTTGCTCGGCGTGGCCATATCCACCGCGCTCATCAACATCTGCCGAAACCTGGTGATGGAACGCGTGTCGTTGAAGCTCGACATCGCAACCGAGGCCGCCACCTTCGCGCGCCTGCTCTCGCTGCCGACCTCGTTCTTCAAGCAGTATTCGTCGGGCAACCTCAGCGTCCGCGTGTCGCAGGTGAGCATGCTCACGCAGCTCATCACGTCGCTGATACTCGGTTCCGGCCTCACCTTCGTGCTCTCCATCGTCTACCTGTTCCAGATTGCCGCCTACGCATCGTCGCTCGTGCTTCCGGCGCTGCTCATCGTGCTCGTGCAAGCGACGTTCACCGCCTTGACCACCGTTCTCATAGCGCGCTACAACCGCCTGGCCATGGACGCGAACGCCAAGCTCTCGGGCACGGTGACGGCCCTGCTCAACGGCATCCAGAAAATCAAGCTCGCCGGCGCCGAGAACCGCGCGTTCGCGAAGTGGGCCCATTCGTACTCTGACTACGCACGTGCCACCTACAACATCCCGGGGTTCCTGAGCGCAGTGCCCGCAATCGTCGCCTTCATCGGCATGCTGGGCACCATCGCCATTTACTATTTCGCCGGCGTCTCGCAGATGAACATCGCCGACTACATGTCATTTAACGTGGCCTACGGGCAAATGAACGCCTCCATCATGATCATCGCGGGTGCAGCCGCCCAATTTGCCCAGATCAAGCCCATGGCCGAGATGGTGGCCCCCATCCTCGAGGCCGAACCCGAAATCGCCGCCGACAAGCCGAGCGTCGAGACCCTCACCGGCGGCCTCGAGGTTTCGGGCGTTTCCTTCCGCTACAACGAGTCGAGCCCGTACGTCATAAACAACCTGTCCTTCAAGGTTCGCCCAGGCGAATACGTGGCGCTTGTGGGCAAGTCGGGATGCGGCAAATCGACGATCATGCGCCTGCTGCTGGGCTTCGAGAAACCCGAGCGCGGGTCGATTTTCTATGGACCCTACGATGTGTCGAAAGTGGATTTGCGCAGCCTGCGCCAATCCATCGGCACCGTCATGCAGGACGGCAAGCTCTTCATGGGCGATATCTTCTCGAACATCACCATCTCGTCGCCGACCGCCACGCTCGACGACGCCTGGGCGGCAGCCGAGCTCGCCGGCATCGCCGACGATATTCGCAAGATGCCCATGGGCATGCAGACCATCGTGACCGAAGGCGGCGGCGGCGTTTCAGGCGGCCAACGGCAGCGCCTGATGATCGCGCGCGCCATTTGCGGGAAACGCAGCATCTTGATGTTCGACGAGGCGACGAGCGCCCTCGACAACAAGACGCAGAAGCACGTGAGCGACTCCCTCGACTCGCTCAAGTGCACGCGCATCGTCGTGGCGCATCGCCTGTCGACCGTGCGGCACTGCGATCGCATTCTCGTCGTCGACGGCGGCACCATCGCCGAAGAAGGCACCTACGAAGAGCTCATCGAACGCGACGGCATCTTCGCCGAACTCGTCGCACGCCAGCGGCTCGATACCCAATAGGCAAGGGTGTGAACCATGTTCGGCGTGCGGGAGCTCAACGTCTCGATCGAGCTATGGGGTGTGGCGTTTTGCCTTATCGCCATCGTCAGCACCCTGCTGTTCGCACGCTTCGAACGCCGGTATCACTGGCTTATCGTCGCCCAGTTCTCGATGATGCTCGTGGCTGCGGGCGGCGATGCGATAGCCGGCATCTTCCGTGGGCAATCGGGCGCGTTCGCCTGGGCCGCCACGCACATCGGCAACTTCGCGACATTCGCCGGCAGCTTCCTGTTGCTCGCGCTGTTCACCTGGTATCTCAACGCCCGTCTCGAACAGGCGGGGGGTCGCATATACCCGCGGTGGTGCCTCATCGTCTCGGCCGTATCCATCGTGATGTGCATTTGCGCCGGCGCCGGCGTGTTCTATTCCATCGACGTGGTGAACGTCTACCATCGTGACGACCTCTTCTGGGTTTCCATCGCCCATGCCCTGGTGGTCGACGCCGTAAACGCGGTCATCATCATCCGCGACCACCGCAAACTCGGTGCCACGGCGTTTATCTGCCTGCTCTTCAACACGCTTGCCCCGATGCTCGCCGCGTATATACAGGCATTCGTCTATGGCCTGAACTTCGTCATGGTGGCGGGTGTCATCGGGCTCGTCATCATCTTCCTCGAGATGAACGCGTATTCCGCCCGCATGTACATCGAGCGCACCGAGCAGCTCGCGCAGGCCCAGACCGAGGCGGCCGAAAGCCGTATCGCGGTGATGGTCTCGCAGATCCAACCCCATTTCCTGTTCAACACGCTCGACACCATCTACGGGCTGTGCGACGAGGACGTCGAGTTGACGAAGGAGGCCATCGCCTCGTTCTCGCGATACCTGCGCACGAACCTGAATTCCCTGAAGCGCACCACCCCCGTCCCCATCACGATGGAAATGGAGCACGTGCGCACCTACCTCGAGCTCGAGCGCACGTCGGATGAAAGCCGGCTCACCTATGAGCTCGACATCCAAGACGCCGACTTCTCGGTTCCCGCTTTGTCGGTGGAAACCATGGTCGAAAACGCGGTAAAGCACGGTCTTGGGGAACGCGAACGCGGCGGAAGCGTTATTGTAAGAACGCGCGAGCTGCCCGACGAGCACACGGTGACTATCATCGACGATGGCGTCGGATTCGACGTGGATGCGACGCTGGCGACCACCGACCGCGTGGGCATCGTGAACACGCAGTCGCGATTGACGGCGATGTGCGGCGGCACGCTCGAACTGAACAGCACCCCCGGCCATGGCACGACTGCGGTGCTGCACATTCCGAAGAAGGAGGACGAAGCATGAGGATGCTCGTGGTTGACGACAAGGCCATGCCGCGCAAGGTGCTCTACCGTGCCGTGGCCGAAGCCGACCCGACGGCCGACGTGGTCGCGTGCGCAAGCGCGACCGAGGTGCTGGGGCTTCCCGATGTCGCTTCGTTCGATGTCGCGTTCCTCGACGTTGACATGCCCGGCATGAACGGCATCGACTTGGCCCGCGAGCTGAAACGGCGCAACCCGCGCATCAACATCATCTTCGCCACCGGTTACGACGAGTACATGGCCGATGCGTTCTCGTTGCACAGCTCGGGATACCTGATGAAGCCGATAACGACGGCCAGCGTTGCAGACGAGCTGCACAACCTGCGCTTCCCCGCCACCGATGCCGCAGACGAGGGCAAGCTCGTCGTGCGTTGCTTTGGAAATTTCGAAGTGTTCGCCGACGGCAAGGCGGTGGCGTTCGGCCGCACGAAAACCAAGGAATTGCTTGCGTTTTTGGTCGATCGGCAGGGAGCCATCGTCAACCTCCACGAAGTCGAGGCGACGCTCTGGGAAGACTCGCCGCACAGCGGCCGCACGAGCAGTTCGTACCTTCGCACGCTCGTTGCCGACCTGCGGCAGTCGCTTAGCGCGTGCGGTCACGATAACGCCCTGGTGAAACGGCGCGGCGCCTTGGGAGTCGACATGAACCAGCTTTCGTGCGACTACTACCGCTACCTTGCCGGAGACCCGCTTGCCATCAATGCCTGGCGCGGCGAGTACATGAGCCAGTACTCGTGGGCTGAAACGACCAAAGCCACCCTCCTGCGACGCGCACGATAGCCCCAAGCGTTTCCATCTGGTTATACGCGGTTTAGCTGAGGCGCTTCCGTTGCGCTCAGTTTCCTATAATTCCGCTCAGAATAGGGTTATTAGGCAGGAGCTGGGCCACGTTCGCCACGAAGTCGCATATCAGGATCGTCAAACCGGAACGGATGTCCGAGCCGGAGCGTGAGTGTGCCTTCGAAACGCTGTATCGCGAGAGTTTCCCGATCGTGCGCAACTACGTGTATTACCGCATGGCCGGCAACGACGCCGCCGAAGACATCATCGCCGAAGCATACCTGCAATCGGCGCGCCATTTCCTGACGTTCGACCCGTCACGCTCCAAGTTCTCGACCTGGGTCGTCTCCATCGCCAAGAATTGCATCAGTAGCCATTACCGCAAGGCAACGGCTTCGTCGAACCTCGACGATATCCCCGAATCGGTATTCGCCGTGCAAGGCGAGCAAGATTCCGTCGACAACCGCGAGCTCATCGCGCAACTGCTTGCAACGCTCGACGATGATGAGCGCGAGCTCGTGTTCATGAAATATTACCTGGGCATGCGCAATGTGGAGATCGCCACGCAACTGAGCATGAACGCATCGACGATCTCGACGAAACTCGCGCGCGCCATGGCGAAGATGCGCGCTTCGGTCGGCGACCGCTAAGCATCGCCATCGCCGCCTTGACGCGGCGCCCATAGCCCTCATGCCAATTTTGTTTTCCTTAACGCTGTTACTGTGCTAATATTCCGTTTTACGCGGGTGTCGCCAAGTGGTAAGGCAATGGCTTCCCAAGCCATCATTCGCGGGTTCGAATCCCGTCACCCGCTCCA
>SUUF01000009.1:19762-24793 GCA_015062635.1 Coriobacteriaceae bacterium | reverse complement strand
ACGCGGGTGTCGCCAAGTGGTAAGGCAATGGCTTCCCAAGCCATCATTCGCGGGTTCGAATCCCGTCACCCGCTCCACTCCTTTCCCCCAACTCCCATCGAATGCAAGGTTCCAGCGCGCTCAACGCGCGCCTCCTCGCTGAAAACAGCCCACAGGGCTGTTTTCCGGGCGCTCGGACGGTTCGAATCCCGTCACCCGCTCCACTCCTTTCCCCCAACTCCCATCGAATGCAAGGTTCCAGCGCGCTCAACGCGCGCCTCCTCGCTGAAAACAGCCCACAGGGCTGTTTTCCGGGCGCTCGGACGGTTCGAATCCCGTCACCCGCTCCACTCCTTTCCCCCAACTCCCATCGAATGCAAGGTTCCAGCGCGCTCAACGCGCGCCTCCTCGCTGAAAACAGCCCACAGGGCTGTTTTCCGGGCGCTCAGACAGAGGGTCAGACCCTCTGTCTCAGTTTATGCTCACCGGAGAAACCGACATCGCACTATAATGGGGCAAATCCGACGCATCGCATGGGCTTTCCCATGCTTGACCATAAAGAGAGCCCGAACGCCTATGGACGCGAAGACAATCATACAATTTGCTTTCGCAACATTGCTTCCGGTTGCAGCATGCATTTTGCTCACGCTGCTGCGCCGTCACACAAGCGTGGCGAAGATGCCCAACATGGGTTGGCAGGTGCTGGTCGGAATCATCTTCGGCGGAATCGCCATTTACGGAACCGAGGCGGGCATCCCCGTCGACGGCGCCATGATGAACGTGCGCGACGCCGCACCCCTCGCGGCCGGCCTGTACTTCGGCGGCCCGGCAGGCATCATCGCCGGCATCATCGGCGGCGTTGAACGATGGTTCTCGGTCATGTGGGGCGTCGGGTCGTTCACGCAGACCGCCTGCACCCTCGGCACCCTGTTCGCCGGCTTCTATGCAGCGCTGCTGCGCAAATACCTCTTCGACGACCGCATGCCCACCTGGCCGCTGGCGTTCGCCTCGGGCGTGGTGGCCGAGGTGGTGCACCTGCTGCTCGTGTTCGTGACGAACTACGACGAGGTCGTGCGCGCCTTCACAGTCGTGCAGGCATGCTCGATTCCGATGATCACCTGCGTCGCGCTTTCGACGGCGCTTTCCGCCTTGGCCTTGGCGCTTTTGAACAAGCAGCCCCTACGAGTGCCCCGCATAGACCGCGGCGTCGCCCAAATCATCCAAGGACGCCTGCTCATCGCCGTCGTGGCGGCATTCTTCATCACCACCTCGTTCATGGCCGTGCTGCAAACGGGCCTTTCGCGCGACGATGCGATCTCGCAGCTCAAGCAGAACATCGAGGACGTGCGAAGCGACATCCTCGACGTCGAACGCGCATACACCTCGGAAGAGGAGCTTGCGGCTGCCGTTGAAGCCGCGGTGAAGAACCGCCATGTGGGCCTGGGCGGCGAGTTTGTGGCGCTTGACAACAAGGCCAACTCCGCCGTAAGCGGCAGCGGATGGATTCCCACCGATGCGGCACGCTACCTTGCAGCCGATGCCGATGCGGCCGAAGCCGGCGAGCTGTTCTCGACGAATTTCCTCGGGGTGGAATACTACGCCATCTACCAGGACGTGGGCGACCGACGCCTCATCGCCCTCATGCCGGTGTCGGAAGCCAACTTCGCCCGCGATGTGTCGGTGCTCATCATCTCGTTCATGGAAGTGCTCATCTTCGCCACGCTGTTCCTCGTGATGTACTTCGTCATCAAGCGCGTCGTCGTGCGCAGCATCTGGCAAGTCAACGGCCGTCTGGGCGAGATCACGAACGGCGACTTGGATGTGGTCGTTGACGTGCGCGAAACCTCCGAGTTCTCGTCGCTTTCCGACGACATCAACAAAACGGTCGGGGTGTTGAAAGACTCGATCGCAACCGTGCAAGCCGACCTCGACATGGCTGCCGACATCCAGGCGAACTCGCTGCCCGATATCACCCCCGCGATTTCGAGGCGCGATGAATTCGACCTGTTTGCGACGATGGAACCCGCAAAGGAAGTCGGCGGCGACTTCTACGATTTCTTCTTCATCGACGACGATCACCTCGCGCTCGTCGTGGCGGATGTCTCGGGTAAGGGCGTTCCCGCCGCGTTGTTCATGATGCTGTCGAAGACCGTCATCAAGATGGAAGCGCTTTCGGGATTGAGCCCCGATGACGTGCTGTACAAGGCAAACGTCGACCTCTCGGAAAAGAACGATGACGACATGTTCACGACCGCATGGCTCGGCGTGCTCGAGATTTCCACTGGAACGCTCGTCTATGCCGATGCCGGCCACGAAAAGCTTGCGATTTATCGCAATGGCACGTGGGAGCTGCCGAAAAAGCCCAACGCCGCTGTCGCGCTCGCAACGTTCGCGCAAGCCGATTACGACGAGCTGCCCGAACGGTTCCGCTTCCGCACCCACACCATCGTGCTTCAGCCGGGTGACGCCATCTTCCAGTACACCGACGGCGTGACCGAAGCCACCGATGCCGAAGATGAGCTATTCGGCGAGGAGCGGCTTGTAAGCGCTCTCAACGACGCGCCGACGGCCGATCCGACCGAGCTTTTGCCGTTCGTACGTGAACGCATCGACGCCTTCGTGCAGGATGCGCCGCAATTCGACGACATCACGATGCTCGGCCTGCGATATCGATAAACCCAGACCTCGCCGACCTCGCACAACAAGAAACCCTCCATTCGGAGGGTCCTTGCAAAGCATCTGGTTGGTGTGTGGTTGTTGGGATATGCCCCGCTCGAACTTCGCTACTTAGAAGGAACGAACTTGCACATCGTGGTGCCGCACTCGGGGCAGGTGCCCTTCAGCATAACGCGGCCGTTCTTCGTCGTGGTTTCCTTCGGGTCGACCATTTCCCTCTTGTCCTTGCACTTCATGCAGTGGGCAACAACCTTCTCAGCCATAGCTCCTCCTTCTGGATGGACGTTTGCGCGGCCACGCGCCGCGCTGTTAGAGCACAGTATAGCGAAACCCCTGATGGATTATCGTCACATCAGGGGTTTCATCGTAAACGGTTTCGTTTCCGTCGCACGCGATGCGCTAGATGGTGCGCAGCAGCTCCAAGATGAAGTTCACGCGCTGCTTCAGCTTGCCCTCGTCGAGGTTCTCGACGATGTCGTCGCTCGCGCCGAATCGCGCGGGCACATTGCCCTCGACTCCAGCCACGGTGATCGTCGGCATGCCCCGGCGCATCGCCACGGTCGCCGCCGAATCGCGCCAGTTCATCTTAGCCTGGCCCACACGCACGCCCGTCGCCTGGCCGGCGTTGCGCAAGAAGCGCTTCATGCGGGTCGTGGGCTTGTACTGGCGCAGCAAGCCTTCGCTCGCCATGCCCACCAACTCGCCGTCGCCGATGCCCTCGAGGCTCACGACCATCGCGCCGCGCAGCTCGTCGGCATGCGCGTCGAGGAACGCCTTCATGCCGGCGTTATCGGAAAGGCCGGCACCCAGGGCCACGAACCACACCTCGTTGCCGATGGGGTCATCCACGAAGCCATAGGTCTCGCCGAGCTCTTCCTGAACGCGCGGGTCGTCCATCACGTTCACGACGGCGCTGCGCTCGGCAGCGCGGGCCACCGCGACGTTCCATGCATCATCTTCGCCCGGGCTATAGGAATTACGGCGGGATGCACGCTGCTCGCGCCGGCTTTCACGCGCGGCCTCTTCCTTCTTGGCCTCCTTGCGCGAGAAGCGCGACGTCAGGCCCTTCAAGCGGCCGCCCTTCTTTCCCTCAACCGGATCGTCGGCGTACTCGCCCTCGGAAAGGAACGCGTTCTCATCGTAATTCTCGTCAGCGTACTCAGCGAACTCCGCCCACTCGTCGTCATCGACGTGGTAACGGTCGCGCTCGGTCGAGCGGCGCCCGCTGAACGCACCGCCCATCCATCGTCCATTGTTCAATCCGGTATCCTCATCCAGGAAGTCTTCCTCGTCATCCTTGAACGCGCTGTCCAGACCGGTGTCGTAGTCGTTCTTCGGGTCGGGGTTGACGCGGTCTGCACGCCATCCCATCGTCTGGTCAGCCGAAACGTTGCGGCTGCCCACATTTGCCCGCGCATCGTTCTCGCGGAAGCTCGACCAATCGCCCCGGGCCTTGCCCACCGTGCGTGCATCGAAGTCATCGGAAACGCCCAACCACTCCTGCATCGAGGTCTCTTCCTCGCGGCGACGGCGGAAACCGAACAGGCCACGACGCTTTTCGGGCATCGGCACATATTCCGGCGCCGCGAAGTTGCCGTTGGCGTCTACCGCATTTGCCACATACGGGGAATCGTCGGCATCATCCACGTAAATCTCGTCGAGCGGCACATCCTTCACGAGTTCGTCGCCCACCGGGTCGATGTTGCCCGTGGCGCTCACCGCGGCAAACGAGCCGGTCTGGCTTACGAGGGTGTTCTCGCCCTCGGTGAACTGCGGGCCGCCCATGATGCTGCCGCTCATGCTCGGCAGGTTCGTGCGCAGGCGACGCAGGCGCTCGGTGCGGCTCGGCTCCGAGCTGGCGGCCGACGGAATCTCGGGTTCGGCCTTCGGCTCCGGCACCTCGATAGTCGGAATCATCGAGCTCAGCGTCCGTTTTACGCTCGGCGCATTACCCGTCGCCAACGGCGCGGCTTGCGTGCCGTCAATATGAATCTCAGG
Organism: Coriobacteriaceae bacterium; assembly: GCA_015062635.1. Taxonomy (GTDB): domain Bacteria; phylum Actinomycetota; class Coriobacteriia; order Coriobacteriales; family Eggerthellaceae; genus UMGS1519. The sequence continues at coordinate 20,140 of SUUF01000009.1, read as the reverse complement.
CAAGTTCACCCGGCGCTCGGAATCGGGCTCGTCGATCAGATCGTCAAACGCATCTGCCTCCACCGTTTCACCGGCACCCTGCAGGGCGCTCACGTCGATAGGAGGCATCGCAACGGTCTTGCCGGCATCAACGCGAACGGGTCCCGACGGAATCTCGGGGGAAGCCGCCGGCGTCACGGGAAGCGTATCCTGTTCGCCCTCGGGCTCCACTGCGCTGAACGGGACCGTTGTGTCGGGGGTCACCGGCTCCATAAACGGTGCGGTGACGCTCGGGAGCACTGGTTCTTTCCAGGCGGAAACTGTGGACTCGAAGCGGCCGGCGCGGGCGGCGCGGGGGTTGGCCGGGCGCGCGGGGGCCTCGGCGGGCGCCGGGGCGGC
>SUUF01000009.1:0-19752 GCA_015062635.1 Coriobacteriaceae bacterium | reverse complement strand
GTGGACTCGAAGCGGCCGGCGCGGGCGGCGCGGGGGTTGGCCGGGCGCGCGGGGGCCTCGGCGGGCGCCGGGGCGGCCACGGCCACGGGGGGCTCGTACTCGCCGTCATCGCCCGGGGCCACGACAACCTGCTGGTTGGTCGGGTCCTCCTCGACCGGGGCGGGCGCCGGGACCGCCGGCTCCTCCCAGGCCGACACCGTGGACTCGAAGCGGCCGGCGCGGGCGGCGCGGGGGTTGGCCGGGCGCGCGGGGGCCTCGGCGGGCGCCGGGGCGGCCACGGCCACGGGGGGCTCGTACTCGCCGTCATCGCCCGGGGCCACGACAACCTGCTGGTTGGTCGGGTCCTCGTCGATCAGGTCATCTTCGACTTCCGTGACAAAGGCAAGCGGAACCGTCTTATCGGCATCAAGCGCTACATACGCAGGTTCGGGTTCGGGCTCGGGTTCCGGTGCAGGCTCCGGCTCCGGTTCCGGTTCGGGCTCCGGCTCCGGCTCCGGTTCCGGCTCGGGCTCGGGTTCGAGCGCAACCACAGGCTCGGGTTCATAGGCGACTACCAGCTCTTCCTCGATAACCGGCACGGGCGTAGCTTCCGGCTCTTCCTCGGCCGCAGCGGCATCGTACGATGCGTTAACCGACGTCATATGGGCGCGCGCAGGAGCGTACGCGGTCTGATATACCAGTTCACCGGCAAATGACGGCGCAACCGCCGCACGTACGGCCGGTGCGGGTTCGGGCTCCGGCTCGGGTTCGGGTTCGGGCTCCTCTTCGTCCTCGAAGGCATAATCAGCCGGCTCGTCCTCGTATTCCACCTCGTCATCGCGGTTGAACAGGCGATTCCAGAACCCGGAAACGCGAGCCATGAAGCCCTCGCGCTCAGGCTCCTCTTCCCACTCGTCTTCAAAATCCTCGTCTTCGTCGACGGCGGATTCTTCAATGCGGCCTTCGGGCTCGAAGCCGTACTCATCCGCCGGTTCGGGCTCCGGTTCGGGCTCGGGAACGAACGCCGGCACGGGCTCCGCCTCAGGTTCGGGCTCGGGCTCAGACACGAACTCGGGTTCAGGTTCAGGTTCCGGCTCAGGCTCCGGCTCAGGCTCCGGCTCGGGTTCGGGTTCCGGTGCAGGCTCCGGCTCAGGTTCCGGCTCAGGCTCCGGCTCCGGCGCAGGTACGGGCTCGAATTCATCGAATCCAGCCGGCTCGTCGAAATCCATCGGGTCATCGATGAACATCGTCTGCTCTTGCGATTCCGGCATCACCGGCACCGGCGCGACTTCCGGCTCGCCATCAACATCGGCGGGGACGACCACGTCAAAGCCCGAGTAGTCCTCTTCGTAGTCGAGCCCCGCGACCGGCTCTTCCACGATCACCGACTCGCGGGCATCATAGGCCGCAAACTCATCCTCGGCATCGTCGACCGGCAGCGGCATCTCTTCCGCCACATCGCCGGCAACGCCAAACTCAGGCTCTTCGAACGGAGTCTCAGCCGCCGGCTCAGCATACCCGTCGTATGCTTCTTCCTCGTCGTAGCTGTAATCCTGCTCTTCATAATCGGGTTCCGGCGCGATTCGGTTCGTGAAACGCGAGAACGCACCCGAAACGCGATCGCGCAAATCGGCGAAGCGCGAGGGCTCGTCGTCATATGCTTCCTCGACCGCAGGCGCGGCGGCAGTTGCAGTGGGCTCGGCGGATTCGCCCTCGGCGGGCTCGACCGGTCCTTCGTCATACTCGTCGGGGGCGCCACCGGAATACCCTTCGTATTCCACGCCGTCATCTTCGTCGGCCGGCGGGATGATGGCATCGCGGATACGGGAGAAGAATCCGCTCACGCGGGCGCCGATGCCCTCTTCTTCCCCTTCGGGCTCGTCTTCCTCGGAGCCTTCTTCGTAATCGTCATAGGCAGGAGCATCAGCCGGCTGCGGCTCCTCGAAGTCGTCGTAGTCTGCATATTCATCCTCGGCATATTCGCCGTCGCCGATGATCTCGACCAGCTCGGCATCGAGGATCTCGATATCCTCGTCGAGGATATCGATGACGTCGTCGAATTCGTCCGCCTGGGGTGCGGGCTCAGCGGCTTGCTCGGGCTCGGACACGGGAGCCGGCTCCGGCTCGGGCTCAGATTCGACAACGGGCTCGGGTTCGGGCTCGGGCTCGACAACGGCCTCGGGCTCGGGCGCAGGCTGCACAGCGGGGGCCGGCTCCTCGGCAACCGGTTCCTCGCCCTCGTCGCCAAGGTCGAATTCCGGCTCGAACGCAACGACCTCGCCCTGCGTTCCCACCGGCGGGAACGACGCCGTGGAAGACGGCTGGGGCTCAGGCTCAGGCTGGGGCTCCGGTTCGGGCGCAGGTGCAGGTGCGGGCTCTTCGACGGCAACCGGTTCCGGCTCGGCGACGGGCTCGGGCTCGGGCGCCGGCGGGGCAAAGCTCTCGCGCATCTGGCGCAAGCGCATTTCGGTTTCCTCATCGACCAGCGAATTCGCCTGCTGGAAATGGGTCGAGCTCTCCTTCACAGCCGAGTCGAGCGCATCGGCATACTTGGACCGCTTTGCGGGAACCTCGGCGGGACGGTTCGCCTTCGCCAGGGCGGCCACATACCAATCGGGCGCCGAATGCTGCTGGGCGGCAGCGCCGGCAGCTACGGCAGCAGTTGTAGCAGCTGCAGCAGCACCGGCAACAGCTTCTGCGGCGGTGGCGGGAGCGACAGCCTCTTCCGCAGTGGGCTGTGCCGCCTCAGGCTCGGCCTCGGGCGCATCGGCCGGGGTCTCGGCAACCGCCTCTTCCTCTTCCGCAGCCGCAACGGGGGCCGGCTCGTCATCGAAGTCGAGGAAGATATCCTCGTTCACCGCCTCGCCGGTAAGGGCCGCGATGGCGGCCTTCGCGGAACGCAAACGGCTTGCCGCGGAATCGTCTTCGGGTTCGGCAGCAGATGAGACAGGCTCTTCTGCAACACCAGCGGGCTCTTCCGCGAAATCGTTCTCGTACGCCGGAGCGGGTGCAGCAGGAGCGGCATCCGGAGCGGTTTCCACCACGTCGTCGGCATACGAAAGGTCGACGCCATGGGGAACGACGCCGGCAGCGCGTGCCGCGCTCTCGCCGTGCACCACGGGGGCATTGTCCGCCGCCGCGGGTTCCCCATCGTGAACCACGCGCGCATGGGGTGCATTTTCAGGAGCAGCCGTTCCATCGATGCGGCGAAGCACCTCGAGCATCACGGCAACGCTTGCCGCATTGTTGTTGGCGCCTTCGTTGAAATCGGAAAAACGGCGCAGGCCGATGATGACCATCGGGATGGCCAGGAATACGAGCGCGACGACGCATAGGAGCGACAGGATGGCGCTTACCACGCCGAGGCTTCCGGCAAGCACGATGTTGCGCACCAGGATGAGGATGGGCGATACGAGCACCGATACCGCTGCGGCCTTCATCACGAATGCGTAGATACCCGAGAAGCGCGAACCGGCTTCGCGACGAACGCGGCCACTGTCGTAGTTGGTAACCACCACAATCTTGCGCGGCGCGCCACCATGCTGGCTTTCCATCGCCGGCTTGTATTTCACCACGACATTCTGGCTGATGTCGCGCGTGAGCAAGCGCCCGATGATCGGCCGCTTCGCAATGACCTCGATGCCGTAAAGAACAGCGCACACAAACGAGAGCAGGAATGCAACGATGCTCGTGACCGGGAGGAAAAACGCCATGAGCAGGAAGATGAAAGCAGCCGCCAGATAGATGAGGTCGACAAGGTCTGCATTCGCCATGCAGTTGATGTCCTCGATCTCGGCGTGGAAACCGGTGCGCTGATGCACTTTGTCAGCGATATACAGCGCTGCCTGCTGCTCTTCCTCGGTGCCGGCGGGACGCGGTCCGACCTCCTGCGACAAGTATGTCACATCGTCCATTAATTCAGCCATATCAAGCCCTTCCTAGGGGGTATCGTCGCTTGCGCATTTGGAAAAGTATTATACGGCAAGAGAGGGCATATCCCAGCCCCAACCCATCGGTTCACGATATTCCCGGCCTTCCCGAATAAATACGCCAGCGGGGTCAGGCCAAATGCCATGCATTGTGGCCTGACCCCGCTGGGATGCCCCAACGGGCAGCAGAGGTTACAGCTGCTCGGCGGAATTCGGATACATCACGGCGGCGGTCTCTTCGTCGAGGGTGCCCGGGGTCGTCTTCGCGTTCGAAATGGCCGCGGCCACCGCCGCGCGGGCATTGCTCACGGCCTCATCGAGCTGCGTCACGACATCGGCCGGCTTCTCGGCCGGCACCGTCTCGTCGTTCTCGACCGCCTCTTCCAGAGCCGGAACCATCTCGGGCGTGAGCCCCAACGCATGGAACGCCATGCGCATCGTGTTGCCATAGGTATGCGCTTCGTCCATCGCGCGGCGCATCGTGTTGTCGCACTTCATCTTCGTGGCCATCTCGAAATTGCGCGACACGCGCTCGGCCTCGTCCATGCGCAGCTGCGCCTTCAGGCGGGCGTCGGCCAAAATGGCCTCGGCCTCACGCTCGGCGTCGGCCTTCAGCGTGCGCGCCTGTTCGGCGGCTTCGGCTTTAGCCTGCTCGACCAGGGTCAACGCCTCGGTCTGCGCCTGCTCGACGATGGCCGTGGCCTCCTCCTGCGCGCGGATGACGGCGCGCCTGGCCGCATCGGCCTCTTCACGGGACTTCCGCGCCTGCTCACGCGCCTGGTCGGCTGCGACACGCGCTGCCGCCCGAATCTGCTCGGCATCGGCATTCGCATCGATGCGCACCTGCTCCATCTGGTCTTGCGCATCGAGCTTCGCCTGCGCCACCAGCGCCTGCGCCTTCGATTGCGCCTCGCGCACGAGTTCACCGCGGCCCTTGTACAGCCGCTCGATGTTATCGAGATACTGGTCGGCGGCAGCTTGCGCGGCCTCGAACACGCTGTTCAGCTTCATGGATGCTTCGGCGATCGAACCGGCTTCGTTCACGTCGAGCTTGCGATCGTCCAACTCTGAACGCGCTTTGGAGAGCTCCGACTTGAGCTGCTCGTTTTCGCGCATGAGCTCCAGCAACCGCTCAAGCAAATCGGTGCGTTTGAGTTTCTTCAGTTCGTCATCAGGCATGAGCGGTCCTTCGATTGAGCTGCGGTTTAGCCCTCACATATTACCGCAAAGAGAATCGCGGGATACCCGGTTTATCTGGGGTGCAGCGCCAAACGGCACACAATACCTAGCGCCCGGGCCCCATGGGCCGCGTACGGCATCCGCACCCGATGCCGTACAATAGGGCCATGGAGCATGTGGGGTATTTGATAGTCCCGCGAAACCGCGCGGGCATGGTCGGGCAGATGGCGGGCGACGCCGATGCCGATGACCTGCTGTTCTTCCCGTTCACCCGGTCGGAACAGACAGCCATCCAGCCTTTGATGAAGGCATTCGAAGACTCGTTTTCCTTCGATTCGGCCGGACGCACGGCCGAGCAGCTCATCGACACCCGATATGCCGCCCTCGCCGCTGACATCGCCCGGGATTTCGCACGCGGGGCCCAAGACGATTCCACGCGAACCGCGGCCCTGCGTGTCGCCGAGGCGCTTGATGCCGCGCTCGATTACGGCTCGTACACCGAATTCGCCTTCGACTAGGTAAAGAGACGCGGGCAAGCCGAGCCCGCCCGCACTCTTCGCAAACAACCGCGCTATCGCTCGCACCCCATGCGCACGATGCGGTCGCCTTCGTTCAGCAGCAACGCGAACCCATCGAATCGCGCCAAGATCTCGCGGCCGGCATCGATGTCTTCCGGCGAAGGGATGCTCGCCGTGGAACACTCCACGGTCACCGTGCGCGGAGCTCCGTCTTTTTCCCGTTGCCTGCTGGTTACCAGGTACCTTTCCATACGCATACCGCCTTTCTTCCGCGTATTCGCATCATGTGCATTGAACCGCTGTTGCGTATTTCACTCGTACCGTTTATCGGACGCTCCATACCGCCTCCGCCGCTGTTCGCATCCCTTCGCAGGGCGCGACGACATTCGCCGGTCCCTACCTGCCTGATAATCTGCCAATGCTCGCTTTACCCCGCCTTTCCCAGGACTCGGCAATCAGCGGGCAAACTTCGCCTTTCACGATTCGCGACCTGCATTGACGCGGCAGTCACGCAACCCGGGGCCGCCGTGCGAGCCGGAATTACCGACCATGGGCCCGGTCCGTTCCAAAACCCGAGGTCGCGGATGCCCGGACCGCCCATGGTCGGTAGTTTTCCGCAAGGCCCGGCGATTCCCGGGGCGGGTTCGCCAAGTAGATAGCGCGCGATGTTACGAAGGCTACGAGGAAACGATGCATCGGTGCATCGGGGGCTGTCGACATGACAGGTGGGTTTGTCAGGTTCCAGGGAGCATTCCCGGCGACTCAGCCGAAGACCCACGCCCACACCTCGGCTTGCAAACCCGCGTCGCGCGGTATCATCGGGTGAAGGCATCGAGCGAAACGGGGTCACGCGCATGCTGCAAAGCCTGTTCATCCAAAACTTCCGCGCCTGGGAAAACCAGACCTTCACGTTCAACGGCGAGCACGTCGTGTTCGCCGGCGGAACCGACTCGGGCAAATCATCGGTGCTGCAGGCGCTTGACCTGTTCTTCAACCGCGACACCATCGACAGCACGCAAGTGCGCGACCCAAGCAAAGACGTCGCCATCGGCATCCGCTACGACGGCACCACCTTCAAGAAGACGTTCTCGCATAAAACGCACCAGGTGAAGAGCCGCACGCCAGCCGCAGACTGGAAGAAAGTCGAGGCCATCCACTACATCTACCTGCCAGCCACGAACAAGACGAGCGCGACTATCCTCACCGAGCTCGCGCAGGCCAAGGCCGACAGCCTGCTGCCGCCGCACCTGGCCGATGAGCTGGCCGCAGTCGCGAAGCACGCCATGGATGAGGTGCTGTCGGTGGTGGGCACCGCCGAGACCAAGCGCAATTCGCCGGTCACGGCGGTTCCGCGCGTGAAGCCCGCGCGAGCGGTCGATTTCACGATCTTGAACAACGGCGTGCCGGTCGCCGGCGCCGAACTGGGCTACAGCAAGAACCTCACTTACGCGATGCTCGTGGGCAGCCAATACGATAACGTGGTGCTGGGCATCGACGACATGGAGCATGCGTTTGCCAGCATGGATTACCAAAAGGTGATACGCAGCTTGGAGCAGCACGTGGGCCAAGTGCTGATGACCACGCGCTCGAGCCAGGTGATGAAGCACATGGGCCGCGAGGTGACGGTGCCCGTGGGCAGCAACCCCGACGGCAACATGGCCACGATCCTGCGCGGGCTCGAAGGGCAAGGCAAGGCGTTTTTGCTGGTAGAAGGAAAATACGACCTGCCCTGGTACAAGGAGGCCGCCGAGCTTTCCGGCTTCGGGAACCGCGTGAACATCCTTCCCGCCGGAGGCACGAACATCGACGAGCTGCGCCGCGAAATGGCAGGCGTAGGCATGAAGTGCGTGGCCATCGTCGACGGCGACACCGCGCCCGACGAGCGCACGGGCAAGTACGCCCTCGTACGCGACTGCGTGGAACTGTATGCCCCCGATGATTTGCTGCAGGAGCTGTTCGGCACCGTGCCGCCCAAGGCCGACAAGCACGCGTTCTTCGCGAGCGTGCAAGCCGCGAAGCCCGCGAGCGAAAACGGCATCAAGGCCGCCATCGCCGAGAACATCGCCGCGCACCTCACGCCGCACAGCGAGTTCGTGCGCGAAGTGGGGACCATCCTGAAACGCGCGCTCGAAAGCTAGGACGCGTCGGCCGAGCCCCTATGCTTCTGGCCGGTGTTCAGCACCAGGACGGCTGCCAAAATGAGCGCCATGCCAGCGAGCTTCGCCAGGTCGGTGCTCTCGGCGAACACGAAGATGCCGATAATCGCACCCACCAGGGGCTCCACCGTCGCCAAAATGGCGGCGCGGCCCGTTTCCATGCCGCGCAGGCCGATGGTGTACAAGATGTACGGAAGCACCGTGCACATGATGCCGATGCCCACGCATAACCAGATGACCTGCGGGTTTGCCGCAAGCGTGCCCGCGATGGCAGGCGGGTCAGCCAGTAGCAGGCACGCCACCGACCCCATAGCAAAGGTGTAGAACGTGATGGTGAGCGGGTCGTAGCGGCGCAGCGCCACACGGCTGAAAACGGAATACAGCGCGTAGAAGAACCCCGACGCCACGCCCATGCCCAGCGCAAGCGGCCCGATCTGCACGCCCGTGCCCACCACGCCCGCCACCAAGACGCATCCCGCGAACGTGCAGGCAAGCGCCACGAGCTTGCGCGCGGTGATGCGCTCCTTGAAGAACAGCGCGCTCATGAGCATGACGAACACCGGCGAGGTGTACAGCAGCACGACCGCGATTGACACCTCGGAAAGCTCGATGCAGGTAAAATAGCACCAGTTGAAAAACGTCACCGACACGATGCCCGTCCCCGCGAACAACCAAAGGTCGCGCACGCGAATGCGCAGTGCGTCGCGGTCGACCGCCAGCAGCACCAGCAGCATGCACGCAACCCCCACCACCATGCGCACGCAGCTGATGTCGATGGCGGAAAGGCCCGCCGCGTTCAGCGCGCGCACAAATAGGCTGATGCATCCCCAGAGCGCACCGGCCGCTATCACGCATATCGTGGCTTTCTTCGTATCCATAGCCCGCTATTGTATTCATTTGCCCCTGGACTCAAACGGGGCAGATGGCGAAAACATCAACCGGACAGCAGGCTCATCCGCCCTGGAACAGCGCCCTTCACGCCGAACAACCAAAACGCCCCCGGCGGCATCGGCCAACCGGGGGCGCTTGTTGCAATCGTGCGTTCGAAGCGGTTACTGAGCCTTGCGCACGGAATCGATGTGGCGGGTAAGATCGAGCATCTTGCACGAGAAACCGGTCTCGTTGTCGTACCACGCGAACAGCTTCACGAACGAATCGGTAAGCGCGATTGCCGCATCAGCATCGTAGATGCAGGTATATTCCTGGCCGCGGAAGTCGGTCGAGACCACCTTCTCTTCGGTGTAGCCGATAACGCCCTTCATCGGGCCGGCCTTCGCCGCCTTCTTGATGGCGCGCGCGATGTCATCGAGCGACGCAGGCTTCGCCAGGCGGCAGGTGAGGTCGACGACGGACACATCGGGCACGGGCACGCGCATCGAGGTGCCCGTGAGCTTGCCGGCAAGTTCGGGAATGACCTTGCCGACGGCCTTGGCGGCACCGGTGCTCGTGGGAATCACGTTGTTGTAAATGGAACGGCCGCCGCGCCAATCGCGCTTGGTGAAGGCGTCGACCGGCGACTGGGAGTTCGTGGAGGCATGCACGGTGGTCATGAGGCCCTCGACGATGCCGAAGTTGTCGTTGACGACCTTGGCCAGCGGGGCCAGGCAGTTGGTGGTGCAGGATGCATTCGAGACGAACTGCATGTCGGGCGTGTAGGCATCGAGGTTGACGCCGCAGACGAACATCGGGGTGTCGTCCTTGGCGGGACCCGACATCACGACCACGCTCGCGCCGGCGTCGATATGGCCCTGGGCCTTTTCCTTGGTCAGATAAACGCCCGTGCACTCGAGGACGTACTCCACGCCAAGCTCGCCCCACGGAATCTTAGAGGCATCGCGGTACACGTTGTCGGAAAGGATCTTGATCTCCTTGCCGTCAACCCACAGCAGCCCCTTCTCGTCGTCGCAGCTCACCTCGCCCGGCCAACGACCATGCACGGAGTCGTATTTCACGAAATACTCCACCTGGGATGCGGGATGCCCCGGGGCGTTGATGGCCACAACCTCGATATCGTCGGATCGCATCGCAGCCCTGAACGTCTGGGAACCAATGCGGCCGAAACCGTTGATGCCTACTTTGATCATCGCGCCAACCTCCAAACCGAATTTTTCACGGATGCAAGCTGGGCATGCGACCATACCCCCTCGGACCCGCGTTACCTGATGGTAATAATCTATCGCATCTTCAGGCGCTATCCGAGTGACAATGCCACATTTTCGTCTATGGACGGGCGAGCGGTCATTGCCCCACAACAACTCGTTCCCGTCCGGCGCAGCGGGACGCTCCTTTTGCCTTCTTCTCGGCGTGGTGTATCCTGTAACAATCTTGCGCGGAACGGCCGCTTGGCGGCCCCACCCCGATGCCGGCACCGATCCCGCACAACCAGCACCACCCCGCGCGGCCGAACAAGCAGTGCGCAAACATACGAAACTGTCGATGCGATTCATCGACTTGGAAAGGGTATTCATGAGAGCGTTTCACGATTCGAGGAATATCAAGTACCGAACGCCATACGGCGCCATCGAATTGGGCACAGCGGTGGAACTCTCGCTCGACCTATGGGATGCGCCCGACGCACACGTGCAGCTGCGCACCTGGATCGACGGCGAAGGGGAATCGCTCTATGCCATGACGGCCGGCGAAGCTGCAGACAACGGCTCCCAGCGGTATCATGCCACGCTCGAACCGCAGGCGGCGGGCGTCGTGTGGTACCAGTTCATCATCACCGAGGCGAATGGACGCACGCAGCGCTACGGCGCGCGCGAGGGCCAATTCGGCGGTCCGGGAGCGATGCGCGATTGGGAGCCGCCGAGCTTCAAGCTCACCGTATTCGACGACGGCGCACGTGCGCGCGCGCAAGAGGAACTCGAGGTCGAGCTCGACCGCCCCTTCGTCGACGCGGTGTTCGGCTTCCTGCGCGGCGATGTCGACGCCCGCTACCTGGCCGAGACCCTCGAGACCTTCCGCGAAAACTACCCGATCGACCTGCTGAAGCGCCGTTTCGGCGTATTCGACGGCGCGAGCTGCCCCGACGTGATGGCCTGCCTTGCGGGCATCCGCACGCAACGCGACACGACATTCACGGCCGAGGACATCGCGGCCCTCGACCCCAGCCTCGCGGGACTCGCCAAGGGCCGTCTGTGGTGCGCGAGCTTGCTGCAAATGCTGCTGCCCTGCGAACCGGCCTTCCCGAGGCCGCTCAAACGCTCCGAAGACGCCGAAAACGAACCGTGGCCGCTCTGGGATTACGTGGATGCCGACTGCGAGGCCATCATCCAGAACACGCTCGACCTGCGCCGCACGCTCCCGCTGTTGCGCGGCGATAACTGCCGCTGCTTCGCGGTGAACGGCGACGTCGCGGGCATCTGGCATCTCGGCGACAACGGCACCGCCGCCTGCGTGCTCGTCAACCGCTCGCTCCAGCACGCCTACGACGTGCCCATTCCCCTGGTTGCAGAACACGTGACCGAGATAATCTCGGGATACGCCGTGCCTATCGTGGAAAGCGGCGAGGCGGGAGCGACTGCGCCGAGCGCCGGCGAAGCCGACCGCTACGCCATGACGCACCTGTACCAGCTGGGTTCGGCCATCCTCTACTTCCATCCGGAACCGCTCCTCGAGAAGCCGATGCCAGCCGGCCTGGGCGTGCTCGCGCACATCACGAGCCTGCCGGCAGACGATGCGGCCGACCCGGCCGACGCGCCGGCGGCCGCGCCGCGCATCGCGGCAACCGCCCCCGAAGCCGATACCGCGACGGCCAACCCGGAAAGCCCGGAATCCGAAGACGACGCCCCTGCCGAAGAGACGGTCCTACCGCCCCTGGGCACGCTCGGCGCGAACGCCAAGGCCTTCGTCGACTGGCTCGCCGATGCGGGCGTGCGCTACTGGCAGGTGCTCCCGGTGAATCCGACCGACGAATACGGCAGTCCCTACGCCGGCGTCAGCGCCTTCGCGGGAAACGAGCGCCTCATCGATGGCGGCATCGCGGCGCTCGCCGATTTCAAGCCGACTGCCGAGTATCTCGATTTCTGCTGGCGGGAAGCCGACTGGCTCGAGCCGTATGCCGCGTTCATGGCCCTGAAGGAGCGCTATGGCGATGCGATGCTGTGGCAGGAGTGGCCCGAGGCCTACCGGCAGTTCACCCCGAACCTCACGATTGATGACCCCGAGCTCGACGCGCTCACCGAGAAATGGCGTCAGCTGCAGTTCATCTTCGAGAAGCAGTGGCACGACCTGCACGCATACGCGAACGAGCGCGGCGTGCAGATCGTGGGCGACATGCCCATCTACGTGAGCGCCGACAGCGCCGATGTATGGGCGAACCCGGGCATCTTCCAGCTCGAGCCTGACGGCATGCCCGCCCTGGTGGCCGGCTGTCCGCCCGATGCCTTCACCGTCGAAGGGCAGATATGGGGCAACCCCGTGTATAACTGGAACGCCTTGCAGCGCACCGGCTATCAGTGGTGGATGCGCCGACTCGAACGCGCCTTCGACCTGTACGACTATGTGCGCCTCGACCACTTCATCGGCTTCTGCCGCTATTTCTGCATCCCCGAAGGCGAGAAGGCCACGGCGGGAACCTACCGGCCAGGTCCGGGCCTCGCGTTCTTCCGCGCCGCCTACGAGAAGTTCGGCCCGCTGCCGATTATCGCGGAAGACCTGGGCATGATCACGCCTGCCGTGCGCGCCCTGGTGGCTGCCTGCGGGTTCCCGGGCATGGACATCGTGCAGTTCGTCGACGGCAACGACCCGCTTTCGGGCTACCAGCCCCGTCCCGGCAAGATCGCCTACACGGGCACGCACGACAACCAGACCATCGTGGGCTATGCGGAAGCGCGGTATCCCGAGCGCGACGCGCACGAGGTGGCCGATGCCCTCATCGAGAGCGTCGTGACATGCGACGCGCCCGTCGCGGTGCTGCCCCTGCAAGACATCTTGGGCTTGGATGACGACGCCCGTATGAACACGCCCGGCGTGGCAAAGGGCAATTGGACCTGGCAGGCACGCGAAGCCGACATCGCCGACGCACGGGAACGCCTGCGCGCCCTGGTCGCGTTGGCCAGCGCGCGCCAGTAGCGGCGACCTCGCGGTGCGCGATGGCGGAAGCCCAGGAAAAACGACATGGCTGATCGGCTCGACAAGGTCCTCGTGGAACGGGGGCTCTTCGCCACGCGCGCGAAGGCGCAGCAGGCCATTCAAGACGGCATCGTCTGGGTCGATGGCAGCGCCTGCACGAAAGCGGGCCGCAAGGTCGCGCCCGACGCCGACATCCAGCTGGTGGGGCGCGCCTTGCCCTACGTCTCGCGCGGCGGACTCAAACTCGAACGCGCCCTCGAGGCCTTCGGCATCGAGCTTGCGGGGCGCTGCGTGCTCGATATCGGGTCGTCGACCGGCGGATTCACCGACTGTGCCCTGCAACATGGAGCGGCACGCGTGGTGGCCGTCGACGTGGGCACCGACCAGATGGCCGAGCCGGTGCGCTCCGACCCGCGCGTGAGCCTGCACGAGCAGACCGATTTCCGCACGATGGATGCGGCGTTGCTGGAAGGCGTCGACATCGCCACCATCGACGTCTCGTTCACGTCGGCGACGCTGATGGTGCCGCGCCTTGCGGAAACCGCGACCGTGCGCGACGTGATATGCCTGATAAAACCCCAGTTCGAATGCGGGGCGCAGGCGGCGAAAGCACACCGCGGCGTCATCGTCGACCCCGCGCTGCATGCCCAGGCGCGCGAAAAGGTCACCTCCGCCTTCGAGCACGGCGGCTTCACCTGCCGGGGAATCACGGAATCGCCCATCACCGGCGGCGATGGCAACGTGGAATACCTCGCGCACTTCGCCCGATGACGCCCGATGGCCTTTTGGCGTGCACCAACGCCGCCATTCACGCTATGATGAGGGCATACGGATGGAGGTTCCCATGGCAGTACCGCGTTTGGACGATTCCCAGCTCCTCGTCTTGAGCACCTTTGCGTATCGGCTCGACTGCCTATCGAGCACGCGAGCGGGCCGCCAGCTCGACGAGTTCGCCCGCGATATGGAAAACTCCCTGCTCGGCCGTCAAATCGAGCGTGGCGACGGCCCCGACGACCCGGTTTCGCAGCTCATGGACTACCGCGCATGGTTCACCGTGCTCGCGAGCATCCGCGCCACGCCTGCGCTTTCGCAGCTCATGGTCGACGCCGTCGAGATCGACGCGCGCGGCGCGAAGATGATGCTGCTTTCCGATGATGCCGGCAACGCCTATGCGGTGTTCGCGGGCACCGGCCCCGGCGAATGGGAAGACAACGCGCTCGCCGCGTACGAACGCGATAGCGCCCAGCAACTCGCCGCGCTCGCCTGGTTCCAGCGCGAGGTCGTGCCCCGGCAGTATGCGCACGTTGTTGCCTGCGGCCACTCGAAGGGCGGCAACAAGGCATTCTACCTGGCTGTTCGCACCGGCGATGCCCTCGATCGAGCCGTCGGCTTCGACGCCCAGGGCTTCTCGCGCGAATTCGTCGAGGCATACGGACCGTCGATCCTCGAGAACGCCCCGAAAATCACCGCCTACTCGCTCGACAACGATTACGTGAACGGCCTGCTCAACGGCATCGCACCGACAAGCCAATGCCTGTTCATCGACGGCTCGCACGTCGACAACCCCGTGGCCTACCACAGCCCCTATTCGCTCTTCGTGCCCTATCACGGCGCATCGGGCACCATCCTCGAAATCGGCGGCGAGGTTCCGCAGGGCGCCTTCGGCAGGGCGTTCCGCGAATTCAGCCTCTACGCCCAAGAGCATGCATCCGAAGACGACTACCGGCAAATCTGCCATGCCATATGCGCGGCACTCGAGAACATCATCGTCCCGAACGCCACCGACGAGGAGCGCGCGAGCCGCGCCGAGCGCATCGGCGCCGGCGAGGGCTTCGGCCTGGCGGCCGCCTATCTTGCGCGGTTCTTCGGCGACACGATTCAGAACGTCTCGATCGGCGAAGTCCTCTCGTTCCTGCTGCCGAGCGGAAAATACGGCGCCACGGCCATCGACGACCTCGCCATCGGCGCCCTGAAAACCGTATCGGATATCCTGCGCCGACTCACGCGCTAGCGGTGCTGCGCGCGCCCGGCGCCCAATGCGCAGCGGTTAGTCGAACTCGACCCACGCGGTCACGGGACCGCTATCGGTTCCGGTCGTCATCAGGGGCACCGACCCCGCCGCGCGCAGGCCGCAGGCCGGCACGTCTTGCAGGTTCGCATCCTCGATGACGCAGATGAACGCATCGGTGTACGAGCCGAGCATCCAGCGATGCGCCTCGACACCATCCCCCGAGGTATCCGAGGCGTTCCCCAGCGATTGCACGTCGAGGCACACGGTCTTCAGCGTCCCACCGAAGGTGCGCACCAGGTATTCGCAGCCCGCCGCGCTTATCGCGGGGCTTTCCATCTGGTATTTCTTCGGCTCGGTGTTGCGGAAGCGCCCGAAGCCCGTGCGGATCATCAGGAAATCGGCGGCGGCGATGTGCTCCTCGTGGGGTTTCAGGTCGGCGGGCTCGATGTTCTCGAAGCTGCCCTTCGGAATGTCGAGCAGCAGTGGCGCCTGGTAGAAGAAGTAATCGAACGGCAATTCGGCAATGCATGGCCCGCGATCGTTGAAATGCTTCGGGGCGTCCATGTGCGTCCCGTAATGCTCGTGCATCCGGAACAGCCCCGAATTGTTCACATCGCCCTTCGCAACCGAACGCACGCGTTCCACCTCGTATACCTCGTTGCCCGGCCATCCCGGAGCGTCGGCGGTAATGGGATACGAAATGCGCAATCTCATGATTCACTCCTTCACCTGCGATTCCCCGTGCCCACCATAGCACGCCGCACCCCGCCGAACCACGTCGATGATTCCGGCCGCCCGCAAATGCCCTGACATGCTCGTATAATGAACGGGCTATTCCTTGCATGCGGCGAAAGGACGGGCATGGACTTTGATGTCATCGTCATCGGGGCGGGACCCGGCGGAATCTACGCGACCTATGAACTGTTGAAGAACCGTCCCGAATTGCGCATCGCGGTGTTCGAGTCGGGCAACCGGCTCGACAAGCGACGCTGTCCCATCGACGGCGTGAAGGTCACGAGCTGCATCCACTGCAAGCATTGTTCCATCATGAGCGGCTTCGGCGGCGCCGGCGCGTTTTCGGATGGCAAATACAACATAACGAACGATTTCGGCGGCACGCTGTACGAGCATATCGGCAAAGAGCAGGCCATCGAGCTGATGCGCTATGTCGACGGCATCAACCTGGAGAACGGCGGCGAGGGAACGAAGCTCTATTCCACGGCGAGCACCGCGCTGAAGAAAACCTGCATGGAACACAAGCTCAAGCTGCTCGACGCCTCGGTGCGCCACCTGGGAACCGACAAGAACCATGTGGTGCTGGAAAACCTCTATGCCCAGCTGAAAGACCGGGCGACCTTCTTCTTCCTGCGCCCCGTGAAGACGATTGACATCATCGACGGCGGCTATGCCGTGCACACCGACGACGGCACGTACACCTGCGAGAAGTGCATCGTGTCGGTGGGGCGCTCGGGCAGCAAATGGATGGAGGAAGCCTGCCACCACCTGGACATTCCCACGGAATCGAACCGGGTCGACCTCGGCGTGCGCGTCGAGCTTCCCTACGAGCTGTTCAGCCACCTCACCGACGAGCTGTACGAGAGCAAGATCGTCTACCGCACCGAGAAATTCGAAGACCACGTGCGCACGTTCTGCATGAATCCGCGGGGCCTCGTGGTAAGCGAGAACACCAACGGCATCGTCACGGTGAACGGGCACAGCTATGAAGACCCGGCGCGCCAAACCGGCAACACCAATTTCGCGCTGCTCGTGTCGAAGCACTTCAGCGAGCCGTTCAAAGACAGCAACGGCTATGGCGAGAGCATCGCCCGGCTTTCGAACATGCTCGGCGGCGGCGTCATCGTCCAACGTTTCGGCGACCTGATGCGCGGCCGGCGCAGCACGCGCGAGCGCATCGAGAAAAGCTTCGTCACACCCACGTTGAAGGCCGAGCCCGGCGATTTGAGCCTCGTGCTGCCCAAGCGCATCCTCGACGGCATCATCGAGATGATCTACGCGCTCGACAAGATCGCCCCCGGCACCGCCAACGACGACACGCTGCTCTACGGCGTCGAGGTGAAGTTCTACAACATGCACGTGAAACTGGGGGACAACCTCGAATCGCGGCACCCGGGCCTGTATGTCATCGGCGATTGCAGCGGCGTCACCCACTCGCTTTCACATGCATCGGCGAGCGGCGTTTTCGTTGCGCGCGACATCGTGGAGAAACGCGCGGCGGCAACCGCCTAACCCTTACCAGCTGAACCGCGGAGGTGATCGTGCGCAACCCCTGTGACTACTGCAAGAGGAAGCCGTCGGCGGCTCTTAATATGCCGCGCGGTTGTGCATAACGCCGAGAATAAGGACGCGGTCGTCTTCCAGCAACTTGTACAGCACGAGGAAAGGTGACACAACGAGCTTGCGTACGTCACAACCGTATTATTCGACAATCGATGCGGGCAGGTTCGTCGACCCCATTTCGGGAATTGCTGCGAGCAGGTCTGTCGCGTCCATGATGTTGTCGCGCACACGCTTCCTCTCGACTTGGGCCATCTCGTCGAAGAACGAATCGGCTTAAAGGACCTCAGCCATGGGCCCCCGCGCGCCTCTCGACCTCGGCGCGCGCTGCTTCAGAACCTACGACGTAGTTGCCCGCTTCGTAGTCGGCGAGACCCCGGGCGATAACGGCGTCCATCACGTCCTCGAACTCGGCCTCGGTTTCCTCCGAACCGATGGGGCTGATCTTTACCCACGGCTTCGAATGGCGGAATACGATTACCTCGCGCCCAGACCGGTTTACCTGCTCGGCGATACGCGAGAAGTTGTTACGGGCCTCTGCAACGGTAGCGGTGAGAGCAGTCATCTTCGCTCCTTTCGACGCGCTTATTATAGCGTTAATTAACGCCATAATAATGTTATGGCAGCAGCAGCACCGGCAAATGGTTTGCCGTCCCGTGCTCGAGCTCATGTTGGCAGAAGCGAGGCGCGCGGGCCCAGACGCATAACCGAGCCGCCAAGCATCGTTTGCAATCCGAGAGTAAGTTTCATCTGGGCGGATATGCAGGTTGAAATCCGCGGGGGGCGTACCATAAAGACGACCGAAAGCCCCGGAGAAAGGCGGTCGTCATGATTAGGACGCGTATCGTTGCAATCGTTACGACTGTCATACTGGCAATGGGGTTGATGCCGGCGCTTGACCGAGCTCCGGCAACCCGTTCTGCCCCGAATAATACCTGGCCGGCGGCCGATTGGCGCCGGCCTACCGTGCCGATGGCCCCAAGCAGCATGATGGTTCTGATAGCATGGGACCAGGCTTGTATGCGAAGGGGGATGAATCCGATGAGTCATTGTGAGGTGAAGCGGAACTGGGCGTATGTACTCGTTGCGACGGTTTCTCTGATGATTGCGTTGTTGGCGTTTGCCGGGAGCGCGTTTGCGTTGGACGGCGATGCTGCTGACGATGCTGCGGCAGCTGTTGCCCAGGAAGCGCAGGACGAAGAGGCTGTGGTTGGCGAGGCTAACGAACTGCCTGCCGCGGAGGGCGAGGCGCCTACCGTGGGGGCTGCCCCCGAACCTGTGGGTGAGTCGGAGCCCGTCGTTGATCCCGGGGCTGTTGCCGAACGAGAACCAGCGGTGGAATGCGGGTCTGAGCTTGTGCCCGTGACGAAAGCCGAGCCCGAACCTGCTGTGGAGCCGGAGCATACGGCTGAGCCCATCGCTGAACCCGAGCCCAGGCCCGATGCGGGCCCTGAACCCGTTGCCGCGCCCATGAAACCGGCAAAGCGCGTTGCCGATGCCCCCGCTGACGCTTCTTCGGCAGACCAGCCTGAAAGCACCCCAGCTCCGAAAAATGAATCCAAGTATGCAGACATCGCCAAAATCAAGCTGAACCAGAAGAAGGTACGCATCGAAAACGATGGCAAGTTCCGCTTTAAGGCCACCCTGTTCCCGGAAATCGAGGGGAAGAAGATAAAGGACAAGACCATCACGTGGCGCATCTCGGACAAGAAGATTGCAAGCATCACCGAGAAGGGCGTCGTGCAGGGCAAGACCTCGGGGACAGCCATCGTCACCGCTATCACGAGCAATGGCAAGAGAATCCAGGCAAAGGTGAAGGTGGTCATCGACAAGTCGAAGATGGCCAAGCGCATTCCCGTTCTCACGTACCATCGCATCACGCCGTCGAAGTGGCGTTTCTGGGGCGGTACGAACCTCGCCATGACCGACTCGCTGTTCAACAACCAGATGAAGTGGCTGAAGAAGCATGGCTACCGCACCGTCTCCACCGAGGAGTTCCGCGATTGGCGCGTGAACGGCACGTTCCTGCCGAAGAAGAGCGTGCTCATCACCTTGGACGACGGCTTTTACGAGGTCTATCACGTGGTGTATCCCATCCTGAAGAAGTACAACCTGAAGGCAACCTCGTTCGTCATCGGCAAGAACATTCACAAGACCACGGCCAAGTACAACGCCAAGCGCAAGCGCAATCGCTACATCGGCGAGGATGTCATACAGAAGATGCGTGAGGAGTACCCCAACCTGGAGTTCCAGAGCCACACCTACAACCTGCATCACCGAGGGAAGAGCGGCAACGGCGTCGCGAAATCTTGGAGCCGCAAGGACATCGACAAGGATTTCGCGAAGATGGACAAATACGGGTTCACAGCAGCAGCCTGGCCGTATGGCCACACATCACGCAACCTGAAGGCCGCGGCCAAGGCGAGCAGGTCCGTGCGCATCGGCTTCGGCTACATGATGGATTGGGCGGCCACGCGCACGTCGCCGCTGTACAACATCCCGCGTTTCAAGATGTTCGGCGACCGCGGCATGGGCGACTTCATCCGCGTCGTGCGGAAAGCCGGGTAGCCTTCGGCGGGGGCGCCCCATTGTCGCGAGCGGGGACGCCC
>SUUF01000079.1:1194-9091 GCA_015062635.1 Coriobacteriaceae bacterium | reverse complement strand
CATTTCTAGGAGGTGTGACGAGTGCGTACCCGACAGGCACGATACCTAATGACGCTCCTCGTGTTCGTATGCTGCCTCCTGTCTTCCTTGCTACTTGCGTCATGCGCTGATTCCCCGCAAGAAACGTTCAACGATTCCGGCGCCGCTTTCGTAAGCCGCGGCGCTGATCTTGCTGCTCGGTATGCCGGTTCCTCGGTTTCCATCGAGGAAAACGATGATGGAAACATGACAAGCGCTGAAGACGACGACAGGGCATCTTCCCCGGTGACCGAGGCTCAATACGATGGCATGTCATATCGGGAAGATGTCGTGCTCGTTCGCCCATCGGATGGGGTCGGTGCGGAAGAGATTGCGGCGGCTCTCGGGGTGTCACCCGATAACGTGACCGCAACAACCGCCAATCTGTATACCGTGCAATTACCTCACGATATGGCCGTCGAGGACGCGCTTGACACCTTGGAAGACAATGATGTCGTCGAGCATGCGCAACCCGATTTCGTCTACTACTTGCAGGAAGCGGATGATGATGCCGACCTGTTGGATAACCAGCTCGATACCAAAGACGATTCCGATGGCACTTTGCCTTCTGGGATAGATACAGTGGTGGAGGATGATGCGGAAGGGAGTGTTGTCGAGGATGATGATACCCTTTCCTTAGAAGAGCAAAGAGATTCCTCTGATGGCGAAGCCGCTGATGATGGTGGTGAATCGATTCCCTTCCAAAACGAGGTCGCCACCGATGCCGATGCCGACCCTGCTGACGACGAAGTGGCCGATCCTGCTGATTCCGGTAATACCACCGAGCCTGATGGGGAGGATGAAGGGGATCAGGAAGGCAAGATCGAAGCGCTCACTCCCAATGATCCTGGTTTCAAGCAGCAGTGGGCGTTAGAGGGCATCCGCGCACCGCAGGCGTGGTATGTGTTGGAAGAAGCGAAAGCGACCCCGGTGTCTGTTGCCATCATCGATGAGGGCTTCAATGTGAATCATGAAGACCTTACGGGAAGTTTCATCGAGACAGGTGATGGCATCGCTGCATTCAATGCGGTGGCAACATCCGGGGATGACCCCAGCAAAGTTCCCGAGGTAAACGATACCGGTAACGATTCGTATGGACATGGCACACATGTTGCCGGCATCATCGCAGCCCAGGCGAACAACGGCATCGGCATAGCAGGTGTGGCATGCAGCCAAAAGATTGTCCCCATCAAGGTATTCACCGATGACGGCAAGGCGTATACATCAACCCTCCTTGCCGCGTACGACTACGTCTTGAACCATCAAGCGCAATACAACATACGCGTTGTCAACATGAGCGTGGGTGTTACAGGACAATCATTGAAAGTCGATGCAGGCCTCAAGAAATGCATCGATAAGGCGTATGACGCCGGCATCGTCACCGTCGGGTCGGCGGGCAATGCGGGGAGCGATGTGACCCTGCCCACCGATAATTACCCGAGCGATTATGAAAAGATAGTTTCGGTCATCAACCTGAAGAAGTCGTCAACATCTGATGACGGGGTGGTGAGAAGCTCGAATTCCAATTACAACCGGACCATCGACGGGGTGGTGGAGACAGCCAAGGACCTCTCTGCTCCCGGTACGGATATCTACAGCACGTATCCGTCAAACACGAAGAAATATGCGAACAAGACCGGCACCTCGATGGCCGCCCCACATGTGGCGGCGGTGCTCGCGCTCGAATTTGCGATAAACCCGCAGTTGAGTGCCCAGGAGGCGGTTGATATCGTGCTCAACACCGCGAAAGACCTCGGAACGAGTTCCGGTAACACCGGGTTCGATGCCGAGACCGGCTATGGCGAAGTCGACGCCTATGCTGCGGTGAAAAAAGCCGGCGAGACCACCGGTTCATTCGATGCGTCGGGTTTTACCGCGCTTCCGCGGCGCGATTGGGTATCCGAGGTGATATTGCCCGAAGGCGATGCATCCGACGACTCAACGACGAAGACCGCCGCTTCCACTTCAAGCATCGCAAAGCCATCGTATACCGCGGGTGCAACCCGCATGCCCGTAGGCTCCACCTCTGCCTGGAAATTGAAGCATGCCACCCTGAAGGTGGTCTCCGGGTCGAGTGTGGTGGCTATTGCCCGCGATGGCGTAACCGTGAAGGCCAAGAAAGCCGGAAAGGCCAAGGTCGCCGTATACGATGAATCGGGTAACAAGGTAAAGGCGTTCAAGATCACGGTCTATAAGCTATCAGGGTCTTACCTGCTGAAATCCGCGAAGAACAGCAAGCTGTATCTCGATGCGCAAGGGCATTCCAAAGCGAAGAAATCGCAAGCGGTGGTATGGAAGAAGAGCCAGGCGAACGCCTCGGCGGTGAAATTTTCGAAGTCGGGGAATTACTACCGGATAAAGATCGTGAAGACGAAGAAGGTCCTGAAACCGAAGGGGTCAAGCAAGAAGGCGGGCGCGGCAATCGTTCAAGCCAAGAAGACCACCGCAAAGGCACAGCAGTGGCGCATCAGCGTCGATAGCAAGAACCGCCTGACCTTCATAAACCGTGCCTCCGGCAAGGTGTTGAGCATTAAGGGAAGCGCGAAGGCGAATGCGGCGTTGACGCAGCGTGTCTCGACCGGCGCTACAACTGAAAAATGGGTTCCGGTCGCGCTGTAATGGCTGCTCGATAAAAGAGCTGGGGTGGAGACATGTCCCCACCCCAGCTTCCATGACATTGTGCTCTTAGTAATTGCCGGTGAAACCAGCGAATTCGGCGGGGAGCTCGTATCCGGGGAAATACGAGGAGAAATCGAGGCCGAGATACTGGCAGAGGTCGGCGAGTTCCACCATCGTGCCATCGTTCACCTGGATGCCGTTTTCACGGCGGTCCTGCTCGGCTTCCACTTCCTTTTCACCGTGGGTGTAAATGCGTGCGGCGCCTTCAGCCTTCGGGCTGTCACGCAGCTCTTGCAGGTACTCGTTGAAATGCGCGCGAATGGCATCGGGGTCGCCGAATGCCGCCGGGTTGATGGCGGCAAACCCATGGCAGATGCCCGTCTTGTCATCGAACGTGCAGCATTCCGCGCTCGTGACGCCTTGCGACAGGATGGACGAGAAGATCTCGGCGAGCATGCCGTAACCGTAACCCTTGTGCGAACCGAGCGTCTCGGTTGCGCCGCCCAGCGGGACGATGCCGCCGCCGTTCTTCCCCACGATATTCGCGAGCACGCGCGGGGCATCTTGGCTTGGCTGGCCGTTTTCGTCGAGCGCCCATCCTTCGGGCAGCGGTTTGCCCATCTTGTTGTACATCTCGAGTTTGCCACGGGTGACGACCGTCGTGGAGCTGTCGAAGAAGAACGGGTACGGGTCGGCTGGCATCGCGACGGCGATGGGATTAGAGCCGAGCATTGCCTTGCGGCCAAACGTCGGCACCATGATGGCTTCGCTGTTCGTGCACGAGAAGCCCAGCAGCCCCTCGTCGCATGCCATCTTCGCGTAATACCCGGCGATGCCGTAATGGTTGCTCTCGCGCACGGTGACGATGCCCACCCCCGTGGCCTTGGCCTTCTCGATGGCCTTCTGCATCGCAAACACGCCTACGAGCTGGCCCATTCCCGAATGGCCGTCGATGACGGCGCTGATGGGGGTTTCGAATACGATTTCCGGCTTCGCATCGCCGTGAATCGTGCCCTTCTCGAGGCCCTTGTGGTAGCGCACCATGCGCTGCATGCCGTGGCTCTCGATGCCATACAGGTCGGCGGTCAGCAGCACATCGGTGATGGTATCGGCCTCATCACCAGAGAACCCGAACTTCCGGAACACGTCCTTGCAGAACGCATTCAGCGTCTCGAAGCTCCATTTCACATATGCCATCTGGTATTTCCTTCCTACTCGTCGCTCGCGGCGTCCATTTCATCCCAATAGGCCTCGTCATCCAGACCCAAGGTGTTGGCCAACAGGATCTTCACCTGCGCGGCGCAGACGGCCATGTTGGTCTCGGTGTATTGCTTGTCATGCTGGTTGACGATCATATTACCGGCCAGGTATCCATCGCCCGACGGTTCGATTTCGAGGTCGAAGAAGCAATACCCCGTGGCATTGCGGTAATAACGCAGGTGCATGCCGTCGACCTCCACATGCCAGCGGTCGAAGTCGTCTTCGGGCGCTTTGCCGGTTTGCAAGACGGCAACCTGCTCGGCGGTCAACGGGAAATCGACCCGCACCTCGCCGGTTTGCTCGGGCATCGGTTGCAATTCGGCACCCGATTTCGTGAATCGCTTCTGCCCGCTTTGAGCGGAATTCGCCTGTGCGATGCGGGCGGCTTGGTTGAATGCCGCAAGCGACGCCAACAGGGCTTCGGCATGCACCGCACCCGCCAGCTCCAACGCGGCCTCGGCGACATCGCCCGCCTGAACCGCTTCTCGCAACAGCTCTTTCAACTGGTTCGATGCATCTGAATAATCCACGGGGCCTCCTCGTGTTCGAATGGTTTGTGCAAGTATACACGCCAACGCGGCTCATCCCGGCATCATCGCCGCCGCAGGTGCCGATGATGCGCCGTGGCAACCGACATGCGCTGTGCGGTTGGGCTTTTGTCCTTTTCGCGGGGGCGGGGGTATGGGGGTAATCTTCGCCGCGTATGGCCGGGTTATCCTATACAATATGCCCCATTATGAACAAATACGATGACAACAGGCGTGATGCCGCACGTCAGCGCCTTTCCGCGCGCCGGGGAGAGGGCAATCCCGCCCGCAGTCAAGGCGGGCGCTCCGACGACACCGGTTCCCAGCGTCCCGTGAGGAGCGGCAAGAGCGCCTCCCTGCGCGACCTGCATCAGGTGTCGCCCGAGATGCGGGAGCGTTACGGTGTGTCTAGCCAACCGCAATCGAACCGCCGGTCCAATCGTTACAACGACGACTGGGATTATTACGAGGAACCCCGCTCTTCCCGTCGTGGCGGTGCCGGTAGCGACTGGCGCAACCCATCGGTCGACCCCATCGGGGGTCGCAGCCTGCGCAGTTCATCGCGTGGCGGCGCGGTTGCCGCAGCAGCGAGTCGAATCAACCTTCCCATCCTCATCGGGCTTCTCGTGGTCGTCTTATTGCTCGTGGTCGTCATCGTTGTGGCGATGAACCGCTGCTCGGAAGGCTCGACCGATGTGGCCAACCAGGGTTCGCAGACCGAGCAGACGACCGAATCCACCGACGCTTCCGCGTCGGGCAGCGAATCGGGCAGTGCGAGCGGGTCTGCAAGCGGTTCTTCATCGGCGAGCGCTTCGGCTGAAAGCGAGGTCGACAAGGCCGCGCTCTTGAAAGTGCTCGACGAGGATGTGGCGGACAAGCTCATCAACCGGACCGTCACCAGCGAAGACGCGAAATGGATCGCGCAGAATCCCGACAAGTATGCGATGGATGGCGATGCGGTGCAGCGCAAGCTGCTGAAGCTGGCGGCTGATGAACCCGCCGCGCAGCAGTATGTGCGCAACTTCCCCGAGAAATACCCGATGGAAACCCCCGAAAGCGGCCAGGTGAAGACCGTCGTGACCGGCAGGAACATCCCGCGGTTCTACCAATGGGACGAACTGTGGGGCTATACCGTGTATTCCGGCACGGCGTTTGGCCTCACGGGTTGCTGCCCCACTTGCCTGGCGATGGTGTATCAGGGCATCACCGGCAACCATGACCTTTCACCCTACGACATGGGCCAGCTCGCAGTGCGCGACGGCTATGCGGCCGAATATGAGGGCACGTACGCGAATTTCCTGGTAGACGAAGCGCATAACCTCGACTTGCCGGTATCTGAAATCGATGTGACGAAGAAAGCCCTGAAGAACGCGCTGCAGTCGAACCAGGCGGTCATCGCGAACTTCGATTCGGGCATCTTCACGGAATACGGCCACTTCGTGGTGATCACGGGCATGAAGGAAGACGGCACCGTCATCATGAACGACCCGTATTCCGAAGAGCGCAGCAACAAGGCGTGGGATATGGACACCATCGTCGAGGAGAGCATCGGCTTCTACGCATACGGCTAACGCCGGCGACGATTCGATATGGCGCATCACCTGAGGGAAGGCGTCAGGTGATTCGCCGACGCATCAGACGCCCAGCCTGCCCGTTCGGGTACACTACGTTCATGCATATGGAAGCAATTCGAAGGAGACAGCATGGACTGGCAGGAAACGCTCGAGAACGCGCGTGGCAACATGGGATTTTGCAAAGTATGCGCGGTATGCGATGGCAGGGTGTGCAAGAACACGATTCCGGGGCCGGGCGCCAAGGGGCGCGGTGACGTCGCCATCCGCAACTATGCCGCATGGCAGGATATCCGCATCAACCTCGATACGCTGCATGCGAACGTCCCGGTCGACACCCAGGCCACGCTGTTCGGCAAGACCTTCGCAATTCCCGTGTTCGCCGGCCCGGTCGGCGCGGTGAAGCTGCATTACGGCGATAAATACACCGATACCGAATACAACGATATCTTGGTTCCGGCGTGCGCCGATGCGGGCATCGCGGCGATGGTGGGCGATGGCGTCGACCCGATGGTCATCCAGGCGGGCACCGATGCCATCAAGCGCAGTGCTGGTGTGGGCATCCCGACCGTGAAGCCGTGGGATATCGAAACCGTGCGTCAGAAGATGCAGCTCGCGCAAGATTGCGGTGCATTCGCCATCGCGATGGACGTGGATGCGGCGGGGCTTCCCTTCCTGCAGAACCGCCAGCCACCGGCGGGCAGCAAGTCGGTCGATGAGCTGCGGGAAATCGCCGACCTCGTCGACGCGCCGTTCATCGTGAAGGGCATCATGACCCCACGCGCCGCCGCGAAGGCAGCTGAAGCGGGCGCGGCGGGCATCGTCGTTTCGAACCACGGCGGCCGCGTGCTCGATGGCACCCCCTCCACCGCCGAAGTCTTGCCCAGCATCGCGCGCGAGGTAGGCGGCGACCTCACCATCCTCGTGGATGGCGGCATCCGCACCGGCCTCGACGTGTTCAAGGCGCTCGCCTTGGGGGCGGATGGCGTCATCATCGCCCGTCCGTTCGTCACCGCCGTGTACGGCGGCCAAGCAGAAGGCGTTGCCGCCCTGGTTGCGCGCCTGCAAGCCGAACTCGCCGATGCGATGCGCATGACCGGTGCCGCGAAGATCGCCGACATCGACGGCGAATTCATCTGGGAGTAACGCCCAGATGCGGTAAACGGGGCTTTGGCGTGCCCCTATCGTTGACGGCAGAATGAATTCCACACCTCATCCTGAACGGCGGGTGCCACCAAGGCGCCCGCCGTTTCGCGTGTTCTCGGTGGGAATGCCGGCGCAGCTTTAGCGTAAGAACAAACAAATCTGCCAACAGAAGGCTTTTCGCGATAAAAGCGGTAAAGTGTTCGGTGGAGTAGTCTCGGCAATATTTGTTCGCCGATGCTGATAGAACGGTGGGAATATGCTAAAAGGGTTACGGCGCTTCGCCGATTCGCGGTCGGTAGAGGGAAAGATAATCTCGGTTATCTTGGTGATAACCCTCGCCCTCATGGCGTGGGATGTGAACGCGCTGCGCTTCGCTTTAGCCGAGGACCAGCCGACGGCGACCGAGCAGACGGCCGCCGAGAAGGCGGTTGAGGAAAAGGCCGCCAAGGAACAGGCGGTGAAGGTGCAGGCCGAGCAAGAGGCGGCAGAAAAGGCCGCCCGCGAGGCCGAGGAACGCGAGGCAGCCGAGCGCGAAGCAGCCGAGCGCGAGGCGGCAGAACGTGAAGCCGCGGCCCGCGAGGCGGCGGAACGCGAGGCAGCGGAACGTGAAGCCGCAGAACGTGAAGCCGCCGCCGAACAGGCGCGTCAGGAAGCGGAAGAGCAAGCGGCTGCGGCGGCAGAACCTGCCGCAGAGCCAGAACCGGCCGAAGAACCCGAACCCGAACCCGAACCGGCCGCCGAGCCCGCGGCTGAAGA
>SUUF01000079.1:0-1094 GCA_015062635.1 Coriobacteriaceae bacterium | reverse complement strand
GAACCTGCCGCAGAGCCAGAACCGGCCGAAGAACCCGAACCCGAACCCGAACCGGCCGCCGAGCCCGCGGCTGAAGAGCCCGACGTTACCCCGGCGCAGGAACCCGCTGAAGAGCCCGCGGCTGAAGAACCCGAGCCTGCCGAAGAACCCGAACCCACCGAAACCAAGCAAGAGAAGAAGGAAGAGACCTATCCCGCCGTCGTGCTGTATGGCAAGGCGGGTAGCGTTACCGTGAAGCTGACGGCGCCCGAGGGAGCGCTTCCCGAAGGCGTGCAGCTGCGCGTGAAGGATGTGACGAGCGACGCGCTGGCAAGCCAGGTGGAAGGCGCCACGAACCAGAAGCTTTCCGATTACCAGGCCATCGACATCACGATTGTCGATAAGAACAGCCACGAGGTGCAACCCAAGAAACCGGTGAACGTGACCTTCGTGGGCGCGGGCCTCGAGGGTGACGGCGTGAGCGTCTACCATATCGATGGCGGCTCCGTCGACCCGGTGCGCACGCTGCAGGCCGATGCCAACACGCAGAGCTTCGATGCGCGCAGTTTCTCGATCTACTTCATTGCCGCCGTTCCCACGGTGGAAGACATGGGCGAGCGGTATACCGTGACCTTCGTGTCGGAAGACGACGCCGGCACGCAGTCGGTGATCAAGCAGCTCTTCGATATTTCAGCGGGCCAGGCGATCGGCACGCTGCCCGAGGCGCCGTTCCATGCCGGCCAGCACTTCACGAAGTGGATTGACCAGGATACGGGCGCGCAAATCACCGAAGACACCATCGTCGAATCGGATATCACGGCTGTCGCGCAGTTTGACACCATCCAGGTGTTCCAGGTAACGGTGGAACATTGGTACACCAATCCGAACACCGGCGAAGAAGTCGTGTTCAACCGCACGATCGTCGAGATGGAGAAGGCGGATGCCCCGCTGAGCGTCGATTCGCCTGTTTCGACGAAGGTCGAAGGCGACGACGACACCACGAATCCCATATATATCCCCACGCAGACGTCAATCGAGATAACGGCCGACGACCTCGAGCATGCGACGGTTCGCGACGGCAAGGGCTATCTGACGAAGCGCGTGGAATTCGTGCC
>SUUF01000078.1 GCA_015062635.1 Coriobacteriaceae bacterium | reverse complement strand
GCTAGAAGATGAGGTGGGCGAGTGGGGCGACGATGAGGAGGCTGATGATGGTGCGCTCGAGGAACAACACGAAGAGCTCGACGATGTTCACCGGAATCTTGGAGCCCAAGATGAGGCCGCCGACCTCAGAGAGGTAGATGAGCTGGGTGACCGAGATGACGGCGACGATGAAGCGGGCCATCGGGTCGGAGATGATGCCGGCGGCGATGATGGACGGCGTGAACATGTCGGTGAATCCGACGACCATCGTCTGGCTGACGGAGGCCGCCTCGGGAACCTGCAGCAGCTCCAGCAGCGGCACGAAGGGCGCGCCGAGGATCGCGAAAATCGGCGTGTAGCTGGCGAGCACCAGGGCGAGCGTGCCGATGCACATGACGACGGGCAGGACGCCGAACCACATGCCGGCGGCGTTCTTCAGGCCGTTTTCCAGGAACTGGGCGATGCCGCGATGCTCGTCGACGCGCTTGACCGCGAGCGAGATGCCGTAATCGACGCTGCTGGAATAACCCTCGGGCAGCGTTTCGGCCATGGCCTTGCCGGGCACCAGGTATTCGTCCTTCTTCCACGACAGCGGTGGGATGCGCGGCAGGATGAGCGCGCACACGATGCCGACGAGGCAGATGAGCAGGTAGTACGGGCCGAAGTAGTTCATCAGGTCGACTTCTGCGAGCACGACGATGCTGAAGGTGATGG
This sequence comes from Coriobacteriaceae bacterium, assembly GCA_015062635.1. Taxonomy (GTDB): domain Bacteria; phylum Actinomycetota; class Coriobacteriia; order Coriobacteriales; family Eggerthellaceae; genus UMGS1519. The sequence continues at coordinate 8,541 of SUUF01000078.1, read as the reverse complement.
ACACGGCCGAGAACGTCGTCGAGATGATGGATGCCTCGCGGGCCGAGTAATAGCCGTCTTGGTACTGGTTGTTCGTGAGCATGACGCCGAGCGTGCCGTCGCCGATCCAGCTGGTGATGCAGTCGACCGCAGCGCGTCCGGGAATGGTGAACAACGGGCGCATGACCTTCGTGAGCAGCGCGCCGATGAATTCGAGCAGGCCGAAGTCGAGCAGCAACGGCAACAGCAAGCCGGCGAGCAGGAAGATGATGACGAGCACGGTGAGCAGGTCGCCGAGCACGAACCCGCCGGTGTCGGCGTTCGTGAACATCCACAGGAAGCTCCCCTCGTCTTCGGCGCCCACGCCCAGGTACACGAGCCAGATGAAGATGCAACCGACAACGCGGATGACGGCCCAGATGGGGGTGGTGGTGAACGTCTCGTCGATGATGGGGTACGTGGTGATGAACGATGGATGCCGCAGCGACGCCACGCCCAGAATGGCTGATGCCGTCACGATGATAAGGCACAGGATGGGCAGGAAGTCGCCGAGGGCGTTGCCGATGATATCGGCGATGACCTTGACGACGATCGTCCAGGTGCCGTCGACTTGGATGGGAATCATGAAGATTGCGATGCCGATGATCGATGGAATCAGGAAGCCGGCGATTTGCTTCGCGCTGTATTTATTCATGCGAATCCTTGCGGTATTGGTGCATACAACGAAACAACTATGCAATAGCGGACATAAACATGCCAATGGTAGCAGAATCGGGGACGGTGTCGGTCGGCGAAATCGCAGATTAACGTGCCTTTATTCGCAATGACGAGCGCAGCTGCCGGGAAAGGGGCGTTATGTGTTTCCGGTGAGCTGAATAAAAGACAAACTGTCGCTTATAAGCCGTTGGTAGAATCCTTCCAGGAGATATGTGATGCTGAGAGGGGCACATCATGGTTGCATTGGAACAGAACATCTCGAAGCTCGGCTTTGGTCTCATGCGCCTTCCGAAGTTCGAGGACGGCACCACCGACATCGAACAGGTGAAGCAGATGGTGGATGCCTTCATGGCGGCGGGCGGCACCTATTTCGATACGGCGCGTGCCTATGGTTCGTCCGAGGCCGACATCCGTCAAGCGCTCGTCGAGCGTTACCCGCGCGAGAGCTTCTACCTCGCCACGAAAAACGCGGCGTGGATCGGCTGCAAGACGGCCGAAGAGGCCCGTGCGCTTTTCGACACATCGCTCGAGCAAACCGGCGCCGGATACTTCGATTTCTACCTGATCCACAACACGGGAGGAACCCGCACCAAGGTCTTCGACGACTTCAAGCTGTGGGATTTCGTGAAGGAGCTGAAGGCTGCGGGCAAGGTGCGCCATATCGGATTCAGCCACCACGACAACGCCGAGCTGCTCGATGAGCTGCTGACGAAACATCCCGAGATGGAATTCGTGCAGCTGCAGGTGAACTACGCCGATTGGGAGAACCCGAACATCCAGAGCCGCGCGTGCGTGGAAGTGGCGCGCAAACATGGCAAGCCCGTGGTGGTGATGGAGCCGGTGCGCGGTGGCTTGCTCGCGAATCCGCCCCAAGCGGTTGCCGAGATCCTGCAGGCCCAGAGCGTTGACCGCAGTTTCGCCGATTGGGCCTTGCGTTTTGCGATGAACGCTGAGGGCGTGATGACGGTCCTTTCCGGCATGAGCACCTTGCAGCAGATGGAAGAGAACCTGCAGACGTGGCGCACGCTCGCGCCTCTTGCCGACGATGAGCGCGAGACGTTGCTTGCAGCCCAGCGCAAGCTTGACGAGCTGATGGACAACCCGTGCACCGCCTGCCATTACTGCATGAAAGAATGCCCGATGGAGATCAACATCTCGGGCATCATGGATGCGCTCAACCGCAATGCGCTCTATGGCCATGAGGCGGGAGCGCATTGGTATGCCTTCTCGGCGAGCGAGGGGCACCGCGCGGGCGATTGCATCCAATGCGGGCAGTGCGAGGATGCGTGCCCGCAGCATATCGAGATCGTATCGAAGCTCGAGGATGCGGCCGACCTCTTCGACTAGTCGTTGCCCTTCTGCCATATTGCAAGATGAACCCGTTGTTCGAGTGCTTTTGGACAACGGGTTTCTTATTACCCATATCGCTATATCTGTGGGGCAATTCGACGCCTGTGCCTGCTTGTTGGTGATACCATTTGAATATGTTGAAGGCATCATACTTAGGAGGTATGGTATGGAGAACGTCAAGCTGTATATCAACGGCGAGTTTCTCGACAACGGCGACCGCGAGATGAAACAGAACATCAATCCGGCCACCGAAGAGGTCATCAACGAATTCCCCATGGCGACCGAAGCGGACGTCGAGGCTGCGATTGACGCTGCCTACGAGGCACAGAAGTCGTGGGAGAAGGTGCCGCCCATCGAGCGCGCGAACTACCTGATGGAGCTTGTGCGCATGGTGCAGGAGCGCCAGGAGACCTTCGCCCGCCTGAACACCGAGGAAATGGGCAAGCCGCTTGCCCAGTCCATGGACGAGGCTGGCTGGCTGGCCGCCTACCTCCAGTATTTCGCCGCGCAGGCGCGTCATATGATGGGCGAGATCATCCCGTCCGACCGCCCGAACGAGAACATCCTGCTGTACAAGATGCCCATCGGCGTGGCCGCGCAGATCATGCCGTGGAACTTCCCGCTGTTCCTCATCGGCCGCAAGGTCGCCCCGGCGCTCATCGCCGGCTGCACCGTCGTGCTGAAGGCATCCTCCGACTGCCCGAACGGCGCCTATGAGTTCGCCAAGATGGTTGACGAGTCGAGCCTGCCGAAGGGCGTCATCAACGTAATCACCGGCCCCGGCGCGCTTACCGGCAACGCGATGGCCTCCAACCCGAAGGTCGGCATCGTCACCCTCACCGGCTCGACCCCGGCTGGCAAGAAGGTCATGGAAGCCGCGTCCAAGAACGTGACCAAGGTCTCCCTCGAGCTCGGCGGCAAGGCCCCGGTCATCGTCATGAACGACTGCGACCTCGACGCCACCATCGAGTGGGTGTACAACTCCCGCATCATCAACACGGGCCAGGCCTGCAACTGCGCCGAGCGCGTGTACGTGCAGGAGGGCATCTACGACGAGTTCGTGAAGAAGATGGTTGCCCGCATGGAGAAGACGACCTACGGCCCCGGCCTGGGCGGCGCCTTCGACATGGGCCCGATGGTGAACAAGGGCCAGCAAGAGCACGTGGACGAGCTCGTGCAGTCGGCCATCGCCGAGGGTGCGACCATCGAGTGCGGCGGCAAGCCCGCAACCGTCGATGGCAAGGGCTACTACTATGAGCCCACCGTCGTCACCGGCGTCACGCACGAGTCCCGCATCATGAAGGAAGAGATCTTCGGGCCGGTGCTGCCTATCACGTCCTTCAAGACGCTTGATGAGGCCATCGAGCTTGCAAATGATTGCGAGTACGGCCTGACCTCCTCGATCTACACCACCGACTACGACACCGTGATGCGCGCGATGAACGAGATCAAGTTCGGCGAGACCTATGTGAACCGCGAGCACTTCGAGGCTTTCCAGGGCTTCCATCAGGGCGTGCGCGGCTCCGGCATCGGCGGCGAGGATGGCGAGCGCGGCCTTGAAGAGTACCTCGAGACCCACATCTGCTACATCGACTACGACCTGAACCGCAACAAGGCATAAGCGGGAATCGACAGCCGAATTGCGGGATTGCGCGGCAATCCTGCCGGGGAGCGGCGGCCAATGGCCCCGCTCCCCTTTTCTGTAAGGCGATACGCGGGTTCATCGCGGCTAACCGTTTTGCCTGATTATGGCCGTGCCGCGCGAAGATAGCTGGCTATCGGTTCCCGATATGGCCGGGTTAGCCCGTATTGGCATAGAATGGAACCCGACGCGAAACGGCGGTGGGCAAAGCGCCGCGCACGGGAAGGGCGAAACGCATGCAGATAGTGAACGTGTTCGGCGGGGAGCGTATCCCGCTTTCCTACGAAATCTTTCCGCCGAAAGGCGAGTTGCCGATGGAAGAGGCACGAAACGTGGTGGCCGAGCTCGCGAAGCTCGACCCGGCGTTCGTGTCGGTGACCTATTCGGCGGGCGGTGGCGGAAACAACGAGCGCACAAGCGAGATCGCCCAGATGGGGCAGGATACCTTCAACCTGAACATGATGGCGCATCTCACGTGCATGGGAGCGACGCGGGAAGACATCGCCGCCAGCATCGCGCTGCTGAAGGAACGCGGCGTGCAAAACGTGCTGGCCCTTCGCGGCGACCCGATTCCCGGGAAGGACGTGTGCGATTTCAAGTACGCGAAAGACCTGATACCCACGCTGCGCGAGGCGGGTTTCTGCGTGGGTGCGGCGGCGTATCCCGAAGGGCATGCCGCATGCCTCGACCTCGACGAGGACGTGCGTCATCTGAAGGAGAAGCAGGATGCCGGCGCTCAGTTCTTCGTGACGCAGCTGTTCTTCGACAACCGCTTCGCCTACAAATTCCTCGACAAATGCCGTGCCGCCCGAATCCGGGTGCCCATCACCTTCGGCATCATGCCATTCATGAGCAAAGCCCAGGTATCGCGCATGATATTCATGTGCGGAGCGAGCCTGCCCTCGCCGCTGGTGAAGGTGCTTGCCCGTTGGGAGCATGACCCCGATGGCCTGCGGAAGGCCGGCATCGAGTATGCCTGCCAGCAGTTGATCGGCTTGGCCGAGCACGGCGTGGACGGCGTGCACCTGTATTCGATGAACAAGCCGGATGTCGCGCGCGAGATCGCCACGGCCGTGCGGCCGTACCTGTAGGCGCGGGTCGGCCTGACGACGATGCGCGTGGCAGAGAGCGGCGGATGCATGCGTTATCACGTGAGCAGGGAAGAGACGCTGCGCTACCTGGGTTATTCCGGGCAGCGGGTGGATGCCTCGCTCGATGCCCGCGTCGACGCGATGGTCGCGCGCTGCGAGGAAGTTTCGAGTCCCGGGTTCACGTACCGCCTGTTCCCGGTCGAGCAATCTGAGGCGGGAGTTCGCCTCGCTGGCACGACACTCGTCTTGACCGGGCGCGATATCGCTGCTCACCTCGTGGGAGCGCGGTTGTGTGCGGTGATGGCGGCGACGGCGGGCCTGTCCAACGAGCGGGAACTGCGCCGCCTCTCGCTGCTCAACGGTCTCGACGGCATGCTGTTCGATGCCGCGGGCTCGGCGCTGGCCGAGGAGGTGGCCGATGCCTGCAACGCCGCCATCGTCGCCGATGCGCGGGATCGCGGGCTGTATGCGAAATGGCGCTTCAGCCCGGGGTATGGCGATTTACCGTTGGCACTGCAACCCGACATCGTGCGCGTGCTGGCGGCCGACAAGAAATTGGGCATCACCGCCACCGATTCGCACCTGCTCGTTCCCGCGAAGAGCGTCACCGCGTTCGTGGGGCTGTTCGATACGCCGCAAGACGATAAGCGTAGCTGCGCGAACTGCGGGTTTGCGCCATACTGCTCCTTGAGGGAGAAAGGCACGCCATGTTACCGATAAGCTCCGGAACCCCATTGCCCGACCGCTCGCGGCTGCGTGTGAAAGACGCCTATTTGGCGGATGCGCTTGCAGGACGGGCATATCTCGTATTCGACGGCGCGATGGGCACGATGCTGCAGCGGCGCAACCTGAAAGCGGGTGAGCTGCCCGAGCTGTTGTGCTTGAGCGATCCCGACGAGATAACCGCCATCCATCGCGAGTATGTGGAGGCGGGAAGCCAGGTGGTTACCACCAACACCTTCGGGGCGAATGCGCGCAAGCTCGGGGATGCCGCGACGGTCGACGAGGTGTTCGCGGCGGCCATTACCTGCGCCCGGGCATCGGGGGCGCGCTACGTCGCGGCCGACGTGGGGCCGACGGGCGCGCTTTTGGAGCCGATGGGAACCTTGTCGTTCGATGAGGCCTATGAACTGTTCGCCGAGCAGGCCCGCGCAGCGCAGGCCCATGGCGCCGACCTGTTCATCGTCGAGACGATGACCGATTTGCTCGAGGCGAAGGCGGCTGTGCTCGCCGTGAAGGAGAATTCCGATTTGCCGGTTTTCGCTACGATGACCTTCGACGAGACGGGTCGCACGTTCTTGGGGACCGACCCGACGACGGCGGCCATCGTCCTATCGTCCCTGGGCGCGAACGCCGTGGGCGTGAACTGCTCGCTTGGGCCCGACGCGTTGGCACCCATCGTGCAGCAGATGTTGGCGGTTGCGCCGTGCCCGGTGATGGTGCAGGCGAATGCCGGATTGCCCGACCTCGTCGACGGGCGCACCGTCTATTCCGTGTCGCCCGATGCCTACCTGAAGGCGTTGCAGCCGATGGTCGAAGCGGGAGCGAGCATCGTGGGCGGCTGCTGCGGCACCGACCCGGAATACATTCGCCGCGAGGCGGCGTTGGTGGCGGGCGCGGTGCCCCCGGCGCGCACGGTCGAGCCGCTCTGCGCCATCACGAGCGCTCAGCGGTCGGTGGTGCTGAAGGGTCGTGATGTCGGCGTCATCGGCGAGCGCATCAACCCCACCGGAAAGAAGAAGCTCAAGGCGGCGCTTCGCGAAGGCGATTACGATTACGTGCTCGGTGAGGCCATCTCGCAGGCGCAAGCAGGTGCCGACCTGCTCGACGTGAATGCTGGCCTGCCCGAGATCGACGAACCGGCTGTGCTGCGCGAGCTGGTGAAACGCATTCAAGGCGTTTCCGGGCTCCCATTGCAGATCGATTCGTCCGACCCCGTGGCCGTCGAGGCGGCCGTGCGGGCGTACGCGGGCAAGCCGCTGGTGAATTCCGTGAACGGCAAGCAGGAGAGCCTGCGCGAGGTGCTGCCCATCGTCGCGCACTATGGCTGTGCGGTCGTGGGGCTCACGCTCGATGAGGGCGGCATTCCGCCAACCGCCGAGGAACGCGTGAACATCGCGGCTAAGATCGTGGATGCCGCCGCCGCTCATGGCATTCCGCGCCAGGACGTTTACATCGATTGTCTCGTGATGAGTGCGTCGACGAATCAGGCCGAGGTGGTCGAGATCTTGCGCGCGGTGACCCTGGTGAAGGAGCGGCTCGGTGTGCGCACCGTGCTCGGCGTCTCGAATGTGAGTTTCGGCCTGCCGGCGCGCCCCATCGTGAACGGCACGTTCCTGGCCGCCGCCTTCGCGGCGGGGCTCGATTTGCCCATTTTGAACCCGCTTGCCGAACGGTATCGCGAAGTGGTGGACACTTGGCGCGTGCTGTGCGGCCAGGATGCGGGTTCGGCTAACTATATCGCTGGGTATGCGAACCGCGTGGTGCCGGCTGCCGGTGCGACGCCGTCGCCGTCGGCAACGCAAGCTGCCGATGCCGGTGCGGCGGAGGCGGCAGACGGCGAGACCCGATCCGAGCTGTACCGCCTCGTGGTAGCCGGCAACAAGGGCCCGGTTCCCGCGGCGGTCGAGTCGTTGCTTGCCGAAACCGACGCGATGGAGGTCATCAACGGGCACCTCATCCCCGCGCTCGACGATGTGGGAGAGCGTTTCGAGAGGGGGACGTTCTTCCTTCCGCAGCTCATGGCGTCGGCCGAAGCCGCGAAAGCGGGTTTCGATGTGATACGCGCGCATTCCGATGGCGCCGACGAGGGCAAGGGCCCCATTGCGCTTGCCACCGTGAAGGGGGATATCCACGACATCGGAAAGAACATCGTGCGCATGTTGCTCGAGAATTACGGGTACAAGGTTCACGACCTGGGACGCGATGTCGACCCGCAGGCGGTGGTCGATGCTGCGCTGAAATACGACTGCAAGATCATCGGCCTTTCCGCCCTCATGACCACCACGGTGAAGGCGATGGAAGACACGATTCGCCTGCTGCGGGAGCAAGCGCCCGGGGTGAAGGTGATGGTCGGCGGCGCCGTGCTGACGCAGGAATATGCCGACATGATCGGCGCCGACTTCTACGCGAAGGATGCCGCCGAGTCGGCGCGCTATGCCGGCGAGGTAATCGGATAAGCTCTGGCATTGCATCGCATGCGATGGGCGAACATACGAGCGGCCCCGCCGGCAGTTGCCAGCGGGGCCGCGTTTCGTCGGCTTAGAGCTTGCGCTAGATTTGGTCGAACGCTTGCTGCAGATCCCAAATGATGTCATCGGCCGCTTCGGTGCCGATGGAGAGGCGGATGGTGCTCGGCGTGATGCCGGCCGCTGCGAGCTCTTCGGGGCTCATCTCGGAATGCGTGGTGGTGTAAGGATGCACCACGAGGCTCTTCACGTCAGCCACGTTCGCGAGCAGGCTGAACAGCTGCAGGCTATCGATGAACTTGAACGCGGTGTCCTGGTCGCCGTCGATCTCGAAGGTGAAGATGGACGCGCCGCCGTTGGGGAAGTAATCCAGGTAGCGCTGGTGCTGCGGATGGTCGGGCAGCGACGGGTGGTTCACCTTGGCCACCTTCGGGTGATTCGCCAGGAACTCCACGACCTTCTTCGTGTTCTCGTTGTGGCGGTCCAGGCGTAGCGCCAGGGTCTCGGTGCCCTGCAGCAGCAGGAACGCGTTGAAGGGCGAGATGGAGCTGCCGGTGTCGCGCAGCAGGATGGC
>SUUF01000008.1:23832-39018 GCA_015062635.1 Coriobacteriaceae bacterium | reverse complement strand
CCATGGAAGCCGGCAAATAATGTACAAACTTCGCCTTCCGAAAATCGCAACCTGGGGTTTTGCGGAAGGAAGCGTGAAGTTTGTACGTTAATGCGCGATGCGTGCGGGGGGATAGGTTGCATGATATGCTGGCGGGGCCGGGCTTGTCCCGGCTCCGTTTTCATGGAAGGGACTTCTGCATGGCGACCATCATCTTCGATTTCGACGGCACGTTGCACGACAGCATGCATATCTATCGCATCGCGCTGAATCGCGGGTACCAATGGCTCGTCGAGCAGGGGCTGGCGACGCCGCGGGAGTTCACCGAAGCCGACATGGCGGCCAACATCGGCCTGACGCCCCACGACGCATGGGCCCGCATGGCGCCCGAGATTCCCTGGAGCGTGGCGAGCCGGGCGGCCGCACGCGTGGGCGGCGTCATGGACAGCCTCATCGACGATGGGACGGCGCGGCTGTTCCCCGGCGTGCCCGAGATGCTGCAACAGGTGAAGGATGCCGGACACACCCTTGTGTTCCTGAGCAATTGCCGCAACGCCTACAAAGACGCCGTCCGCCGCGCTTTCGGGTTCGATGCCTGGTTTTCCGGGTATTACACCTCCGAGCAGTTCGGGGGAATTCCGAAAGAGGAGATCTTCGAGACCATCCGGAAGGATTTCCCCGGGCCCTACCTGGTGGTGGGCGACCGCGATAAAGACCTCGCGATAGCCCGCGTGCATGGGCTTCCCAGCATCGGTTGCCTCTACGGGTATGGGTCGCGCGAAGAGCTGTCGGATGCCACATTTCTTGCCGAAAGACCATCTGATATTACATACCTTATCGAACAGATGCGCTTCATGCGATAATGGGTGCGAAGGGGATGATGGCGTTATGAGTGAACTTCGCACCGCAGAGGTAGATGACCTGTTGAATGTGCTGGTCGGCATCGACGATGCCGATACGGCGTTTGCGTTCTTCGAGGATGTGATGACGATTCGCGAGATTCGCGAGATCAGCCAACGGCTGCAAGTGGCGCGCATGCTCGACGAGGGCAAGCCCTATACCGCCATCGAGAAGCAAACCGGTGCGTCGGCGACGACCATCGCCCGTGTTTCGAAGGCCCTGAATTATGGCAGCGGTGGCTATCGGGCCGCGCTCGACATCCTGAACGCATAGCAACGCAAAGAGGGAGCCGGATAGTTCTCCGGCTCCCTGCCATGCGGCGGGATTTGCCTGCCGCGCTTTCTGGTTACAGGTACTTCTCGCTGCCGGGGCCGATGCGCGTTCCGTACGATTCCAACACCAGTTGGGCGCGCGAGCCGATGGGCAGCGTGTTCTCTTCGAGGAACGCCGGAATATCCGCAATCGGCAGCGGGAACACCTCGATGAACTCTGAGGGCTCCGGTTGCGGCTCGCCGACCTTCTCAACCTGGGCGCGCACGATGGCCAGGCATTCTTCGGTCATGCCGTTCGAGGAATAGCTCGGTTGCGGAAGCACGCGCAGCATGGGCGTGCCGTCGGGCCGCCGCTTCACGGCGTAACCGGTTTCCTCGCGCAGCTCGCGGTCGACGGCTTCCTCGACGGGCTCGTCGCCGTCCATCAGCCCGGCGGGGAAAGCCACGCACCAGGCATTCAGCGGATACCGGAACTCCTTGATGAGCAAGATCTCGTCGTTGTCGGTGGTCGCGATGATGCTCACGGCGTCGATGTGCGCCGGAGCGTCCCCGCGCTGCAGCTCGGCGAGGTAGCCCTCGGGCGATTTGCGCGAAATCGCGTCATAGGTTTTCTCGGTGCCGTCGGGCAGCTCGTAGTGCATCAGGTATTTCTTCAGCCAGCCATTGCTCAGCAGTTCGATCGATTTGAACGTCGGTTGCTCCATGCGGTGCTCCTTGCTCGGGAAGGACGATTCTTCGCTTATTTGTGGACGATATCGTATTGGTCGGGGTATTCGCCGGTGGCCACGAGGTGCTTGAGGTAGGTCATCGTGGCGCCTACCAGGGCCATCTGGCCGAAGAGCGGGCGCTCGACCCATGGTTTGCGCCGCGGACGGCACGTGGTGGCATAGACGATTTCGGCGACATCGGTGATGCCCGTGTCGAGGATCTCGCGCATGTTGGCCAGTTGGCGCTCGTAATGGCCGAGTATCTGGTCGACGCGCCCCGCGAGGTCGGTGAATTCCTCGCCATGGCCCGTCAACACCAGGCGGGCGGGATAGTCGCGGATCTTCTTCAAGCTGTCCAGATACAAACCCAGCTCATCGGTGTCGGAGGAAAGCACCACCGACGGATACGAATCGCCGATAACGTGATCGCCGGCGACGAAGACGCCGCTTGCCTCATCGAACAGGCACAAATGGCTCGGCTCGTGCCCGGGCGTGGCGATGACCTCGAAATGATAGTCGCCCACATCGAGCGTGTCGCCTTCGCGCACGGTCGTGACGAGGATGTCGTCGGTTCCCCTGTCGCGCATCGGCGCCCACCAGTCGCGGTCAAACGAGAACGGCGTGTCATGGTCGCGGCAGATGCGCTCGACGATGCCGACGAACACCTCGCCGCGCATGATGGGGATCGAGCGTTGCCGGAAATCGGTCATGCCGGAATAGACGCGCATGGTCTGGCGGGCGATTTGCGTGAGCCCGGCGGCATGGTCGAGGTCGGAATGCGTGAGGAACACATCGACGTCGCGCCACGACACGTTCAGCTTCGAGAGCGCGAGGTCGAGCGCATCCTTGCTTTCGGGGATGTTCAAACCCGCGTCGATGAGCAAGCTGCGTTCCGGCCCGATGACGATATAGCTGTTCGTGGTGGGCAGCACCTCGGTTACGGGCAAGTCGATGCGGAAGATGTGCGGGGCCACCTTCACCAGGGGGTCGCGTCGGCCAGATACGATGGGAATGCTCATGGACGTCCTTTCCGGTTCGTTTCGGGAAAGTATAGCGCGAAGCCCCCGCCGGCGCGGTGCCGACGGGGGCTTCGGAACCGGGGATGCGACGGGGCGCACCCCGTGCATGCCGCTGGGCTCTTAGTAGTTCTTGGCGTTGATCTCGAAGAACGACTGCGGATGCCCGCAGACGGGGCAGATCTCGGGAGCCTCGGTGCCCACGATGATGTGACCGCAGTTGCGGCACTCCCAAATCTTCACCTCGGACTTCTTGAAGACCTCCTGCATCTGCACGTTGTGCAGCAGGGCGCGATAGCGCTCCTCGTGATGCTTCTCGATCTCGGCGACCATGCGGAACTTCGCGGCGAGCTCCGGGAAGCCCTCGGCCTCGGCGGTCTCGGCGAAACCGACGTACATGTCGGTCCACTCGTAATTCTCGCCCTCGGCAGCCGCGAGCAGGTTCTCGGCGGTGTCGCCGATGCCGTTGAGCTCCTTGAACCAGAGCTTCGCATGCTCCTTCTCGTTGTCGGCGGTCTTCAGGAACAGGTCGGCAATCTGCTCGAAACCCTGCTTCTTCGCCTTCGAGGCGAAATACGTGTACTTGTTGCGTGCCTGGGATTCGCCGGCGAAGGCGGCCCACAGGTTCTGCTCGGTCTGGGTGCCGGCGTAGGGGTTCGCGGCCTCGGCGGCCTCGACCATGGCCTCGGCCACGGCAGCGGTCTCCTCGGCGGCCACTTCGAGCTCGTCCTCGATAAGCTCGAGGTTATCGCCGGTGGCGCCGCACAGCGGGCAGACCGCCTCTTCGATGCTATCGGCCTCGAACACCTTGCCGCACAGCTTGCACCTGAATTTAGCCATGTTGTCTCCTCGTCTCGTCCGAATACGGTTTCCTCTGTCCGCCGCTTGCCGTTTCCCGCCTGCGCTGGGGTGGCGTGTCACCCGAGCTCCAAATGGGTGGGCGGAATCTGCATATAAGTATACCGTTTGGCTGCGCATCGAATGCGCGCGCGAAAAGGATTCGCCATAACGTCACCGTGGATTACCACGCGTTTCGGGCGTCGCTTCAACGGCGTCGAATCGGCGCGGAGAATCGCCCGTAAAGAGCTTAGGCTGTCCCTGTTTTCAGTGGAATGCGGCGGTATACTAACGTACAGTGTTGTCATATCGCCAAGGCACGCGCATCGTTGCGCCGCGCCTTTTACGGGATGGGAGGGCTAAGATGGAGGAGAGCTTGCTCGCGTTGCCTGACACCGACCTCTACTTGTTCGACGAGGGGAATGCCCAGCGCGCCTATCTCGTGTTCGGGTGTCATCCGGTAGGCACCGACGACGAAGGCGAGCCGCTGCATCGGTTCGTGGTGTGGGCGCCCCATGCGAAGAGCATCCACGTGGCGGGCGATTTCAACGATTGGGACGAGACGGCGAATCCGCTTGCAATCGTTCACGAGGGCGTGTGGTCCGGTGTCGTCGCAGGGTTGAAAGACGGCGATATCTACAAGTACGCGGTGGAAGGTCCCGATGGCGAGGTGAGCCTGAAGTTCGACCCCTTCGCCTTCCATGCGGAAAACGGCCTGCATACCGGGTCGAAGGTGTGGGATATCGATGGCTATGCGTGGCATGATGCCGCGTGGATGGAAGCCCGTCGCGCATCTGATGTGCTCCATGCCCCCCTGTCCATCTACGAGCTTCAGATCGGTTCGTGGCGCGTGGCGGAAGGCGAGATGTACCCGAATTACCGCATCGTCGCCGACCAGCTGGTGGAATACTGCCGCACGATGAATTACACCCATGTCGAGCTGTTGCCCATCACCGAGTATCCGTTCCCGGGTTCCTGGGGATATCAGGCAACCGGGTATTATTCGCCCTCGTCGCGCTATGGCACGCCGCAGGATTTCATGTACCTGGTCGATACGCTGCATGCCGCGGGCATCGGCGTCATCATCGACTGGGTGCCGGCGCACTTCCCGCGCGACGCCTTCGCGCTCGCCAAGTTCGACGGCACGCCGCAATTCGAGTATGCCGACCCGCGTAAGGGCGAGCATGCCGAATGGGGGACGCTCGTCTTCGACTACCAGAAGCCGCAGGTGCAGAGCTTCCTCATTTCGTCGGCGATGTTCTTCTTCGACAAGTACCATGTCGACGGTATCCGCGTCGACGCGGTGAGCTCGATGCTCTACCTCGACTACGCCCGCACTGAGTGGGTTCCCAACGCGAACGGCGGCAACATCAACCTCGAGGCCGAGGCGTTCTTGAAGAAGCTGAACGCATCGGTGCTGTCGGAATACCCCGGCGCGATGATGATCGCCGAGGAATCGACGGCGTTCCCGCTGGTCACCGCGCCGCCTTACGATGGCGGCCTGGGCTTCACCTTCAAGTGGGACATGGGATTCATGCACGACATGTTGGATTATTGCTCGATGGACCCGCTGTTCCGCAGCGGCAACCACGACAAGCTCACTTTCGGCATGATGTACGCGTTCTCGGAAAACTACGTGCTCGCGTTCAGCCACGACGAGGTCGTGCATGGCAAGAAGTCGATGGTCGACAAGATGTACGGCACCTACGAGCAGAAGTTCGCGACGCTGCGCGCGCTCATGGGCTTCCAGTTCGGGCGGCCGGGCAAGAAGCTCACGTTCATGGGGTCGGAATTCGGCCAGGTCATAGAATGGGACTTCCAGAAGGAACTCGACTGGTTCTTGCTGGAATACCCCATCCACGACAGCATGCGCCTGTGGAGCGCCGAGCTGAACAAGCTCTACCGCGCCACGCCCGCGCTGTGGAAAATCGACGACGGTTGGGCGGGTTTCGGATGGTCGAATGTCGACGACCGCGATGAAAGCGCCATCGCATTCATCCGCTATGCCAACGATGGCACGCCCGACATGTTGGTATGCTGCAATTTCACGCCGAATCCGCTTACGGGATTCACGGTGGGCCTGCCGTGCGCCGGTACCGTGAAAGAGGTCTTGAACAGCGACGAGCCGCGCTTCGGCGGGTCGGGCGTGGGGAATCCGCGTGCCGTGCGAACGAAGCATGTGCCGTTCGGCGACTACCCCTACAGCGCGCAGCTCGAGCTTGGTCCGCTGTCGGCGGCATTCTTCCGGTTCAAGCATATGAAACCGCGCACCCGGCGCGCGGGTGACGATAAGAAGTAGCAGGGCGAAGCGAAGGATAAGAAGGCAATGCCGGCGACGTTGTTTTGCGGGGCCGGCTCGATGAGTAAAGGAGAAACGCATGAGTGCAAGAAAAGAATGCGTGGGCATGATTCTGGCTGGTGGCCAGGGCAGCCGCCTGGGCGTGCTCACCCGGTGGCGCGCGAAGCCGGCGGTTCCGTTCGGCGGCAAGTACCGCATCATCGACTTCCCGCTTTCAAATTGCACGAATTCGGGCATCGACGTGGTGGGCGTGCTCACACAGTACGAGCCCTTCGTGTTGAATAGCTATATCGGCAATGGCGCTCCGTGGGATCTGGATACGAACACCGGCGGCGCGTACGTGCTTTCGCCGTATACCCACATGGGCGACGAGGGCAATTGGTACCTCGGCACTGCTGACGCGATTTTCCAGAACATCCGCTTCATCGACCGCTTCGACCCGAAGTACGTGGTCATCCTTTCGGGCGACCATATTTACAAGATGGACTACAGCGACATGGTGGCCTTCCACAAGCGCTCCGGCGCCACGGCGACCATCGCCGTGATGCCCGTGCCCATCGAGGAAGCGAACCGCTTCGGCATCTTGGCCACCGACGAGAACGCGCGCATCACCGACTTCGTCGAGAAGCCGAAGGATCCGCCGAGCAACCTCGCGTCCATGGGAATCTACGTGTTCAGCTGGGATGTCGTGCGGCAGTACCTCATCGACGACGAGGCCAATCCCGATTCCAGCCGCGACTTCGGCAAGGATGTCATTCCCGCCATGCTGGCCGCCGACGAGCCCATGTACGCCTACCGTTTCGAGGGCTATTGGCGTGACGTGGGCACCATCGACAGCCTGTGGGAGGCGAACATGGACATGCTGGATGGCGATTCCGGCCTGGACATGAATGACGATTCCTGGAAGATCTACTCGCGTAACCCCAATCTGCCTGCCGCCCGCATCGCCGCCGGCTCGTCGCTTGACGAGTGCATGGTGGCCGAGGGCTGCGACATTTCCGGCGAGGTTCGCCACAGTGTCTTGTTCCAGGGCGTCACCGTGGGCGAGGGCGCCCGTGTGGTCGACAGCGTCGTGATGCGCGGTGCCGTCATCGAGGCCGGCGCGGTCGTCGAGCGCGCGGTTGTGGCCGAGGATGCCCATGTGGGAGCGGGCGCGAAGGTCGGCGAGCCGGACGCTGCGCTGTGCGTGCTGGGGTCGGGCTGCAAGGTACCGGCCGGTTCCGTGGTGGCTCCGGGCGAATCGGTGGAGCCCGACGCCTCGGTCGAAGTGGATTAAGGGAGGATTGCCATGAACGATACCTTTGCCATCATCTATGCCGAGCATGGCAGCCCCCTGCTCGGATCGCTCATCGAGCGCCGTTCGGTTTCGGCTCTGCCGCTGGCGGGGCGCTTCCGCACCATCGACGTGCTGCTCTCGAACATCGCGCACAGCGGCATCCGCAACGTGGGCGTCATCACGCAGAAGAATTACCAGTCGCTCATCGAGCACATCGGCTCGGGCCATGCATGGGGCCTTTCCGGCAAGGCCGGCGGCGTCACGCTGCTGCCCCCGTACGACCTCGACGGCAGTGTGGGCAAGTACCATGGCGTGAGCGACGCGCTGTTTGCGAAACGCGACTACATCAACAAGCGCCGCGAGCGTTATGCGCTCGTGCTGGGCACCGACATGGTGTATCGCGAAGACTACACCCGCATGCTCGAGCGTCACATGGAGTCCGACGCCGACATCACCTTGCTCTACACGCGCACTGCGGGAGCGAGCAAGGGCGATGACAGTCCCGTGCATATGACGTACCTGCGCATTGACGACCAGGGTTGGGTTACCGGCTTCGATTATGAGTCGATGGAGGCCGAGGACAACGCCACAGCGCTCGGTGCCGTGCTCATGCGCAAGGACCTGCTGGTGCGTTTGGTCGAAGATGCCTGCGCCGAGGGCCATTACAACTTTACGACCGACTTGCTCGAGCCGGCGCTTGCCCAGTACAAGGTGGCCGCGGTTGAGCACGAGGGATATGCCGGCCGCATCACCACGGTGAAGTCGTACTTCGACCTGACGCGCGACATGCTCGACCCGAAGGTGCGTCAAGACCTGTTCTACGATCATGGTTCTGTGTACACCCGCGTGATGGATGCGCCCCCGGTGCGTTTCGCCGGCGGTTGCGAGGTTGCAGACAGCGTGTTCGGCAACGGCTGCGATGTGCGCGGCCGCGTGGTGGGCAGCGTCGTCTTCCGCGGTGTCTCGGTGGCGGCTGGCGCCGATGTCGAGAACTGCGTGGTGATGCAGGATTCCACGGTGGGCGAAGGCGCTCATCTGCGCAATGTCATCGTCGATAAGGACGTGGTCATCGGCGCAGGCGCGCGTATCGTCGGGACGCCGGATGCCCCTGCCGTCATTCGCAAGGGCTCCATCATCGAGGGAGAACAATAGGTTTTCAGCTGAGCCGATATATCGTATCGTATGATTAATAGTGCGCACGGGCGGGGTTTCCCCGTCCGTGCGTGTATCATAGGGAGACCCGGAAACCCGGGATCCTGTTGCTTGAGGAAAGAACACGTAACCGACTTCCTATAGGAGGGAACAGACATCATGACCGATAGCACCGAACAGAACAAGAAAGCGCCGGCGACGCGTTCCGCCTCGAAGCGGGGCGGGACGCGCAAAGCTCCGGCGAAGGTGACCGCGCCCGAGACGGTCGCGGCCGAAACGGCTGCTGAAAAGACGGCTGCCACCAAGGCGGTTGCTGCGCAAGTCGAAGCCGTCGAGGCCGTTGAGGTGAAGGCGGAAGAGCCGAAAGCCGCACCCGCTGCGAAGGCGCCCGCCAAGAAGACCGCGAGCCGCAAACCGGCCGCCAAGAAGGCGCCTGCTCGCAAGCCGGCTGCCAAGAAAGCCGCAACGAAGCCGGTTGTGGCCGCCGATGCGAAGAATGTGAAGGCCGCCGCAGAACCCGTGGCCGCCGAGGCCGAGGCGAAGGCCGAGGCGAAGGCCGAGACGAAGGATGCCGCCGTTGCTGTGAAGCCGGCTGCGCCGGTGAAGAAGGTTGCGGCCAAGCCTGCGGCGTCGAAGCCCGCAAAACCCGCGGTTGAAACTCCGAAGCCTGCTGAGGAGCCGGTGAAGGAGGTTGTGGCCGAGCCCGAAACCCCGAAGGCCGAGGAGCCCGCGAAGAAGGAGCCTGCGAAGAAGGAACCTGCGAAGAAGGAGCCGGCGGTCGAGGCGCCGAAGCCCGCCGCGGAGCCCGAACCCGAAACCCCGAAGGCCGAGGAGCCGGCCGAGCCCGCGGCTGAAGCCCCGAAGGCCGAGCCTGCGGCTGAAGCCCCGAAGGCCGAGCCCGCGCCCGAAGAAGAGAAGCCCGAACCTGTGGCCGAGCAGCCGGCGGAAGAGCCTGCCGAGCAGGAGCCCGCTCCCGTCGAGGAGCCTGCTCCGGCGCCCGAGTTCGCCGACGTCCCCGATGTGCTCATCGCCGCAGCCGAGTGCGCGCCGTTCGTCAAGGTGGGCGGCCTGGCCGACGTGGTCGGCGCGCTGCCGAAATACCTGAAGCCGCTCGGCATCGAGGCACGCGTCATCATGCCGCTGCATCGTCAGATCAAGGAAAAGTACTTCAACCAGATGGAGCACCTGTGCGACTTCCAGGCGAGCCTGGGTTGGCGCTCCCAGTATGTGGGCGTGGAACGGCTCGAGCTCGATGGCAACGTCTACTACTTCATCGACAACGAGTTCTACTTCGGCGGCCCCATCTATTGCGGCGGCGAATTCGAGGGCGAGCAGTACGCCTTCTTCACCCGCGCCGTCATGGATGCCATCCCGCAGCTCGACTTCAACCCGCGCATCCTGCACTGCAACGACTGGCACACCGCGATGATGCCGTTGCTCGCGAAGACGCAGTACCAGGGCGGCATGCAGTCGGGGCTGAAGACGGTGCTCACCATCCACAACCTGAAGTTCCAGGGCCAGTTCAGCCATGAGTTTGACCGCGACCTGCTGCGCGTCGACGATAGCCTGGCCACCCCGCAGTTCATCGAGCACTACGGCTGCGACAACATGCTGAAAGCCGGCATCGTGTTCGCCGACAAGGTGAACACCGTGAGCCCGACTTACTCGCAGGAAATCTGCGGGCCCGACATGGGCGAGAGCCTCGACGGCGTCCTGCGCAGCCGCGGCGGCGACCTGTGGGGCATCCTGAATGGCCTTGACAACGAGGCATGGGACCCGCGCACCGATGTCGAGCTGCCGTTCCATTTCTCGGAGAAGAGCCTGAACCGCAAGGCCAAGGTGAAGGCCGCGCTGCTCGAGGAGCTCGGGCTCGCGCCTGCGCCGGAAGGCGAGGAAGTACCGGTTATCGGCATGGTGGGCCGCCTGACGCCGCAAAAGGGCATCGACCTCGTGCGGTGCGTGCTCGACGACATCATGGCCGAGAACGTGCGCGTGATCATGCTCGGTTCGGGCGATGAGGAATACGAAGACTTCTTCCGCGATGCCGAAAACCGCTATAAGGGCCGTTTGTGCAGCTATATCGGCTATAACGGGCCGCTTTCGCACCGCATCTACGCGGGCTCCGACCTGTTCCTCATGCCGTCGCTGTTCGAGCCCTGCGGCCTGTCGCAGATCATCGCGATGCGCTACGGCACGCTGCCCATCGTCCGCGAGACCGGCGGCCTGAAAGACACCGTGCATCCGTGGAACGAGTTCACCGGCGAGGGCAATGGCTTCAGCTTCGCGAACTACAATGCGCACGAGATGCTCGGCTGCATCCGCTATGCGCTCGGCACCTGGTGGAACAAGGATGCGCGTGAGAAGCTCATCAAGAACGCCATGGCCACCGACTACGGCTTCGAGCTCTGCGCCCGCACCTACGCGCTCTTCTACCGCACGCTCGGCGCGTAATCGCGCAATCGGGAAGGCGGGTTTCAATATGGCGGTTCCGTGGAAGCGGGGCCGCCATTTCGTTTGCCTGCGCTACAATGCCCTCCTGCAACGAGTGGTCGAAAGGCGTAAGTCCGGTTGCGTGGACGACCATTCGTGTTGTGGCTGTAAGCTGGCCCGCAACCTTCGATGGTTGCGGGCTTTTTCATTTTGGAGGGAAGATATGGCAGATATGGGGAACCGCAGCGGCGCCGAGGCGATGCGCGAGAAGCGTGCGCAAGCGGCGACAGAACATGCGGGGGAGCGCGGGTTGAACACGAAGGCCCTGCTTGCGGTGTTGTTCGGGGCGGCGTTCATCGCGGCGTTCAACGAGAACATCATCAACGTCGGCCTCATCGACATCATGGGCGAGTTCTCGGTCGATTCCATCACCGCGCAATGGCTGGTGACCGGCTACATGATGGTCACCGCCATCGTCACGACGCTCGTGGCCTTCCTCATGCGCCGCTTCACGCTGCGTCAGGTGTTCTTCGCGGGCGGCATCATCCTGGCCGTCGGCTGCGCGGTCGATATCGTGGCCCCGCACTTCGCGGTGCTGCTGGTGGCCCGCCTGTTCCAGGCCATCGGCACCGGCATCTTCATTCCCACGATGATGAGCACGGTGCTGCAGGTGGCCCCGCGCAAGAAACTCGGCAGCTACCTGGCTATCGGCAGCTGCTGCATCACGTTTGGCCCGGCGTTCGGGCCGGTCGTCTCCGGCCTGATGATCACCTCGTTTGGCTGGCGCAGCATGTTCGTGCCGACGCTCGCCGTCATCGCCGTGCTCATGTTGCTCGGCATCGCCTTCGTCAAACCGCTCGGGAAGGCGCAGCGCATCTCGTTCGACGTTCCGAGCCTGGTGCTCGCTGCCGCCGGTCTCACCTGCGTCATCTTCGGCCTCATCGACCTCACCTCGAATCTCGTGCTCGCGCTGGCGCTGCTTGCGGTCGGCATCGGCATCGTCGCCCTGTTCGCGCTGCGCCAACGCAGCCTCGAGCATCCGCTGCTGAACCTCGAGCCGCTGCGCACCGCGCGTTTCTCGATTGCCTGCGTGCTCGTGGTGGTGTCGATGATGACGACGTTCTCGATGAGCGTGTTGCTGCCGCTCTATTTCGAGGGGGCGATGGGCTACACCGCGTTCATGGCGGGCCTGCTCGTGCTCATCCCCATCCTCGTGAATGCGGGCACGGCCTTGCTTGGCGGGCGCATCATGGACGCCCGCGGCGAATGGCCGCTGCTGCCCGGCGGGTTCCTCCTCATCGTCGTGGGCATGGCCGGCGTGGCCTGGGTGGCCGGTGCCGGCGAGGTGATCCCCGTCGTGGCGGGTGCCTGCCTCGTGTATGCGGGCGTCGGCTTCGTCATGAGCCCCTCGCAGACGGCGGGCCTGAAGCAGCTGCCGCGCCAGCTGAACGCGCATGGCGTGGCGCTCATCAACGTCTTCATCCAGGTGGCGGCTTCGGCCGGTCCGTCGCTGTACATGGGCATCTTGGCTTCTTCCGAAGCGTCTGCGCTCGCGACGGGCGCTTCGCAGGCGTCGGCCGCCGCGCAGGGATTCGCGGCATCGGCTCTCGTGGCCACCATCGTCGGCCTGGTGGGTCTCGTCACCGCTCTCGTGTACGTGCGCTTGCTCGCCCGCACGGCGCCTGCTGCCGCAACGGCCGAGGCGGTGCCGCGCTCGGGTCTTTCGCTTGCAACCGTCATGAAGCGCGACGCGTACACCATCCGCTCGAACCAGACCGTCGCCGAAGCGGTGCAGCAGATGCTCGACCACCGCACGAGCGGCCTTCCCGTGGTCGACGGCCGCGGTCGCGTGGTCGGGTTCGTCTCGGACGGCGACGTGATGAAGAGCTTGGCCGATGCGGGAACGCCGGTGGTCGACCTCACCTACAGCTTGTCGGTGTTCGCCGATGACGTGGCGTTCGACTTGCGCCTGAAACACCTGATGCAGGCCAATGTGATGGATGTCGCCACCGAGCGCGTGGTGTCGATTGACCTGGAGACCCCCATCGAGCGCGTGTGCACCGTGCTCGGCGAGGGGCGCATCAAGAAGCTTCCCGTGTTGCAAGCGGGCCGTCTTGTGGGCACCGTCAGCCGCAGCGATGTGAACCGCGCCCTGATGTCGGCCTTCCTGCAGGCGTCGTAGCGGCCGGGGCGAACGGCGGCTTTACGTGGTCGAGATGTGCGTTTCCCTGGTAAAAGTGTGACGGTTTAACTATTGCGCCACGAAAACCCTATACTTGCTCTTTCGAGACAAAACGCCCGATAATCACGCGGTTTTCCCAACAAACCATCGCGGGCGTCATGAGATAGAACGGGGTACAAGTATGGCAAATATCGCTGTTGACGAGGCGGCTGTCGCCGAAGTGCGCACGCGCATCGAGCGCCGCATCCGCCATGAATTCGGAATCACGCCGAAGAGCGCCACGGTCGACCAGGTGTATCGCGCCGCCGCGCTGTGCGTGCGCGACGAAGTGGCCGATATCTGGGCCGATAGCCGCGAGGCATCGCAAGAAGAGGGCCGCAAGTGCATCGTCTACCTGTGCGCCGAATATCTTATCGGCCGCGCGTTCTCGAACAACCTGGTGAACTTGGGCCGCTACGATGAATATGCCGCCGCCCTCGAGCAGATGGGCTTTGCCATCGGCGAAGTCGAGGAGCAGGAAGCCGACGCCGGCCTCGGCAACGGCGGCCTCGGCCGTCTGGCGGCATGCTTCCTCGACAGCCTCGCGACGCTCGAGCTTCCGGCCATCGGCTACGGCATCCGCTACGAGTACGGTTTCTTCCGCCAGCAGATTCGCGACGGCCAGCAGGTCGAGGCGCCCGACCCTTGGACGAGTTCCGGCAAGGTGTGGGAAAACGAGCGCAACGACCGCGTGTTCGAGGTGAAATTCGGCGGGCACGTCGAAGAGCAGTGGAATGCGGACGGCAACCTGAAGGTCGTCTACCATGGCGCCCAGTCGGTGTTCGCGAAGGCGTGTGACATGCCCATCTTGGGCTACGACAGCAAGCTTCCCGCCACGCTTCGCCTGTGGGAGGCCCGTGCGCCGCAGCAAATCGACCTTGAGCGATTCAACCGCGGCGACTACGCGAACGCCTTCGCCGACCGCGAGCTCGCGGAGTCGATCTCGAAGGTGCTGTATCCCGAGGATAGCCACGAGCAGGGCCAGGAGCTGCGCCTGCGTCAGTTCTACTTCCTCGTGTCAGCCACGATGCAGTCGCTCGTCGAATCGCACAAGAAGCGCTATGGCGACCTGCGCACGCTGCCCGACAAGGTGGCCATCCAGATCAACGACACGCATCCGGCGCTTGCCATTCCCGAGCTCATCCGCATCCTCATCGACGAGGAGGGGCTCACGTGGGACGAGGCCATCGACATCGCTGAGCGCACCTTCAACTACACGAACCACACCGTGATGCCCGAGGCCCTCGAGCGTTGGCAGGCGTCGATTCTGCAGCGCCTGCTGCCGCGCATCTACCGCATCATCGAGACCATCGACATGAAGTACCGCGAGCGCCTGTACCAGCTGTATCCCGGCGATGCCGAGCGCGTCTCGCGCATGACCATCATCCATGGCGGCCGTGTGCACATGGCCGAGCTGTGCGTCCTCGTGTGCAGCCGCACGAACGGCGTATCGCAGCTGCATGGGCAGATTCTGCGCCAGAATCTCTTCCGCGATTTCTACACCACGTTCCCCGACCGCTTCCTCGGCATCACCAACGGCGTGACGCAGCGCCGCTGGCTTTCGGTTGCGAACCCGCGCCTCGCCCATTTGGTGGACGACACCATCGGCGCCGGTTTCATGAAGGATTGGCGCAAGATCGCCGAGCTCGAGCCCTATAAGGACGACGCGGCGTTCCGCAAGGAATACGACCTGGTGAAGGCTGCGAACAAGCGCGATTTCGCCACGTGGATGAAAGCGTCCCGCGGAGTCGAGATCAACCCCGAGAGCATCTTCGACGTCCAGGCCAAGCGCTTGCATGAGTACAAGCGCCAGCTCATGAAGGCCATCCATATCCTCGCGCTGTACGACGACATCACCGAAGGCCACCTGTCCACCGAGGCCGTGCCGCCCATCACGTTCATCTTCGCCGGGAAGGCCGCACCCGGTTATCGCCGCGCGAAGCAGATCATCCGCCTCATCAACTCCATCTCGGAGCTCATCGCGCATGATCCCGGCACGCGCGACCGCATCCCCGTCGTGTTCCTCGAGAACTACGATGTGACGGCTGCCCAGCACCTGATGCCGGCTGCCGAGGTGTCCGAGCAGATCTCGACCGC
>SUUF01000008.1:16450-23732 GCA_015062635.1 Coriobacteriaceae bacterium | reverse complement strand
GCGCGTACCTCGACCGCGACCGCTGGCTGTCGAGCGCCATCGTGAACACGGCGAAGGCCGGATATTTCAGCTCCGACCGCACCATCGAAGACTACAACGACCTCATCTGGCACCTGTAAGCCGACGGGGAAGACCTGCGAATGGCGGGGCGGCTTCGGGCCGCCTCGTTTTTTTGTGCCCGTACGGGAACATGAGTGCATGGCGCCGGCGTCGGTGCGCGGCTAGCAGAGGAAGTACGCGGCGGAATAAGCGGGGCTTGACAGAGAGATGACCCCTCCCTCGTTGTGGGGGTCGTCGAGGTTGGATGCCGAGCTCCACCATGGTTGGGGAATCCAGTGGCTCGCTTGATCGCCGATGAGGTAGGTGGCGTCGAATGCAACCGACTTGTTCTCGTCGGAACGGTTCACGACTGCGAAGAACCCGCGCTTTCCGTCGTGGCGTATGATCACGACCACATCGGCGTCGGGGGCGCAGCAGGCCAGGTCGCCCGTGCGCAGCAGCGGGTCGCCGGTGCGCAGCGCGCCCAGCTGGCGGTACCAGTCGGTGAGGTCGATTCCACAGTCGGTGCGGCTCGTGATGTCCCAGGGGAAGGTTGCCCGGCAGAAGGGGTCGCCGCCGCCTTGCATGCCCCGCTCGTCGCCATAGTACAGGCAGGGGTTTCCTGGCAGCGCATACAGGATGGCGGCCAGCAGCGCCTGCATTGCCGCCGCACGCGCATCCTGAATCGCCGAGATGCCGCGCGCAAGGAGCATCTGGCGGCGACGGGTCTCGTGCTTCAGGGGTCCGTCGAGTGCGAGGATGCTTCGCTGGCGTTCCACGTCATGCGATGACATCAGGTTCATCAGGCACCGGTAGAGCGGCTGCGGGTAATGCGATTTCTGCGTGAGCAGGAAGGCGCACAGCTGGTGCGCATCGAGGTTGTCCAGCCCGAAGCCGATGAGCGCGGAGCGCAGCGGGTAATTCATCACCGAGTCGAGCGAACGCCCGAGGGCATAGGTGCGCCAGTTGCCGTAGCTCACCTTGTTGGTCGCGTCTTCCCATACCTCGCCGATGATCGGGGCGTCGGGGTCTGTTCCCTTCACGGAACGGCGGATGGCCTGCAGGATGTCATCGGGCAGCTCGTCGGCCACGTCGAGACGGTAGCCGCTCGCACCTTCCTCAAGCCAATGGGGCAGGATGCCGTCGAGTTCTCCCGGCTTGGCGTCCTCGGGATTCTCGCCGATGGCGGCGCGGCCCAGGATGTAGCGCTGCCACGAGCGATCGTGCTCGTTCACCTCGGGCAGCGTGGGGTCTCCCCACCAGCAGCGGTAGGGTGCTTTCGTGCCGTTGGGGTTGTCGAAGTCGTACCAGCTCCTGAATGGGGAATGCGCGCCTTGCGCGGCGCCGGCGCCGATGTAGGTGCTGTTGCCGTTGAAATACCGGCTATCGACGCCCGTGTGCGAGAGCACGGCGTCGAGCACTATGTGGATGCCGTATTCGCCAGCCCGTTTCGCAAGGAGTTTGAAATCGTCATCGGTGCCCAGCAGGGGTTCGATATGCTCGTAGTCGGCTGTGTCGTAGCGGTGGTTCGAACGCGCCTCGAAAATGGGGTTCAGATACAGCACCTCCACGCCGAGCGACGCCAGGTAGGGAATCTTCTCGCGGATGCCGTTGAGCGTTCCCCCGAAGAAATCGACCGGGTCGTATGCCGCCATGGCGGCGGTGAGGTCGGCGCTGTCGAACTGCTCGTTCAAGGGGAAGGGCGCGCGCCATTCCACCGGTCCGTTCCATTCGCCATGCAGGCGCACGGTGCGCCCCATGCGCTCGTGGTAGGCGAGGCCCGCCTTACGCACGCCGTCGGCGCCCCGGGCGAAACGGTCGGGAAACACCTGGTACATCACGACGCCCTCGAACCAATCGGGCGTCTGGAACGCGGGGTCGTACACGGTGACCTGGAACCCCGGCGCGATGCCCGGCAGCCCGAAATCGCCCCGCGGGCGCGCATCGAGCTTCCAATCGGCGGGATGCCATCCGCGATCGCTGAGCTGTCCGTCTCGGCCGGGCAGCACGAGCTCGCCAGCGGTGGAACGCCCATCGGCGCACGGGACGTAGAATGCGGGGGTGCCGTCATCGAGCTCGAGCTCGAACAGGTAGAACAGCACGCGAGGCTCGCGTTCGGGCGGTATCGCGCCCGAGAACCCGATTTCATCCGGCCACATCGGCCGGCTTTCCCAGGCAATCGAGGCGTCGACATGGGACGCCCTTCCCACCAGCAGCGTCGCCGATTCCACGAGATGCCGCAACGGCTCGTCTATCCACAGGCGAACCGAGACGGGCACGCCGGTGGTGACGGCGCCGACGGGCGTGCGGTACCGTTTACGGCACGGGTCGTGCGCGATGGCCCGGCTCAGCAATTCGATGTCTGCCATGCGCACCTCCCCTTCACCGGAATCGTTCGCGTCTATCCTACATAGTGCCACGCGCTGATGTACAACCTATGGAGCATACCGCAAGTGCATGCTTCCATGAAGGTTCGGCAGGCGAAAGGTTTCGCGGGTCGAGGGCGCCGGGGCGTTGGCCGGCAAGGCGCGTATAATGATGCGGCGAAACCATGGCATCTTGTGAAAGGAACACGCATGGAACGGGAAAACGCTTGGAAGAAGTACGGTGACGCCGACATCGCGAAGCTCGAGGAGCTTGCCGCCGGCTACATCGATTTCATCTCCACGAACAAGACCGAGCGCGAATGCTGCGCCGCGGCAATCGAGATGGCGCGTGCGGCGGGCTATGTAAGCCTGGCCGAGGCGCGCGAACGGGGCGCGAAGCTGAAGCCCGGTGACAAGGTATATGCCGACAACTGCGGCAAGTCGTTGATGCTCGTGCAGGTGGGCGAGCTGCCCATGGAGCGCGGCTTCAACATCCTGGGCGCGCATATCGACAGCCCCCGCCTCGACATCAAGCAGAACCCGCTGTACGAGAGTGCCGATTTTGCGCTGCTTGACACGCATTACTATGGCGGCATCAAGAAATACCAGTGGGTGACGATTCCCCTGGCCATCCACGGCGTGGTGTGCAAGACCGACGGAACGGTCGAGCGCGTGAACGTGGGCGAGGACGCCGGCGACCCGGCGTTCGTGATAACCGATTTGCTGCCGCATCTGGGCGATGAGCAGATGAAGCGCAATGCCGCGAAGGTCGTCGAGGGCGAGGACCTCGACGTGCTGGTAGGCAGCCGTCCGCTGGCCGTCGCCGAAGATGACGAGTCGGATGAGGCCAAGGAGGCGAAGAAGGCGCCGGTGAAGGCGAAGCTGCTCGCCCTGCTGAAAGAGAAGTACGGCATGGCCGAGGAAGACTTCCTCTCGGCTGAGCTCGAGGTGGTGCCGGCGGGCCGTGCGCGCGAATGCGGCTTCGACCGCTCGATGGTGCTCGGTTATGGCCAAGACGACCGCTCCTGCGCGTACACGAGCTTGGTCGCACAGCTCGATGCGCCCGCACAGCTGCAGCGTACCGGCATCTGCCTGCTCGTCGACAAGGAAGAGATCGGCTCGGTGGGCGCGACGGGCATGACGAGCATGTTCTTCGAGAACACGGTGGCCGAGATCATGGATTTGGCCGGCCAGGCGGGCGACCTCCCGCTGCGCCGAGCCCTCGCGAACTCCGCGATGCTCTCGAGCGATGTGTCAGCCGGCTTCGATCCGCTCTACGGCAACGCCTTCGAGGCGAAGAACGCCGCCTATCTGGGTCGCGGCCTCGTGTTCAACAAGTTCACGGGCGCGCGTGGCAAGAGCGGGAGCAACGATGCGAATGCGGAATACGTGGCGCAGGTGCGCCGCGTGATGGAGGATGCCGACGTGGCCTACCAAACCGCCGAGCTCGGCAAGGTCGACATCGGCGGAGGCGGCACCATCGCCTACATCCTCGCGAAATACGGAATGGATGTTATCGATTCGGGCGTGAGCGTCCTTTCGATGCATGCGCCGTGGGAAGTGACGAGCAAGGCCGACCTCTACGAGGCCAAGAAGGGCTACGTCGCATTCCTCGGATTGGAATAGCGAACGACGAGGCGCATTCCCTTGGGTGAATGCGCCTCTTGTTGCCACTGGGAAAAATCCCGGCAACACTTTACCCGGTGGTAGTAGAATTTCCCGTAATGTCGTATCAGCATTCGAGTTTCAGGAGACGATAGCGTTGACGAAGCAGAATCTTGACTGGGGTAGCCTCGACTTCGGTTACCGCGAGACCAGCTACTCTTATGTGTGCAATTACAAGGACGGTGCGTGGGATGAAGGCGGCCTGACCACCGACCATACCGTCACGATGAGCGAGTGCGCGGGCATCCTGCATTACTGCCAGGAGGTTTTCGAGGGCTTGAAAGCCTACACCGCCGAAAACGGCGACATCGTGTGCTTCCGCCCCGACATGAACGCAAGCCGCATGGCCGATTCGGCTCGGCGCCTCGTGATGCCCCCGTTCCCCGAGGACAAGTTCATCGAGGCCGTGAAGATGGTCGTCGAGGCCAACAAGGATTGGGTCCCGCCGTTCGGCTCGGGCGCCACGCTGTATGTGCGTCCCTACATGTTCGCGACCGGCATCGTCATCGGCGTCAAGCCGGCGACCGAATACCAGTTCCGCATCCTCGTGACCCCGGTGGGCCCGTACTTCAAGGGCGGCGACACGGCCATCACCATCACGGTGGCCGATTTCGACCGCGCGGCCCCGCGCGGCACCGGCGACATCAAGGCCGGCTTGAACTACGCGATGAGCCTGCATCCCTATGAGGAAGCCCATGCGAACGGCTATTCCGAGAACCTCTACCTCGACTCCGCCACGCGTACCTACGTGGAAGAGACCGGCGGTGCGAACGTGCTGCTCGTCGACAAGCAGGGCAACCTCGTGGTGCCGCAGTCCGCGACGAATTCCATCCTGCCGTCCATCACCCGCCGCTCGCTCGTGCAGGTGGGACGCGACCTGGGCATGAACGTCATCGAGCGCCCGGTGAAGTACGAGGAGCTCGTTGCTGGCGAGTTCGTCGAGTGCGGCCTGTGCGGCACGGCGGCGGTTATCTCGCCGGTTGGCCATATCGAGTCCGAGAAGTACGGCTCCGTGACCTTCGTCGACGGCGCCGAGACCTCTGGCCCGGTGATGCGCAAGCTGCGCGAGACCCTCACCGGCATCCAGACCGGCAAGATCGCCGACGAGCACGGCTGGATCGTGAAGATCGCCTAACGCGACCGCTCGATATAACGGGCGCGGCGTTTCGATGCGCCGCGCCCGTTTTATTTGCCCACGACAATGGCACATTGGATATACTTGTATAAGATATAGCGCATAAGCGCGCACGCGATCGCGACGCGACAACGTAATAAGGAGGAGCAATGCGCAAGACCACGACATTTGAAGGCAAACGCCGCATTTTCGATACCGCCAAAGCGGAGGCACTCGGAAACCGCGCCTACAGCTACTACGGCGATCCGGCCGGTTACGAGGAAACCCTGTTCAAGACAAAGGGTGGCCTGTATTTCCTGCATGGCATCGGCGGTGCCGAGAGCCCGTATCCGGCCGGCGAGGACATCGTCCCCATCACCGAGGTGGAGGCGAACGCCTGGCTTGCCGATTAGGTTCCCATGTACGCCGTTAACCTGTAGCTATACGGTGAATCGCGACGAAAGCGCCCGAAAGTCGGGCGCTTTCGTCGTACAATGCCGGCAGTGCAAAATGATAATGCTTGAGTGTTGAAAGGGGCATGCATGGCGTACATCTTCGACGAACCCTCCCGTACCTTTAACGAATACCTTTTGGTCCCCGGCTATTCGTCTTCGGAATGCATCCCCGAACGCGTCAGCCTGAAGACGCCGCTCGTCCGCTACAAGAAGGGCGAGGAACCCGAGATCTCGCTTTCCATCCCGATGGTTTCCGCCATCATGCAGTCGGTCTCCGACGACAAGATGGCCGTGGCCCTGGCCACCGAGGGCGGCCTGTCGTTCATCTACGGCAGCCAGTCCATCGAGAGCCAGGCGGCCATGGTGCGCGCCGTCAAGGATTACAAGGCCGGCTTCGTGAAGAGCGACTGCAACCTGAAGCCCGACATGACGCTCGCCGATGTGCTCGAGCTGAAGGAAGAGTACGGCCATTCCACGATGCCCGTCACCGAGGACGGCACCGCCACCGGCAAGCTCCTGGGCATCGTCACCGGCCGCGACTACCGCGTGTCGCGCATGGAGACCACCGAGAAGGTCGCCGACTTCATGACCCCGCGCGAGAAGCTCGTCACCGCTCCGGCCGACACCTCGCTGAAGATCGCCAACGACATCATCTGGGATCACAAGCTGAACTGCCTGCCCATCGTCGACGATGACGACCACCTGGTGCATCTCGTGTTCCGCAAGGACTACGACACGCATAAGGAAAACCCGCTCGAGCTGCTCGACGCCCATAAGCGCTACATGGTGGGTGCCGGCATCAACACCCGCGACTATGCCGAGCGCGTTCCCGCGCTGGTTGAGGCGGGTGCCGACGTGCTGTGCATCGACAGCTCCGAGGGCTTCTCGGAATGGCAGAGCCGCACCATCGCATGGATTCGCGAGCACTACGGCGATTCCGTGCGCGTGGGCGCCGGCAACGTCGTCGACGGCGACGGATTCCGCTTCCTGGCCGATGCGGGCGCCGACTTCGTGAAGGTGGGCATCGGCGGCGGCTCCATCTGCATCACGCGCGAGCAGAAGGGCATCGGCCGCGGCCAGGCCACCGCGACCATCGACGTGGCCCGTGCGCGCGACGAGTATTTCGAGGAGACCGGCATCTACGTGCCCATCTGCTCGGACGGCGGCATCGTGTACGACCACCACATCACGCTCGCGCTTGCCATGGGCTCCGACTTCGTGATGCTCGGCCGTTACTTCGCGCGCTTTGACGAGAGCCCCACGAACAAGGTGAACGTCAACGGCACCTACATGAAGGAATACTGGGGCGAGGGTTCGGCCCGCGCTCGCAACTGGCAGCGCTACGACCTGGGCGGCTCCAAGAAGGGCCTGACCTTCGAGGAAGGCGTTGACTCCTACGTGCCGTATGCCGGCCCGCTGAAGGACAACGTGGCGGCCACGCTTGCCAAGGTGAAGTCCACGATGTGCAACTGCGGCGCGCTCACCATCCCCGAGCTGAAGGAGAAGGCGAAGATCACGCTGGTCTCGAGCACGTCGATTGTCGAGGGCGGCGCCCACGACGTCCTGCAGAAGGACAAGACGCCGTACGTCACGAACGCGTAACTTGAACAAACGCTCCATGCGCCATGAGGCCGCGCCGGGAA
>SUUF01000008.1:1516-16350 GCA_015062635.1 Coriobacteriaceae bacterium | reverse complement strand
GTGAACTTCACCGTCTTCGTGCCGCTGATGTACTTGCTGTTGCCCTTGGCGGTCACCTTCACCTTCACCGCGTATGAGCCCTTCGCGGTACCCTTCGGCACGGTGATCTTGCCGGTCTTCTTGTTCACGGTGAACTTTTTCGCGGTTGCGTTCGAGCTCGCGTTCGCGTACGTCACCTTGCCCTGGGCTTTCGCGACCTTGATGTTCGAGGCGAGCGTTTGCTTCTTCTTGCTCACCTTGGCGAACGCCACGGATACCTTGGAGGCCGCCCTCTTGGCGGTGAGCGTGTTCTTCTTGCCCACCTTCACCGTGATGGTCTTGCTGGCCTTCAGGTAGTTGGCGGTGGCCTTGGCCGTTATGGTGATCTTCGCCTTGCCGGCTTTCACGCCCTTCACGACGCCCTTCTTGTTCACGGAGGCGATCTTCTTGTTCTTCGACTTGTAGGTGAGCTTGCCCTTGCCCGATGCCTTCGCGCCGAGCTTGACCTTCTTGCCCTTCACGCATTCGTTCTTGGCGACGGTGATGGTCTGCTTCGCCTTCGCGATGGTGAAGGTCGCCTTCGCGATGCCAGAGCACGCGCCTTGCCCGGTGATGACCGCGGTCGCGGTGCCGGCGTTGACGTTGCCGGTGTAGGCGATTGCGTAATTGGCCGCGGCGATGGTCTTGCCGTTCAGCGTCACCGTGGGCGTGGGCTTCTTCGCCGTGCCGTCGTACGTGTACTTGGCGGGCGAGAGCGTGATCGTCGCCTTCGAGAGGTCGAGTGGCTTCACCTTCACGTGGATCCTAAGCTTCTCGCTGTAGTCCATGCCATCCAGGTAAGCGGCGATGATGAAATCGGTGTCGGCTGTGACCTCGATGGGCCCGGTGTATGCCTGGCGGCCGGCCATGTTCTGGCAGGGGCAGTTGCCGTTCGTGGTGTAGTAGATGGTGGCGCCTTCGGTTGCGCACGCCAGCTCGAGCTTCGTGCCGGCGTCGACGGTCACGGTGGATTCGGCGGCCGCGCCCGCGCCGATGCTCGTCGCGCCCAGCTTGGCGGTGGGGCGCGCAACCGTGTTGGCATCGGCCGTGGTGAGCAGCTTGATGCTGCGCGTCAGGCTTGTTCCTTCAACGGAAACCGTCAGCATGCTCATGCCCGGGAGCAGGGCGGAAAGCTGCAGCTTGGCTGCGCCGTCGGCATCGGTGGTCGCGCCGGTGGCGTCGACGGTCGCAAGCAGCTCGTTGTCGATTGACGCGTTCAGCTTCAGGCCCTCCATCGGGTTGCCGGCGCCGTCGTACACCCGCACGGTGGTCGGCCGCTCGGTGCCCGCTTGCAGGCTGATGGTTTCATCGAAGTTGAACTCGATGGTTGTGGGCCGTGGTGCTACGGTTACGTTGAAACTCTTTTGTCCCAGCTCCTTGCCCGTGTAGCTCTTTGCGCCATCAAGCTGCACCTGTAGGCTATCGCCGTCCTTAGCGCCGGTGGGAGCGGGGATGCGCAGCATCTGCGAGAAACCTTGCTCAAGTGCTCCGCTGCCGTCGGTTTCCTCGGCCCACTCGATGGTTGACGGGTCGACTGCCTGGCCATCCACCGTTGCGCCGTATATCGTTGACGCATCCATGTACTGGTTGAACGAGACCTCGATGCTCTTGGTGTCGGCGCTCGTGTTGGTAATTGCCGGGTCGGCCTTCGTGGTAAGGGGAATCTGCAACCCGATACGCGGCGGCGGCACCTGAAGGGCGTCGGTGGCGGTGTCCTCATAGCCGTCCTTCGCGAAGGCCACCTTCCACTCTCCGCTTGGCACATCCCAGCCGAAGAATCCGCTCGTGCTGGTGACCTGTGGGTTCTCCTGGTCGTAGGCCTCGGCCTCCCAGGGGTCGCCAATCGAGCCTTCGGTTACTTCGTAGATGGTGGCCGTCACGCCTTCGACGGTATTGGCGGGGAAGGCCTCGTACACGGTGCCAGACGGGTCAAGAATCACGTTCTTCGGGAATTTCGGATGGCCCTCTTCCTCACCGCAGTCCTTCAAGCGCTGCAGGTGGGCGGCGTTGAGCTTTTGCAGGGCCGGGTTCAGCACGCGACGGTTTGCATTCATCTCGTTATTCACGGCCTTGCCGGTGATCTTGTCCACGGCGTACATGGGGATGGTGCTCGCGCCGTCGGTCATCGGCCCGAAAATGGAATTGGCGAAATCGACCTCTTCGGCACGGATGAACTCCACGATGTGCCAGTCGCGATCGGTGAGCTTGCCGTCGGCCACGATGATGGCCCAGTCGCGCTCGTTCTTCAGCGCCTTGTAGCACTTCGAGGTGGTGTCGCCGTGCATGCGGTGGTAGTTCAGGTGAATCTCGAGGTTCTCC
This sequence comes from Coriobacteriaceae bacterium, assembly GCA_015062635.1. GTDB lineage: Bacteria > Actinomycetota > Coriobacteriia > Coriobacteriales > Eggerthellaceae > UMGS1519. The sequence continues at coordinate 14,013 of SUUF01000008.1, read as the reverse complement.
ACGTTACCCCGTGCTTCGGCGGCGTCATTGTAGAAATTCGCCAGCTCTTCGCTCTGGTTGATGCGGTCGGTTTGGTTATAGGCGTAGGACAGGACGTTCATGCTGTCTTTGACGCCGCTACCATAGCTCCCGAAATTCGTCCCGCACGCGTCGTCGATGTCATCAAGGAAAGCGATGGCCTCATCTATGGGAGTGGTTCCGGATCCCAGCGCAAGCCCGTCGCCCGGGGTAAGCCAGTCGAAATCGACGTCCGGCGCGGTTTCGGCTTTGTCCACGCCGAAGTCGCGCATCTTCTCGATGGGAATCGTGGCCTTGTTGCCGTTGGAATCTTGGTACGAGATGCTTTGCACTTGGCCATCCGGCCCCTTGTTCGACTTGGTCGCCACCTGCTCGGGTTCGGCAAGCTTGCCGGATTTCAGCCCGCCCACCGGTGTGCCGCCCGTGTTGCCGGGCGACCCGCCTTCCGATGCGCCGCCCGTGCTGCCGGGCGACCCGGCTGCCTGCGTGTCGGTGGTTATGTTGTACCCGTGCTCCTTCAGGAATTCGGCGCTGAAGTCCGCATCCGATTCGTACTCGAAGTTTTTCCCGACCCAGTCTGCGGTATCGGTGCATTCAGAAGCGGGCACGCTGAACCCCATGATGGCGTCGAGCACCGCCGCCGCCTCGTTTGCGAGCTCGCTGAACTCGGTTAGGTATTGATCGAGTTGCTCGAACTGCTCTTGCGTGATATTCGGGTTGTCCCGTACTTCCTCCCTCATCTCGGAGTAAACCGTCTCGTAATAGGTAAACACGAAAAACAGATCGTCGAAGTTGACGTTCACATCTTCGTAGCCCTGGGCCTCGCGAATTAACTTCGACTTGCGGCCCATGTCTGATTTCCAATTCTCAAGCGGCCGATAGGTCTGGTCGCGGAATATCTGCATATCTGCTTCGGTCTGCTCGGGCACCTCGTAAGGCGTATCGAGCGTAACGTCGAAGGCACAGGGTACGAGCGAGGTGGGGAACACGTGGTCGCCCGCCTGCTCCAGGTACAACGAGCACCCGAAATAGTTCAGGTAGGTGCCATCATCTTGCTTCACGGAGCGGATGATGGGCATCGTCTCGAAGCGTGAGCTGCCATCGAGCATCTGCACCTGCAGCTCGCAGGAGGCGGTCTGGATGACCGTTGTGAGCTCGTTGCCGATGTACAACGGCGCCTGACTGGCGTATACAGCGCTGAAGGTCCAGTGCTTGTTCGCCTCCACGCCGTTTGCAATGTACGTGTAGTAGCTGTGATCCACCTTGCCGTGACGTACCAGGTAATACTGCTTGCCCGCGTGCACGAAGGAGAATTCCTTCAGGGTGTACGGATCGGACGTTTGGGCGGCGATGTTCACCATGCCCGATGCCGTCGCGGCGATATCATTCGGCGCCGCCGAGGCCACCACCATCGTGTAGGGGAGGGTCGTTTCCACCTCGGTAAGGTCGATGGTGGCACGGTAGAAGCCATTCTTGTTGGTGGTAATGGTCTGCTCGGTTCCCGCGGAGCGCAGGGTCACCTGAGTGCTCGGCGCTGAATGGATGCCCACCTCGAAGATCCTGTCCTGCACTTCGCCCTCGGGCAGGTCGAGCGTGATGGCCTCGCAGGTCGTGGAGGCGTTGCCCACGACCTTCGTGGTGCCGCTCGAGTACACCGAGACGCCCACGCTGAGCGCTCCTGCGCTTGCGGCCTTCATGCCCACCCAAATGCGCCCGGATTCCTTGTCGGCGCCAGCGGGCGTGATCGTAAGCGTATGCGTAGATGCGTTGTAGCCGCTCGTGCCGTAATTCTTCGTGGCCGAGGCTACCGACGTCACCGTGACGTTCTTCGGCAACGAGATGGTTATCCTCTCAGCTTCGAACGTCGGGCTGTCCATCCGGTAGTTGATGGTGGCGAAGAATTCGATGTTCGGGTACACGGTGCTCTTCGCAATGGCCACGCTTCCGCTCTTCAGCGGCTCGATTTCGGATGCCTGGTTCACCTTGGGCACCGACAATTCTATGGCTGTGTCCGCGTCGGCGGCAATCTCGGCTGCCGCCTGGGCGAAGTCGCTGTTCCCCAGACCCAGGGTAGCAAATGCGTTCAGGTTGGCCACGCTGGTGAAACCCGCGGATTTCGCGAAAGCGGCCACGGTATAGTTGCCCGCGCCGAGCTTCTCGATTACCGCGTAGCCGTTTACGGCCTGTACGCTCGTGACGAGGTTGTCGCTGGCATCGAACACGCAGACGCGCGCATTGGATCCGGCGTCGCCTGTGGTGGTAACCAGCAAGCGTCCGGCTGCCTCCACCTCGACGATTTCTTCGGGGTCTTCAGGCTCGACGTACTCACCGCCGCTGAAGGTCTGGAAGGTGGGGCGATATGATTGCAGCCCATCGGATGCCGCGTATTTCAAGTAGGTGGCAAAAGTCGGGGAAGTTGTGGCCGACAGCTCATCGGGGTAGTACACGATCGACTGGTTTATGTTGGTCTCGAAATGGGATTGAATGTTGCTCACCATGTTAGAGTAGCCATAGCTACTATGTTGCATCCAAGGATCAGGAATGCTGAGCGTGTAAAGCCCCGTGTCCTCGTAGGGCCCGACGACATCCTCTTCGCTGAAGCCCGCGATATCTTCCGCAGGGACTTCGTTTTCGAGATAGAGGCTGGTTCCGCCGGAAATCAGCTTGATGTTCGGGTTATAGATCTTGAACGTTGCACGGTCTATCCCCAGGAACGCCGAGCCGGCAAGTTCGTTCACGCGAGCAGGCAGGACGATGGTTTTACCGTAGAGCCCCTGGCAGCCCGCGAAGGCGTCGCCCTCGATGGTGAGCGGCGTGTTGCCACCCTTGATGCTGAGCGATTCCAATCCACCTTCGTAAGGCGTGAAGTAACCTCTGCCGGTTTGGCTAATCCCGTAATCGCACCCTATGAAGGCGCCCCAGCCGATACGTTCAACCGAGGAAGGAATCGTAATGGATGTGAGCTCTCCGCAGAGTTTGAAAGCATTTTCGCCAATGGTTTGCAAGCCTTCGTTCAGCGTGGCTTTTGCGAGTGCCTCGCATTTGTAGAACGCAAGCTCGCCGATGTCCTCCACACTGCCGGGAATGTTGATGCGGGTGAGCCCCGTTTGCTGGAAAGCCTGCTTGCCGATGGTCTGGACGCTCGGCGGGAGGAGGATGGACTTCAGGGCCGAGCAATTCATGAACGCGCCGTCCCCGATAGTCTTCACGTTGATGGGAATGTCGATAGATTCGAGCGAAGTGCAGCCTCCGAACCCGGTAAGGGTTTCGATTTGCGCCTGCTCGGCATCGCTCCAGGTAACGGCCTTCAAGTTCACGCAGTCGCCGAAAGCGCCGGCATAGGCGTTATCCTCATCGCTGAGGCTTGTGAGCGAAGCGGGGAGCTCGAGGGTGGTGATGCCTGCATATTGGAACGCAGAGGTCCCGATGCGCTCGACGCTGGACCCCAGCACGACGCTCTCGATGGGGGTCGGCTGCGGTTTCCCGTCTACGTACGGGGTGGTTCCGGTGAAAGCGTAGGCGCCGATTGAGGTCACGTTATCGGATATGACTACCTCGCTGAACTGGATGGCTTCGCCGTATCCCTGAGTATTCTCGTCCCAGGAGTCGTTGTAGTTTTTATAGAACGCGTAATCGCCGATGGTCTGTAGGCTTGCGGGGAAGTTGAGCTCTTCGAGCATCGTGTTGCGGAAGGCATAATCGCCGATCGTCTCGAGCGCATCGTTCCAAGTTACCGTGCGCAGGCTTAGGCAGTATTCGAATGCCTTCTCGTCGATGGTCTTCAAGTTAGCGGGGAGCGTAAAGCTTTCGAACATATTGTGGGCGAATGCCTGTTTGCCGATGCGTTCAATGGAGTCGGGAAGGACGACTTCCGGGATACATTCATTTATGCCGCCGCGCATGAAATACCGATCGGGGATTTCGGTTACCTGGCTGTTGGCGTCGAAGGTCACCGTTTCCACGGTATCGCCGAGGTGCGAGTTGCTTCCCGTGAGCGTGGTGACCGAGGCGGGAACCTGCACGCTGCGGAACGAAGGCAGCGAGGTCAGCTGGAGCTTGGTGATGGTGAAGCCCTCGATTTCCGAGGGGTACACGAAATCGACGGAAGCTTCTTCCACCCCTTCGGGCAGGGTTTCCGAGTGGCCATCGTATGAATCATCAAGGTATTGGATGTCCCAGAGCTCGGCTGTTCCGGTGTTTGTGTTGGTGTCGATAGTGAGTACTGTGTACTGGTAGAAGTAGCCGTTCTCGGTGTCTTCGTAGGGGTATGAAGTGCCCACCTGTTTCGCGATGTCGCCTTCGGGCACGTTTTCCTGCGTCGTCAGCGCGGGCCCGTCATCGGCGTCTGCTTCGGGGCCAGGCGTATTTGCCGGAGCGGCGGTTATTGCCGCATCGGTCGCCTCGGCGGAATCGGGCGTTGCATCCGTCCCCGCTTCGGAGGCGGCGGCCTCCGGCGTTTCAGCGGGGTTTTCCGCGGCGGGTTCGGCGTCATCCGCCTGCTCGTTTTCCGCAGCAGCTACTTCGGGCGTTTCGAGCGTGGCGATGGATTCCCCGATGGGTTCACCCGCGAGCTCGTTTGCCCCTTCCGCGAATGCTGCTGCAGGCACCATGCAGAATGCAAGGGCCAACGACGTTACAACCGAGATTGCTTTGCTGATACCGCGACTCATGGTGCACCACCCTTTCCGACGATGGCGTTGCCTTTTGGCCGATGGGCGTAGTTCGACAATGTTAGTAGAGCACCGGGTGTCGCCAGCGGCAAGGTGGGGAAAAGTATAAGCGCCCATTCACCTGGGCATATGCATTGTACGGTTTTACCGCGCGTCGTCGGCTTCCCGATGGTACTTGGCGATGAGCTCGCGGCGGCTCGTGCAGTCGGTTTTCTTCAACAGGTTGTGCACGTGGTATTTCACGGTGCTCTCGACGATGAAAAGCTCACTGGCCGCTTCGGCATTCGTGCGGCCGTCGACGACGAGCCGTAGCACATCGCGTTCGCGAATGGAAAGATCGTACCGTGCGGCAAACATCGCAAGTCGCTCTTCCGGCGTCTTGTGGATGGTGGTGTGGGTGGGGTAGAGCCGCACGAACAGCTGGTAGAACGCGAACACCGTGGCGGCGAACAAGACAGCCGCCACCGCGACGAGCGCGATGGTGCTGTCGGCGAGTGAGAAGCAGATGGCCGTGCCCGCAGCATCGCCGATGCGCCCGAACAGCTGGCCGAACCCGGCGAGATGCTCGCGCTGCGATGATTCGGCCAAGTCGCAGAACAGCACGATTCGATACACCGTGAAGAAGCCGTAGAACAGGTAATCCGCCGCCCAGAGGATGCTTCCCGAGACGGGTTCGTTCGAAAGCGCGAGGCAGGCGAAGGGGAACACGAGCGCGGCGATGCAGCAGAGCGCCGCATACTTGCGTTTCGTGTCGGCGATGATGCCGGCGATGATGAGGCCGGCGGCATAGAACAGCCGCGACGATTCGAGGCTCACGCCTTCCAGCAGGTCGGCCGAGGGGAACCCGAATCCCACGTTCTTCACCAGGCTGAGCAGCAAGACGGTGAAGCATGCTATCGAGAGGATGCTGGCGGCGGAATGCGCGGTTCCGCCGGCGTTGCCATCGCTTGGCGGGGCGATGATCCCGTTCGCGCTGGCGGCGGTGCCGGTGGGCATCGCGCCCGGCTGCAGAGCGCTGTGGGGGTATGCCGCGATGCCGATGGCGACGAGCGAGAGCACGGCGCAGGCGATGATGGAGTCCGTCGGCGCAAGGGGAGTGCCGTTTTGCAGAGCCGTCATGGCCCACGTCGTGACGATGGAGCAGGCATAGCCCGCGCCGAGGGCGATGCCGCGCCGGTTGCGGGGTACCCAACGCGCGAGCCGGTGCAGGTAGAACGCGCAGACGATGCCGTACAGGAAGTTCATGGCGAACCCGAGGGCCACCAGGGCTTCCGGCGTGCTTGCGAGAATCGTGGCGGCGGCGCATGCGAAATGGATGGCGATGGCGGTGATGAAGGGGATCTGCCCGGCGAAATCGGGCCGTGCGCGCATGAGGGCGCAGGCGGCGGCGATGCCGACTGCCTGGAACGAATAGCCGCCCACCATCGTTATGACGTCGGAGGGTGCGGTCGGCGCGAGCTCGATGATGCGGTAGAGCCACGCCAGATAGCTCGTCGAGGCGAGCGTGAAGCACGCGAAGATGAGCGCAAGCGTAAAGCCGACGTTTACCGATAGGGGGCGTTCGCCCGCGTATGGTTTCGCCGCACCCGCCACGTCGCCCTAAGCTATTTCACGGATTCAGGGTCGAGCAGGGAAGCTGCCGTTCCCTCGCATTCAATCGCGGTCACCTTGGCGTCTTTCAGGGAAGCGCCCTCGTCTTCGGTGTCTTTTTCGGTGATGCTCGTGTCGAAGGTCACGGTGTAGGCGAAGTAATCCCGGTTCAGCGTGGCGCCGGTTTCCTCGCCGCCATAGAAGTAGTAGCTGCTGAACGCGAAGCCGTCGTCAAACAGCTCCTGACCGGTCTTGCCCACGAACCCATCGAGCGTCGCCTGGTCCATGCGGTGGCTCGTGATGTCCTCGGCACTCACGAGTTCCATGCCGCCGATCGCCTCGACGAGCTTCTTGTCGTAGTCCTTGTCGCTGAAGTCGAGCTCCATGAGCTTTTCCGAGACGCCGGGCTGCATCTTCGCGACAGCGTAGATAACCGATTCGCCCGCCTCGAAATCGCAGACGTAGTACTCCTCGTCCCAGCCTGCGTTTGGCGACGACGTCGCGATGGCGAGCGCGTCGCCGAGCGTTTTCCAGCTCGAGGTGTCGATGGCGGCGGGGGTTTCGGCGGCCTGTTCGGCAGCACTTGAAGCCGAGTCGCTTGCCGCCGGCTGGCTCGAGTTGGAGCATGCCGCGAGCGGGAGGATGCCGAGTGCCAGCGCGAGTGCTATCGCGAGGGCGATTCTGCCCTCTTTGGCCTTGCCTGCATTCCGGATGGGGTTTGCTGCGTTCATGTTTTGCCGCCCTTTCCCATTATGCTGCTATGGCTACCCGCGCGAGGCGCGCATGAGCTGCCTCCATTTTAGGGGCTCTTCGGGAGAATGTGTGGGTAGGTTTTCAGCAATTGCGCAGATGACGGCAGGCAAATAGGGTGTTTGCAAGAAGACGGCCCCGGAAGGGGCCGTCAGCGCGTCAGACAGGTAGGATTTCAATCGCCAAAAAGAAGCCTACGAGAAAGGCTATAACGCAATGATCAAGATACTACGTTTCCTGCTCGGCCTCGAGAAGACCGTGGTCATGGGGGCCAGAATCTGCGGTATCTGCCTCATTCCGTGCATCAAAAGATGAAATTACCGACCATGGGGTTTGCGCGAAAGAAACCCCAGGTGACGGATTCCCGAAGTCTCCATGGTCGGTAAAAACGACCGGTACGCGTTCCCGGGCCGGCTTGAGGTGCGTTTCCCGAAGGCGGTTTCCTAACGCGTTTCCTCGGCAAACTTAGTGATGAGCTCGCGGCGGCTGGTACAGCCGGTCTTCTTGAACAGGTTGTGCACATGGTATTTCACGGTGCCCTCGGTCACGAAGAGCTCGGCAGCTATCTCGGCGTTCGTCCGCTCGGCAAGCAAGAGCCTCAGCACCTCGCGTTCGCGAACGGATATGCCGTATGCAGCAGTGAAGTTCTCGAAGCGCTCCTGGTCGCTCTTCGAGGGCGCGGGCAAGGCGGGATAAAGCCGTAGGAACAGGTGGTAGAACGCGAAGATCGTAGCGGCGAATAGCACGGCAGCCACCGCCACCAGGGCTACGATGCTCGAGCTGAGCGCGAGCCAGAGCGCCGTGCCCAGGGCATCGCCGATACGGCCAAAGAGCAGGCCGAAGCCTGCGATGTGTTCGCGCCCCAAGTCCTCTGCGATATCGCAGAACAGCACCACGCGATATACCGAGAAGAATCCGTAGAACAGGTAGTCGACCGCCCATAGGATTGTTCCCGGTATGGGCTCGTTTGCCAGAGCGAGGCAGCCGAAGGGGAACACGAGCGCGGCGATGCAGCAGAGCGCTGCATACTTGCGGTTCACGTCGGCGATGAAGCCTGCAATCAGCAGTCCCGCTGCATAGAAGAGCCGCGATGTCTCCAGGCTGATTCCTGCCACGAGGTCGGTGGATGGGAACCCGAACCCCACGTTCTTCACCAGGCTGAGCAGGAGCACGGTGATGCAGGCGAGCGAAAGGATGCCGGCGGCTGTTCGCGCGGTATTGCCGTCCTGCTTGCGTTTGTTGTCTGCGGGGCTATTGGCGTTAGCGAAGGGTTGCATTTCCGCGCCAGCTTTTTCTCGCCTGAAATCGGCGGATGCTTTTGCTGGCTTATTTCCATTGGATGTGTCGTTAGGCGGGGCAATGGCGCGCGCCTTATGCGAAACCGCGATTAGTCCCATCGCGACGAGCGAGAGCACAGCGCACACGACGACCGATTCCGTGGTGCCGAGCGGGCTGCCGCCTTGCGCAACCGACAGCGCCCAGGTGGTTATGACGGAGCATGCATAACCTCCGCCAAAGGCAAGGCCGCGGTGGTTTCGAGGCACCCACCGCGCGAGCCGGTTGAGGTAAAACGCGCAGATGACGCCGTAGAGGTTGTTCATCGTAAAACCCAAGGCAAGCAAGGTTTCGTATGTACCCGCGAGCATGGTGGCCGCGGCACATGCGAAGTGGATGGCGATGACGGTGATAAACGGAACACGCCGCGCGAAATCCGGCCGTACGCGCATCGCGGCACAGGCGAGGCCGATGCCAATCGCCTGGAAGGAATAGCCGCCTACCATCGTGATGGCCTCGATGGGCGCGCCGGGGGCGCATTCCAGCAATCGATACAGCCACGCAAGATAACTCGTGGAAGCTAACGTGAAGCATGCGAACACGAGCGCCAGCGTGAAGCCAATGCCCGCAATTTCGGGGCGCTTGCCCAGGTATGAATCCGACCTATCCGCCACCTTCACCTCGATTCCTCCTAAAGAGAGTTTACCGGACGCGATACCTTGCAGCGCTTTCGTTGCGGTCTTGATAACCCCAGGTGAAGAGGCGCCTTAACTAAAACTAGACCCCCTATTGCACGTTTCTGCCTTGAACAAGCCTTGTTGCTGCAGTATGCGCACGCGAACATGGATGCGGGGAGTTTCCGCCCTCCAGGCTGCTGATGCCCGGATTGGCGGGGCACGGCCATGTTGGAAGGAGCCGGCTATGCGGAAACGGCTTTTGACGATGGCGGCTACGCTCGTGTTCACGACGTGCGTGTTCGCGGCATCGGCGTTTGCGTCGGGGTACACGTTAACGTACGAGCAGAACACCGCAAGTGGCGGGGTCGTGATCACCGGTTATGAAGCCCAGGGCGAAGGAGACTTGGGCGATTTGGTTATCCCTGCAACAATTGATGGCCAACGGGTGACGGCAATCGGGCCGGAAGCGTTTCAGAGCGCATCTGGCTTTAACGGAACGCTCGTCATCGAGGCCGATGGTGTCGCAATCGGCGATTACGCGTTCAATAATTGCTGGAACCTTACCGGCGACTTGGACCTGTCAAAGGCCGCGTCGATAGGAGAGTCTGCCTTCTACAACTGTTCGTCTCTCGATGGTGGGCTTGTCCTGCCAGACAGCCTGAGCTCCATCGGGCAATATGCGTTTAGCGAATGCCGGGGTCTTTCCGGAACCCTGGACTTGCCGGATTCCCTTGCGGTAATCGGGAAAGGCGCGTTTTACGAATGTGAGGGCTTCACGGGTGCCCTAGTCTTGCCGACCGGATTGTCCGCAATCAATGAGTACACCTTCTACGGATGCAAGGGGCTTTCCGGGGACCTCGAGATTCCCCGTGGCGTCGCCACGGTTTACAAGCATGCGTTTAACACATGCTCGGGTTTTGATGGCGAGCTCGTTTTACCCGAAAGCCTGACGTTCATCGGGGAATCTGCGTTTGCCGGTTGCAACCATCTGCATGGCCAACTGAATCTACCATCGGGCCTGACGGGCATCGGGGCATATGCATTCCAGAATTGCTCGGGCTTTACCGGTGATCTCGATTTGGCACAGTGCCCATCGGTCAGCTCGATTCATATGTACGCGTTCTACCAGTGCACGGGGCTTAACGGGACAATTACGTTCCCCCACGATTTGAACTCGATCGGCAACTTCGCGTTTAGCAAGTGTTCTGGCCTTACCGGGGGCCTCGATTTTTCCGAAACGTCGTTGAGCCAAATCGGGCAGGAGGCGTTCTCGGGCTGTACGGGTCTCAACGGCTCCTTGGCATTCCCGGCCAACACGCTTCGGGGCATCGGCGCGAAGGCATTCTACAATTGCCCGAATCTGACGGGTCGTATTTCCCTTCCCGACACCCTGGCGACGCTTGGCGAGTATGCCTTCGCGAAGTGTTCTTCGTTCACGGGTCTCGATTTGCGGATGGCCATGAATGGGGAAGACCTCAACCAGTTGCAGCGGGGGCTGTTCTACGATTGCGCCGGACTTACCGGTGACGTGACCATTCCCAGCACCATCCGGACCCTTCGCGATGGCGTCTTTACCGGTTGCACGCATCTGACCGGCACGCTTGTTATCCCCAACACCGTCGAAAGCGTGCAGGGCGCGCCGCTTGAAGGCTCGTATTTTTCGACAATCGTGAACAATAGCGCCCAGACGTTCGATGCCGCATCGATTGTCGGTAGCACGGGCGACTACTATGCGGACGCCTCTGGCGCCAAGGCGGAAACCATTGCCGCGGGTACCTACACGCGCATGTCGGGCACAACTCCCGACCCAACCCCCGATCCAACCCCTGATTCGACCCCCGATCCCATAAGCATTGCGACCGCAACCGTGATCGGCGTCGCGAACAAAACATTTACCGGCAAGGCGCTCACGCAGACCCCCACCGTGAAGGTAGCCGGTGCGACCTTGAAGCTCGGAACCGATTACGCGCTGTCGTACAAGAACAATGCGAAGGCCGGCAAGGCCACCGTGACGATAACCGGCAAGGGCGCTTACACCGGCAGCATCTCCAAGACCTTCACCATAGCCAAGGCGCCCAATCCGCTGACGGTGAAGGGTAAGACCGCCACCGCGAAAGCGAAGAAGAAAACGGCCCTGAAGGTGTCCAAGGTGCTCGCCGTGAGCAGGGCCCAGGGCGCGAAGACCTACGCGAAGAAATCCGGCAACAAGAAGATTTCCATCAACAAGACGACGGGCAAGGTAACCATCAAGAAGGGCCTGAAGAAGGGCACGTACAAGGTGAAGGTGACGGTGAAGGCTGCCGGCAACGGCAACTACAAGCCCGGTACGAAGACCGTCATATTCAAGATCAAGCTGAAGTAGGGAGGCGATGGCGATGGCAAGGATTGCGACAAGGGTTTTGGCCGTTACCGGAACCATGCTGGCGGTGCTCGTGGTATTCCTCATGGCGGCATCTTCGGCATATGCGGAAGAGCACGTAACGTTGACGGTGGATAATGGAAGCCTCGATGGCAGTGTGTCTATTGACTGCGTTGCGGGTAAGAGCGATGCGGCCGAATCCATTCGGGCAGGGTACCTCGCGACGCTAGATTATGACAAGGAGAGTGGGAGCTACAGCCTTAACGGCGAGGTGCTGTTCGCGATTGCTGCTCGCCCGGCAAGCTCCTACACCGACGAGGGAGACCTGAGGTTCGAGTCTATCTTCTGCGATGGCTGGCTTGATGAGTACAACTGGGGTGTGGTTGAGGCCGACGGAATGTTCTACGCCATCTGGGAAAGCGATTTCGGCAACGATCCGGCGAGGCTTCACCACCATGTCTGGAAGTACAACGATTTCAACAACCTGGCTATAAAGAAGGCCTCCTTCACGGAGGGCGGCTACGCTTATAACGAGTGCGCGCTCTGCAACAGGCAAGAGTATGCGATGCCGTGGCCTCGGGTCGATACCTGCAAGCTTGCGGCCACATCCTTCGCGTACACGGGAAAGGCACAGAAGCCGGAGGTCACCGTGTCGAGCGCGGATGGCCCGTTGGCCAGCGAGAACTACTCCATTACGTACAGCAAGAACACGAATGTGGGTACCGCCACTGCGAAGGTGACGTTGAAAGGCAAATACTACGAGGGCACGAAGACCCTTACATTCAAGATAACCAAGGTGTCCAATGCGGCGGAGGCCGCCAAGAAGAGTGTGAAGAAGGCCTTCAAGGCGGTTAAGCTGAAGAAGAAGACGCTGAAGGTTACCTTGCCCAAGGTGAAGACGAAGTTCGGCAAGGCTGCGTGGAAGGTTGTCCAGAAGGACAAGAAGAAGGTTCTGAGCCTGAAGTCCGGCAAGGTCGTGGTGAAGAAGGGTGCCAAGAAGGGCACGTATACGATAAAGCTGAAAGCCAGCGTGAAGGGGACAGCGAACTACAAGGCGGCAACAACCAAAACCGTTACGGTGAAGGTCGTTGTGAAGTAAAAGCATAAGAAGGGGCGATCCCTTTCATGCATTGCAAGCCGCGTCGGGATTCCCGGCGC
>SUUF01000008.1:0-1416 GCA_015062635.1 Coriobacteriaceae bacterium | reverse complement strand
CGCTGGGCGGATTCATCCGCCCAGCTCATGCGTCTGGGTTGCCCTATTCTTCGGTTTGCACAAGCCGGCGCCCGAAATACAGGGTGGCCATGGAGCAGGCGAAGATGAGCACCACCACGCCCGCTCCCACGCCGAAGAGCAGGTCCCAGCTGATATCGGCCAAAAACGCGTAGAACGGGATGAACGCCACGGGGATGAGGTTCACCACCACGGCGATGCGCGAGTAGATGACGGAATAGTCGCGGGTGCCGAACAGGCCGCGCGTGACGCTGGGGCCGAGCGAGTTCGTGGTGCCGTACAGCACGCCGATGAGCACGGCGCCACCGTACACGAGGCCGGCAGATACGCCTGCTCCCTGCCAGCAAAGGATGGTGCCGGCGAGCGAGCAACCGTAGGCGATGACGAATGCCCAGAACATGCTGCGGTCGACCACGAAGCCGAGCCCTACCTTCCCCAGAGCTTGGGCCACCTGCACGCATACGGCGATAATCGACGCCATGATGATGACCTCGGATGCCGGCACGAGCAGCGCTCCCACGTCGGAGAGGTGGTAGACGTACTTGGCCAGGTAGTTGCCGATTTGCGCAGCGCCGTTCGTGAGTCCGATGGTGATGGCGAGCAGGTAGAACGCCGGCGAGCGGAAGGCAATCTTTGCGGATACGCCCATTTGCGGGGCATCGGCAGCTTGCCCGTCTGCGAGCTTCGGGGCGCCATACGGTTTCAGGCCCATGTCCGAAGGATTGCTCCGCGCGCAGAAGATGGTGAGCAGCATCGGGGTGGCGGCGATGAGGCCGAACACGAGATAGCTCGTCTGCCAGCCGAAATCGCGAATCAGGATGCCGGCGACCATGCTCCAAAGGGCGCCGCCCACGCCCATCATCGCGGCACACAGGCCCATCAGCAGTCCGGTGTGCACGTTGAACCAGCGCGTGACCATCACCGGGGCCATGAGGCTGACGATGATGACGACGCCCGCACCCTCGATGGCGCCGGAAACGTAAAACTGCCAGACCTCGGTATAGAACGAGCACGCACCGATGCCCGCTGCGCACATCGCCACGGCCGTGGTGTAGATGATGCGCACATCGTGCTTCTGGACGAGGCTGCCCGCGAAGGGCGCCGCGATGGCCGAGAACAGGTAGACGATTGAGACATACGATGCGAACGCGCCGGTCGAGGTCCCGAGCGAATCGCAGACGGGCACGACGAACACCGACCAGGTGTTGAAGACTATCGACGAGGTGGCAAAGCAGGCGATGAGCGGCGTGACCACAGCCATCACATGCCAGAATGAAAGCCTGTTTTCCTGTGATGCGATTGACGGTTCGTCCAACCTGTACCCCCAGAAAAGCAGCCGGTTTACGCTGCAGCGCATTATAGCGCAGGTGCAAGTGATCGGCTTTCGGTGTTGCCGGC
>SUUF01000077.1:3039-9336 GCA_015062635.1 Coriobacteriaceae bacterium | reverse complement strand
CAGGCGCTGGGGTGCGACGCGTTCGTGTTCAGCGGCCACAAGCTGTTCGCGCCGATGGGCGTGGGCGTGCTGTGGGCGCGGCGCTCTCTGCTCGAGCAGATGCCCCCGTTCCTGACGGGCGGCGAGATGATCGATTGGGTGACCGAGGACGAGGCGGGCTGGGCGCCCATTCCGCAGAAATTCGAGGCGGGCACACAGGATGCGGCGGGTATCGCCGGTTTGGGGGCCGCCATCGACTACATCGAGAACGTCGGACATGACGTGCTCGAGCAACGCGAGCGCGCCCTGGTGGCGGAATGCACGCGCAAGCTCGCGGCCTTGCCGTTCGTGCGGCTGGTGGGGCCGGCGAAGCCCGAAGACCATATCGCCGTGGTCTCGTTCAATGTCTGCTCGATTCACCCGCACGATGTGGCGAGCATTCTCGATGGGTCGAACGTGGCCATTCGCGCGGGGCATCATTGCGCGCAGCCGCTACTGGCGTGGATGGGCATTTCGAGCTGCTGCCGCGCATCGCTTGCGCTGTATAACGATTCGTCCGATATCGACCGGCTGGTGCTTGGTTTGCAGCAGGTGTGGGACTTGTTCAACGGTTCGTAAGGAGACATGGTGACCAACCAGAATGTGTATACGGCTGCGTTGATGGAGCACAACGCGCACCCCGATTACAAGTACGAGATGGATGATGCCACGCACGTGCACCAGGGCGTGAACCCGAGTTGCGGCGACGACATCACGCTTTCCCTGCGATTGGAAGACGGCGTCATCGATGAGGCGGCGTTTCAGGGCAGCGGTTGCGCGGTGTCGCAGGCGAGTGCCGACATCATGGCCGACCTGATAACCGACAAGACGCCGGCCGAGGCGCTCGCGCTCGGCGAGCTGTTCCTGGCGATGATTCGCGGCGAGGTGACGTCCGAGGAAGAGTTGGCTCCGCTGGGCGAAGCGGCGCAGCTGCAGGGCATATCGCGCATGCCCGCCCGCGTGAAATGCGCTGAGCTCGGTTGGCGCACCGCGATGACCATGCTCGCCGACGAACGGTAACCCAACCGCACCAATGGTCCATCGGGGACATACATGTGGCGACCGGGGACATACATGTGGCGTCCGGGGACATACACCTTTAGCGCTCTAGCGTGCCGCAGGTGTATGTCCCCGGTCGCCACATGTATGTCCCCGACGGACCACAGCTCCGAGGTGGATGGGAGGCCGGATGCCTTCCGTTCCCGTATGTAATGTGAACGTGCAGAAGATGCCTGTTCCGTAAGGCGGGTTTCGCGGTAAACTACGCGGATAACACTGCATACATTTCA
Source organism: Coriobacteriaceae bacterium (assembly GCA_015062635.1). GTDB lineage: Bacteria > Actinomycetota > Coriobacteriia > Coriobacteriales > Eggerthellaceae > UMGS1519. The sequence goes on along the minus strand of SUUF01000077.1, from coordinate 8,029 downwards.
CACCTGCATGAAGGTGCCGAAGGGGAACTGATGGCGGAGCATAACGCAAAGGCCAACAAGAAGGCCAACACCAAGAACAAGATGACTGCCGCGCAGCGCGAGGCGAAGATGAAGGCGGCCGAGGAGCGCGTGAAGCGCGCCGAGGAGAAGAAGGTGGCCAAGGAACGCACGAAGAAGATCTTCACCTGGATCATCGTGATCATCCTCGTCATCGGTTTGACGCTTCCCGTCGCCGGCTTGAGCGCCGCGGGGTGCATGTCGCAAGACGCCGCCAACACCGCAACCGAGCAGACGCAGGATGCTGGCGCCGCCGACGCTTCCGAGTCCACGGCCGAGGCTTCGTCCTCGTCCTCTAACGGCTAGTCGCGATAGCGCAGGCGGACTGGTGCCATGGAGGGCTTCCTGGGCATAGGCGGCAACGAGCTGCTCATCATTCTGATATTTGCGTTTCTCATTTTCGGGCCCGATAAGCTGCCCGATATCGCGCGCACCATCGGGCGGGCCATCGCGAAGTTCCGCGATGCCCAAAACGAGGTGAACGAGGTCATTCGCCAAGAGGTGTACGACCCGGCCACCGATGCCGAGAATCCCTTCCAGAAAGCCACCGAGAAGGCGGCCGAGCTGAACAAGCCCGCGGCCCCGCAGACCGAGAGCTTCGCCGAGCGCAAGGCCCGCTACGACAAGATTCGCGCCGAGCGCAAGGCCAAGGAAGAGGCGGCGAAGGCTGCCGCCGAGGCTAAGGCGTCCGATGCCGCCCCCGCGCAGCCGGCCGCGGAAAAGCCGACGGCCGAACCCACCGACGCCGACCTCGATGCGCTGCTGGGCGTGTCGAAGCCCGCACCCAAGGCAGCTGCCGATGCTGCCGCCGAAGGCGGTGACGCGTAATGCCCATCGGACCGGCACGCATGCCCTTGATGGACCACCTGGGCGAATTGCGCATGCGTTGCGTGCGCATCGTCGTGGTGCTCATCGTCGCCATCGTCTTCTTCTATTTCGCCACGCCGACCATCGCGCAGTTCTTGCTGGCGCCGGTGGCCGAATTCATGCCGAAAGACGCCGACGGCAACGCGCTGATGAACGTGTTCGGTGCGTTCGAGGCCTTCGGCGTGCGCCTGACGATTTCCATCTGGACGGCGCTCATCGCCTGCGCGCCCTTCGTGTTCTGGCAGATCCTCGCGTTCTTCCTGCCGGCGCTGAAGCCGAGCGAGCGCAAGTGGTTCATCCCCACCTTCATCATCGCGGTGGCGTTGTTCCTGTTCGGCGTCGTGTTCTGCTACCTCATCATCCTGCCGGCGGCCTTCCAATGGCTCACCGACCAGGCGAACGGATTCGCGCAAATCACGCCGCAGGCCACGCTGTGGGTCGACATCATCATCAAGTTCGAGCTGGGCTTCGGCTTGGCCTTCGAGTTGCCGCTCGTGGTGTTCTACCTGCTCGTTTTCGAGATTGTTCCCTATTCGAAGCTGCGCGAGAAGTGGCGCGAGATCTATGTCGGCCTGCTCATCGCCTCGGGCATGATCACCCCCGACGCCTCGCCGGTCACGATGCTGCTGATGTATGCCCCGCTGGTCGCCATGTACGAGATCTCGATGGGCGTGGCCCGGTTCGTCATGGGCAAGCGCATCCAGGAGCAGAAGGCCGAGCTCGAGGAAGAGGCGCGTCTCGATGCGGAATGGGAAGAGGAGTGGTCTGACTTCAAGGCCCGCCGCGCCGAGCAGAAGGCCGAGCGCAAGGCCAAGCGGGAATCCGGGGACGACTAGCCGCCTGCCCGGCGGAGCGACCCGTCGCTTCAGGCAGGCGAGGAGGAAACGCAGCATGCATGAAATGGGAATCATGGCGGGGGTGCTCGACAGCGTATGCGCCGCGGCGAAGGATGCGGGGGCCACGAAGGTCACGTCCGTCTCGCTTTCCATCGGGCGCATGACCGAGGCCATCGAGGACGTCTTGGTGTTCGCCTGGGAAGCGCTTTCCGAAGGCACGATGTGCGAGGGCGCCACGCTGCAGGTGACGATGGTCGAGCCGCGTTCGCGTTGCCTGGAATGCGGGCATGAATTCGAGCATGACCGCTTCCACCGCACGTGCCCGGCCTGCGATAACCCGCTGACCGAGCTCATTGCCGGGCGCGAGATGCAGCTTGATTCGATAGAAGTGGACCTTCCCGACGACGAGGGCGAGACCGCCGCGGGCGCCGGGGAATAAGACGAGGAGCATACATGGAAATCGACCTGAAGCAGCCGATACTCAAGAAGAACGACACGCTTGCCGAGCGCAACCGCGCCCTGTTCGCCGAGAAGAAGGTCTTCGTGCTGAACATCCTGGCATCGCCGGGTTCGGGCAAGACCTCGACCATCTTGGCGACCATCGAGGCGCTGCGCGACGAGTTCAACATCGCCGTCATCGAAGGCGACATCGCGAGTTCGGTCGACTCCGAGCGCATCAAGGCCCAGGGCATCCCCGCCGTGCAGATCAACACGGGCGGCGCGTGCCACCTGGAATCCGACATGATTCGCCGCGCGGTCGAGGTGCTCGACCTCGATGACCTCGACCTCGTGTTGCTCGAGAACGTCGGCAACCTCGTGTGCCCCACCGATTTCGACCTCGGCGAGAACGCGAAGGTCATGATCCTCTCGGTGCCGGAAGGCGACGACAAGCCGTTGAAGTATCCCGGCGTGTTCCAGGTGGCCCAGGCGGTCATCTTGAACAAGGTCGACACGATGCCGGTGTTCAACTTCAACCGCGAGGCCTTCGACGCCGAGGTGAACCAGCTGAACCCGGCTGCCCCGATCTTCCCCATCGCCGCGACGACCGGCGAAGGCGTGGAGGCTTGGGCGACCTGGCTGCGCGACCAGATTTTGGCCATCCAGTAGCGGCGGGCCGCGCGGGAAGGCGATAGCCCCGCTGCGCGCAGCGGCGGGACGTCAAGCATGGAGAACAACCTGGAAAACATCTTGGTGAATCGGCGCGAGCTGACGGCGCACGAGTGGACGGTGGACATCCTGCTGGGACTCGGCGTGTTCGTGCTGGGCGGCATCTACCTCATCTGGGGTGGCGGCTCGCTCATACCCGTGGACGACGCCTTCCGCGAATTCACCGGCATCCAGCGCTACGTGTTCAGCTATGTGCCGTTCTTTTACCTGGCGGTGATGTCGTTTGCCCTGGTGGTGCGCCGCATCACGCCCTGGCTGGTATTCGCGGTGGTGATGGGCACCTACCTGGCGTGCCGCTTCCAGATGGGCGGGCAAGACCTGCTGGTGCTTGCGCCGTGCCTGGCCATATTCACGGTGGCCGAGGAACGCAGCCGCTACGAGGTTATCGTGGCCGGCGCGCTTTCGCTGCTGTGCGTGCTCGTGATGCCGACGGCGGGCACGAGCCTGGCCTTCGATTTCTACACGCGGGTGATGACCGTCACCTATTTCGCGTTGGCCCTGTTCATGGGCTTGAGCGTGCAAAGCTACCGGCGCTATCGCAACGAGGTGAGCCAGCGCTTGGAGGAAGCGGCCGCGATCCGCGAGAAAGAGGCCGAGAAGGCCGTCGAGGCCGAGCGCGTGCGCATCGCCCGCGAGCTGCATGACATCACCGCGCATTCGCTTTCCGCCATCGGCATTCAGGCCGCCGCTGCCGAGCGCATCGTCGACCGCGATCCGGAATTGGCCAAGGAATCATTGCGCATCATCCGCACGACCTCGAAGGAATCGCTTGCCGAGATTCGCGCGATGATCGGCGTGCTGCGCGGCGAGGGCGAACCGGCGGAAAACCGGCCCACGCATGGCACCGAGCATCTGGGCGAGCTTGTGCAATATCTCGAGAGCGCGGGCATCACGGTGACGTGCGACCAATCGCATTACCGCCGCGACGCCGTGCCGCTGTACATCGATGTCGCCGTGTTCGGCATCGCACGCGAATCGGTGACGAATATCGTGAAACACGCGCATGCCAAGCATGTGGACATAACCCTGCATGCGACCGAGGACCTCGTGACGCTGATGGTGGTGGACGATGGCCAGGGCATGGGCGGCTCATATGCCCATAACGCGAGTTTCTACGACGATCCGGCGCTGCATGTGGGCGGCGGCGGGCATGGCCTGCAGGGCATGGCGGAAAGAACGAACCTGCTCGGAGGCGGTTTCGGGGCGTATGATGTGAAAGGCGGCGGTTTCGCCGTGGTGGTGCGCCTGCCCTTCCACCAGAAGGAAGGGGCCGATGCCGGCGATTCGGGCGAGGATCGGTAACCGGGGCGCGCAACGCGCGTCGGCGACGAAAGGAACGACGACATGACGGAAGAACTCATCGGCGGCGATTCGCTGTACAACCCCGAATACCGGGCTGCCCAGCAGCGTTTGCGCGCCCGTTCGGAAGAAGCCGTTCGCCGCGCCGAGGAGGCGGCGGAAGAACCCCTGCCCGAGGTGAGCGTTGTCGTGGTCGACGACCAAGACCTGGTGCGCAACGGCTTCAGGCTCATCCTCTCGAGCTACGAGAACCTGCGCGTGGTGGGAGAGGCCCGCAACGGCCTGGAAGTGCAGGACGTGGTGGCGAACACGCATCCCGACGTCGTGCTGATGGACATCCGCATGCCGCTGATGGACGGCATCGAGGCCACGCGCCGCTTGCTCTCGAACCCCAACACCGCCGACACGAAGGTGCTCGTGCTGACGACCTTCGATATCGACGAATACGTTTACGATGCCCTGGGAGCAGGCGCTTCGGGCTTCATGCTGAAGGATTCCGAACCCGATGACATCGCGAATGCCATCCAGGTGGTGGCGCGCGGCGATGCGCTCATCCAGCCTTCGGTGATGCGCCGCCTCGTCGAGACCTTCGCCGCCCAGCGCGGGAAGCCCCAGATGGCAGGCGGAAAGATGAACGACCTGACCGAGCGCGAGCGCGAGGTGCTGGTGATGGTGGCGCGCGGCTTGACGAACGCCGAGATCGGCGAGCAGCTCGTGATTTCAGCGGCGACCGTGAAGACGCACGTGGCCCGCATCATGGGCAA
>SUUF01000077.1:0-2939 GCA_015062635.1 Coriobacteriaceae bacterium | reverse complement strand
AGGTGGATGACGGGGCCGGCATCCGAGGTTTCGGCAAACAGGACATTGGTGGCGTCGAGCACATCGATGCCCGCTTTCGATTTCAGCGTGAGCGTCTCCCCGCGTTCCATTGCGATGTCGGCCAGTTGGTCATGCATCACCTGGGTGAATTCCGCCGGGCCGTTCGCCGTGTAGACGAAAGCGTCGGCGTGCACCTTGTAAGCCTGCATCGCGGCGTCGCCCGAACCCGACATCAGCACGAGCCTCGTTTGGGGGAACCGTGCCTTGAAATCGGAAAACGGCTCGATGTCTTGCGGAAGGCCCACGCCTGCATTTGCGAGCACGAGCGTGCAATAGCCGGGACGCCGTGCCGCGATGGCGTCGAAGACGTCGTACGGCGTGCTGGCGACGCGGATGGCGAGCGAGGTTATGCCGACATCGGACGCAATGCGCTCGATGGCCTGGCGCAGGGCGCTGCGGGCTTTCGCCCGGGGGTCGCAGATGTAGACGCGTATCATTCCAGCGCCTCGTTTTCCTCGAGGAGCTGGGCGAGTTCGGCGGCATTCTCGAACGGCGCGATTTCGTAGGTGCCGCGGTTTCCGTCTTGGTCGCGCACCACGCGGTGCAGCGCGCCTTTCCACTGGGCCACCACCGCGCCGTCGCCGGTTTGGCGCACGTCGAAGCGGGTGGTCGACACCATGAAGTCGGGCTCGAAATCGTCGGGCGTTTCGGCGACCTCGAAACCATATGACATCTCGACGAGCGCATCGGCGGCGAACGTGACGAACTCATAGGCATCGGCGTCGGGGACGACCTGGCTGAGCGGGGCATAGCCTATCTCGTGGTTGTAGATCCAGTCGCGCGAGAGGTAGTACCGGCGGATGAGCTCCTCGCGTTCGAGCGAACGCTGGGCGAACCAGGCGGCGAGCACGACGGCGGCGAGGGCCCACAGGCCCACCACGAGGATGTTGCGCCAATGGTCGATGACGTACAGATGCAGCACGGTATAGCACACGGTGTAGACGATGGCTGCCACCAGAAGCAGGAGGCCGATGATGAGGTTCACCTTCGACGGATTACGCATGCTTCCTCCATTCCGCCCGGTCTAACAGGGCATCCTGCATCGCCTTGCGGAATCGCACGGGAACCGAGGCTTCCGATCCGTCGACGAAGGTCAGCGCCGCTCCGTTGGCGTAGAGCGATTGCACGAGGTCGAGATTCACGATGTACGAGCTTCCGAGTTTCAGGAAGCGCGGGTCATGCGAGAGCTGGTCGAAGAGCTCCTGCGACGAGCAGCGCAGCTGTGCGGTTTGCCCGTCGCGCAGGTGGAGGACCTGGTCGTGGTTGGAGGTTTGGGCGTAGACGAACCGCGTGAACACGATGCGCCGCAAGCCGCCGCGCATGCGCAGCGTCACCGAGTCGGCGTCGATTTTCGCGAGGCGCTCGAGCATCAGGTATATTTCGTCGGCGAGGTCCTCGGCGTTCACCGGTTTCGCGAGGTACCCGCGCACGTCAAGCCGCTGCGCTTCGAGCGCGCTTGCCCCGGTGTCTTCCAGAAGAATGAACTCGCCGTCGAATCCCGATTTGCGGGCGTCGCGCACGATTTGCATGCCCGACATCCCCGCTTGGTGCGCGTCGATGATGGCAAGGTCGATGAGCGGTTCGGCCATGCGGTCGTCCACGTGCTCGAGCAACTCGAACGCGCTGGCGAATTCCAAGATGGACGGTTGCGGAATGTCGAGCACGCGGGCGCAATCGGCGATGATGCCGGCCGTGTTCCCAGCTGCGGGTTCCCTATTTCCGCAAAGCGCGATATTCAGCATCGAGCGCGTGTCGCCGCCTTCTTTGTCTCGTACGTATGGCGGAGGCGAGCCTCCGAATGCGCGGCACGAGTCGTTGGGGGTACGGCGCGGGCTGCGTAGGTCGATGATACTACAGCTGCCGAGCTGGTATAATCACGACGTTTACCATGTTACAGAAGGCGGGCAGCGTGAAACACGAGCGCATAACACGGTCGCTTGGGCGAGTGGCCCTGGCGCTGGTATGCGCGTTTGCGCTTGTCGCCATGCCCGGATGCGGGGGCGAGGGCAACGAGGCCGAGGCCATCGGCTTTCCCGGCGGTGGCGCCGATGCGGGCACGGCCACCGGCGCCGCGTTCAAGGCGGTGAGCGACGTGAAGGTGCCCGACATTTCGGGGCTTGCCCCGCTCGACATCGATACGTCGGCGGTGAACGACGGGTACGTGAGCGTTGCCGCCGAAAGCGCCGAGCGCCTGAAATTCCAGGTGACGAACGGCGAGATGACCTACAACTACGACCTTCCCAACGACGGCACGCCCACGATGTATCCCATCAACATGGGCGATGGATCCTACCTGTTCCGCGTGATGCAGAACACCTCGGGCAACAATTACGTCGAGCTGTACAGCGACACGGCCGACGTCTCGCTCGGCTCCGAGTTCCTGCCGTTCCTGCTGCCCAACATGTTCTGCGATTACGACGGTTCGAGCGCATGCGTCGCGAAGGCGAAGGAACTCGTGGCGAACGCGGCGAACGAGGGCGAGGCGTTGAGCGCCATTTGCCTGTTCGTGGTCGACAATGTGAGCTACGACAACGACAAGGCGCAAAAGCTGGCTACGACCTCGGGTTATGCGCCGAATCCCGACGAGACGCTCGAAACGAAGACGGGAATCTGCTTCGACTATTCATCGCTTGCCGCCGCGATGCTGCGTAGCCAGGGCATTCCGACGAAGATCGTCACGGGATATGTCGACCCGAACAATATCTACCATGCGTGGATCATGGTGTACATAGACGGAACCTGGAAGACCGCCCAGTTCAACGTCGAATCGAAGACGTGGTCGCGTGTCGACACCACGTTCGCCTCGACGGGCGGCAGCTCGTTTGTCGGGGAAGGCGTTGGTTATACCGACCGGTACGTGTACTGACGGAATGCCGAAA
>SUUF01000076.1:7695-9361 GCA_015062635.1 Coriobacteriaceae bacterium | reverse complement strand
TCGGCATAGTTCTTCTTGAGCAGCTGCGGAATGTCCAGCTCGTACGGGCAATGCGGCTGGCAGCTATAGCACTCGGTGCAGTCGGCCGCCTTTTCCATCTCGGCTTGCATGGCCGGGCTCAGCCAGTAATCGGACGGCGCGCGGCGCAGCATCAAGCCGATGCGCGCAGCCTGGTTGATCATGATCTCGTTCGGGCAGTACGGCATGCAGTACCCGCAGCCGCGACAGAAGCTGCCGGAAAGCTCGCCACGCTCGCGGTCGATGAACGCCTGGATCTCGGGCGTCATCTTCGGCTGCCCGTCGAAGAAGGCGAGGAATTCCTCCAGCTCCGATTCACGCTGCACGCCCCAGATGGGCAGCACCGTGGGATGCTCCGCCATGAACGCCATCGCTGCGCGCGAATCGGTGATGAGCCCGCCCGCCATCGCCTTCATCGCCACGAAGCCGACGTTGCGCTCGGCGCAAAGCTTCACGAGCTCTTCCTCGCGCGGGCCGGAAAGGTAGGAAAACGGGAACTGCAATACCTCATATAGGCCGCTTTTCACCAGATCGAACGCCACTTCGATCTTGTGGGCGGTCACTGCGATGTGACGTATCTTGCCCTGGGCCTTCGCCTCGAGCATCGCCTCGTACATGCCGGTTCCGTCGCCCGGTTTCCACACCTGCTCCACCATGTGGAACTGATGCACGTCGATGTAGTCGGTTTGCAGCTTGGCGAGCGAGGTCTCGAGGTCTTCCCAGAACTTCTCGGGCGTCTTGGCCTGCGTCTTCGTGGCGATGAACACCTTGTCGCGCATGCCCTTGAAGGCCACGCCGAGCTTTTCCTCGCTATCGGTGTACGCGCGCGCCGTGTCGAAATAGCGCATGCCGCCCTCGTACGCACGGCGGATGATGGCAACCGCATCGTCAAGCGTGCGTCGTTGAACCGGCAGCGCCCCAAACGCATTCTGGTCGACGGTGATGCCCGTGCTTCCCAACGTGACCTTGTTCATCATGCCTCCTTTGCTCCTCGAACCAGTATACCCGCAACGAATGCCACGGGGCACCGTCGCGTCGCGCGCGACGGACGTTACGAAGGCTCCGAGGTATCGTTGCATCGTGCGCGACGGATGCCGAGAGGCTCCGACGTTGGGGCACCGTTATATCCTCCAAGCTGCGGGTTGCCCGACGGCTGCCGCAAGCTTAGAGTTTGGCCTGGAACCGATTCGCTCCAGCTCATCACCAATTCACCCGGCAAATGACGAAGGGGGAAATCCATGAAGACATGTATCCTCGGCGCTGGCTCGCTCGGCAGCGCGATAGGCGGGGTCCTCGCACTCGGCGGTAACGAGGTTCACCTGGTGGCGCGCGCGAAGAATGTCGCCGCGCTGAATGGGCGGGGTCTCACGCTCGTTTCCCCCGAAGGCGAAGAGCAGCTCGCGCGCGTATTCGCCCACGAGACCGCCGAAGGCATCGGCGAATGCGACCTCGTCATCGTGCTGTGCAAGGCCATGGACACGGCCGGGGCGATTGCGGGGGCCGGGGTGCCCGAGCTCATCGGGCCGCAGACCTCCGTGGTTTCGCTGCAGAACGGCTTGGGCGCCGAGGATATCCTCGTTGAAGCTTTCGGGGCCGAGCACGTGATCGGCGGGAAGACCTATGTTGGCGGCATGTTGCTCGAACCCGG
>SUUF01000076.1:2811-7595 GCA_015062635.1 Coriobacteriaceae bacterium | reverse complement strand
GACCCCGAATACAGCTGGGAACTCGCCCGCGCCGGACTCGGAGCCGACTTCAAGCCATCGCTGCTGCAAAGCCTGGAGAACGGCCGCAAGACCGAAGTCGACGTCATCGCCGGCGCCGTCGTGCGCGAGGGCGCCAAGGTGGGCATACCCACCCCGGTGAACCAGACCCTCGTGGCCGTCGTCCACGGAATCGAGCGCCGCATCGGCGCGCGATAGCCAGCTCCTCGCCTACCGTCGCGCGAGTAACGCGATGCAACGTTACCTCGGAACCATCGTTGCATCGCGCGCGACCAACCTGACAAACCCCTCCGGTGAGTTTGTCAGGTACATCGCGCGCTACTTAATCAGGTAACAATGGTGGATCTTGGGGTTGCGCTCGAAATCGTGGGGGATGGTCTGCGCCGTGATGTCGCTGACGGCAAGCCCCGCGTCGCGCAATGCCGCCTCATCAAGCTTGAAGCTACGCAGGTTGCACGAGAACACGATGGTCCCGCCCGGGGCAAGCACCGCCGCCGCCCGCTTCAGCAGCTCGACGTGGTCGCGCTGCACATCGAACGTGCCGGCACCCTTCGATTTCGAGTTCGAGAACGTCGGCGGGTCGCAGAAGATGAGATCGTAGCGGTCGTCGCGCCTCACCTCGGCCTCGAGCCACTGCATCACGTCTGCGCGCTCGAGCCGGTGCTCCTTTCCGGTGAAGCCGTTTTCGCGCAGGTTGCCCCACGCCCACTCGAGGTACGTTTGCGAAAGGTCGACGGTCATCGTCGTGTGCGCGCCGCCACCTGCCGCGTGAACCGTGGCCGTGCCCGTGTAGGCGAACAGGTTCAGGAAGCGCGTGCCGGCGGCCATCTGCCCCACCATCGTGCGCGTCGTGCGATGGTCGAGGAAGATGCCCGTGTCCAGATATCCGTTCAAGTCGACCTCGAACAGGTAGCCGCCTTCGGCCGTGCAGGCGTAAAACGAGCGGTCCTTCGCCTCGCGGTACTGCCCGCCGCCCCGCGCGCGGCGGCGAACCTTGCTGAACACATGGGCCGGATCCACGTCGAAGATGACGGGCGCAATGGCGAGCGCATCCGAAAAACGCCGGGCAGCCCGCGCCGGGTCGATCGACGCCGGCGCCTGGTACTCCGCGATGCGCAGGAACCGCAGGCCCTCGTCGGGACCCGCGCCCTCGTACACATCCACTGAAAGCGAATAGTCGGGCAGGTCGGCATCGTACACGCGATAGCACGAGACGCCCGATCGGCGCGCCCATTTCACGCGCTCCTTGGCCACCTTGCGCAAGCGCGCGGCGAACTGCGCGCTGCCCTCTTCTGCGACCGCCACCGTGCACTCGGCGCCCGAAAGCGACACGAGCGCCAGCTCATGGCGCGCGGCGAGGTCGACCCGGTACACGCGCAACGTCACCTCGATGGCCCCGTTGAAGCAGGCCAACGTGCGCTCGGGCGTGAACCCGAGGGCCGTGTCGATCGTCGCATCGGGCGTGATGACCGCAAGCGTCCAACCACCCGCGATGCCAGCCACCGCCTTCGCCAGCGCGGCATAGGTTTTTGGCAGGTCATCAGCGGAAAGGAGTCGCTCGCCATAGGGCGGGTTCACCGCCATCAGCCCCTGCAGCGCCAATGGCGCCCCATCGGCTGCGATGCGCCCTGCGAGTTCCCCGGCGTCGCATACGTGGAATTCCACCAAGCCCGCAATGCCCGCCCGCTCGGCGTTTTGGCGCGCAAGCTTCACGGCCCGCGGGTCGATATCGGCGGCGACGATGCGCGGAAGGGAAACCGCCGTTCCATCGGCAGCGGCACTCGCGTCATCTTGCGCCATCGGCGCCTCGGCGGGCGCGCCGTCAAAGAGCCGCGCGGCATCCTGCAAGCGGGCCCGTGAAAGTGCCGCGGCACGTTCTGCCTGCCAAGCATCTTCGTTATGCAATGCCCAGCCGTCGAAGCCCCAACGGTTGCGCAGCAATCCGGGCGCCACGTCTGCGGCGATGAGCGCCGCCTCGATGGCGAAGGTGCCCGAGCCGCACATCGGGTCGACGAATGCGGCATCCGCCGAATGCGCGATGCGGTTCCATCCCGCCGCGAGCAAGATGCCCGCCGCGAGCGTCTCCTTCAGGGGCGCCTCGGATTGCACGCCCTCCTTCCGGTAGCCGCGCCGATGCAGCGATTCGCCCGAGATGTTCAGGTAGAGCGTCGCCTTCGCGTTATGCAGCGAAAGGTCGAGCGAGAAATCGGGGTCGTGGGGGTCGACATCGGGCCGCTTGCCGCGCTTCGCCCGAAGGCGATCGCATAGGGCATCTTTCACTTTCAAGGCCGTGAACTGGGTGTTTCGCAGATTCGAATTCTCGCCATGCGCACGCACCGCGATGGTCGCGCCCGGGAGCACCTGCTGTTCCCACGGAACCGAGAACACGTTGTCGTAAAGCTCCTGGGCATCATGCGCGCCGATGCGCGCGAGCACGAGCTGGACGCGCGTGGCCGTGCGGCTCCACAAGCAGGCGCGATACGCCGCCTCGATGCCGCCGAAGAAGGAGACGCCGCCTTTCAGCGGACGCACCTGCCTGACGCGCAGCGCTTTCAGCTCTGCCGCCAGCACAGATTCGAATCCACCCGCGCACCGCGCGAAAAACTCCCAATCGGTCTTTGCCACCGCATGCTCCTCGTCGTCGTCCGGGGCAAGCCCCCATCTCACGCTTCCATTATGGGGCACCCCGCCAATCCCCGCCGGACGCGAGGCCAGAATCCATCGAAGTCACCGCACCCGATGCCGGAAGCCAGCAGTGTGACGATATTATATTGTGCACGATTTAATTGCGTTTTTCTTATCAGCGCGGTATAATCGCATCGACATATCCCGATGGTGAAAGGATGCACCATGAGCTATTACGACTACGAAGTGACCGCGCAAGACGGCAGCACCGTTTCCCTGAAAGAGTACGAGGGCAAGGTCTTGCTTATCGTGAACACGGCCACCGGCTGCGGGTTCACCCCCCAGTACGAGGACCTCGAGAAGATGTACGCCGATTACCGCGACCAGGGGTTCGAGGTGCTCGACTTCCCCTGCAACCAGTTCGCCAACCAGGCCCCCGGCACCGATGACGAGATCAAGGAATTCTGCACGCTGAAGTTCGGCACCGAATTCCCCCAGTTCAAGAAAATCGACGTGAACGGCGACAACGCCGACCCGCTGTTCGCCGACCTGGCCACCGAGATGCCGTTCCAGGGCTTCGGCAAGGGCATCAAGGCGAAGGCCCTCGAGAAGTTCACCGCCGCCAACAACAAGCAGTTCGGCGACAAGGCCTACATCAAGTGGAATTTCACGAAGTTCCTGGTCGACCGCGAAGGCAAGCTCATCGCCCGCTTCGAGCCCACGGTCGAGATGGGCGAGGTCGCGAAAGCGGTTGCCTCCGCGCTGTAGCGGCAACGAGACGACGGGCCGGCACGGGGTTTCCGGGACCGTATGCGACATTAAATAGGCGCGCCCGAAGCGCGCCGTCGCGAAATCTTCGATTTCGCTTTCATAAGCAGCATCCAGGGGAGCGCACGAGCATAAAGGGCCTGGCGAGCGAAGCGTCGCCAGGCCCTTTTGCGAGCAGCGGACCGTGGTCCCGGAAACCCCGCGCCGGCCCGCCGTCAATCTACCGCAACAGTGCCGGCAAGCTTTCGCTTGGTAGACGTGGGGTGTGGTTGTTAGGCTAACGCGCCGAGCGGGTCCCACGGGGCGAGGACGATGGGATCGTCGGTCTCGAAGACCGCACGTTGCTCGGGGGTGAGGTACTTCTTGTCGACGACGATCTGGTAGACGTATTCATCGAACCAGCTGTCGGCGATGCTGTCGAAGCCGTTCTTGCCGTGGTCCTTGCCCCAACTGTTCTCGACTTTCCACAACGTCGAGCGGCCGTCGGCGTCGAGGTTCACGCCCTCGAGCACCATCGCATGCGTCATCGCCGATTCGCCGTAATCCAGGCGCTGCGCCTTGTCGAAACCAGCGTCGATATCGAAGCCGAACAGCGAATCGATGTCGAGCGCATCGAGGTCCATGATGCCCTCTTCGCGCAGATACGACTGGTCGACGTCGCAGCCGAACCATACGGGCAGGTCATCCTTGAGCTGCGCTATCGCCAGGCGCTTCAGCTCGGCGGGCGGAAGGTTCAGGTAACGCACGCCGCCCGCTTCCACGACGTTGCCGAGCTTGTCGACGGTGTAGGTGCGCATATAGGGCTTGTCGGCCGTCGGCGCGCTGACGATCGAGACGTAATCATCGACCGGCATATCGACCGCTTCGGCAAAGAACCCCTGCGGCGTGAAGTTCCCCTGCAGCACGAGCTTCCCATCGTTGTCGCGCAGGCGAATGTCGAAGCGTTTCGGAGGTTGGCCCAAGCAGATGGTCAACAGCTTCTGGACGTTTTCCATGAAGCCCTTCTTCAGCGCGCGCAACGCAGCCTCATCTGAGCCGGCAGCGTGGGCATCGCGCAGCTCGCATGCGCATTTGCGCAGGTAGCGCGTCAGGTATCCGTCAAGGCTTCCCGTGTTCTTGCTGTTCGCGGTCTCGGGCATGGCCTCCTTCGGCACCACGCCGTATTTCTTCACCAGCGCGCGGAACATATCCCATTGCCCGCCATCGCCCACCGGGTCGGCAAGCAGGAAGGCCATCATGCGCCCGTCGAGCGGCTCGTCGAGCGTCGCGAGGATGTTCTCCAAGAACCAGTTGCTCTTCTCGAGCTTGTCCCAATACAGCGGGTAAGCCTGCGACAACTCGAATTCCTTCACGCCGTATTTCTTCATGACGCG
>SUUF01000076.1:0-2711 GCA_015062635.1 Coriobacteriaceae bacterium | reverse complement strand
GTTCCATCGTCGAGGACGACCCAGCCGTCGAACAGGCCGAACACCTGATGCTGGTCGCTCACGATGGCCTTGAAGTCAAGGTAATCGCAGCGGTCGACCTGCGGTGTGAAGCGCAGGTCCAACCGCCCCTCGTCATCGGTGAAATGCCACGGCGCCATCAAATCGAATCGCTCCCCCACCGCCGGGGCATCCGCGTCGCGCATGCGCATGCCGAAGTCGACGCGACCGAGCTTATGCGCCACGCCATCGACGAACACCATGTTCTCGGACGCCGCCGTGGTGTCGCCGAATCCGTATCCCAGGTTGAAGCCGAACACCTGCCCGTTCTGCACCCCTTGCGCTGCCGACCAGTACCAGGTGTTATCGCGCGTCCACACCCCGCGCCCCCAATCGAGCAGGCCGAACGATCGCCCTTCGCAAAACGCATGCTCCCGTGCGCCAAGCGTGAATCGCCCGATGGCGCGCATGCCGACGATCTTCTGGTTGTAATAGAAGGCGGCGTCATCCTCGAGCCAGGGCGTGGCGATGACCATCGAGTCGCGCGGTTCGTCGTCGAGGACGATCTCGGCCCGCAACGGCGCATCGCCTTCGAAGTCGGCGAATTCGACCGAAAGCAGGCGCATGCCGCCCGCCACCTCGAAAGACATCTTCACCCGCTTGTCGGCGAAATGCGAGACGCCAGACGTCGAGGTCGCCGGCAGCGACAGGCGGCCTAGGGGCAGCGCGCCCATCGTGCTCTGCGTGATGAAGGTGCCCGACTCGAAATCGAGCAAAGACGCCGAGACGAGGGCAGCATAGCCCATGTCGCCGATGGTGAGCGCAATCGCATATGCATCGTCATTCACCAGGTAGTAATCCCATTCCTTGATGCGCAACGGGTTGGCCGCGATGCGCGTGCGGTCGTATTCCCGCACAAGCGACGTGGCATAGCCCGGTTGCAAAAGCATGCCCTCCTCGTCGAGCAGCGGCCCCGGTTCTGCGATGCGCACCTGACCGCCCTCAGCCGGCATTCCCGGAACGGGCGGCAAGCCCGCTGCCCGTCGCAGCGCCTTCTGGAACCGGCGCACGCCCCAGGTTTCAGGCGTCGGATAAGCCGGATTCCCCTCTTCCATCGCCTCATGCGCCAGCGCGGGGATATCGGCCTCTTGGATATCCGGCAGCGTCGGCGGAATGCCGATTTCGGCAGCGAGATGGCGAATGGCCGCGATGAAAGCAGCCGCCTTCCCGTGGTCGCCGTCCCCCGCAAGGCCGATGGCATCGGCCAGCTCCGCCAAACGCGGTTCGGCCGCTCCGCCGAACTCCTCCATCACGAGCGGCAGCAAAACCGCATTGGCAAGGCCATGCTGCACGTGATACCGCCCTCCGATGCCGTGCGCGAGCGCATGGACGTAGCCCACCATGTTGTTCGTGAACGCGATGCCCGCGAAATACGAGGCCTCGAGCAGACTCTCGCGAAGCGCGAGGTCGGAACCGTCGGCGACCGACGCCGCAAGGTCGCGGAATATGACCTGCACCGCCTTTCGGGCATATGCGCGCGCCTTCCGCGAGCCGTACCGGTTCGTGTACGCCTCGACGGCATGCGTGAGCGCATCCATGCCCGTATACGCCGTCATGGCCGCCGGCAACCCCGCCAGCAGGCACGGGTCGAGCACCGCCACATCGGGAATCAGGCTCACGTCGCTCACCGCATATTTCCGGCCGCGGTCGGGGTCGGTTATCACCGCGGCAGCCGTCGCCTCCGAACCCGTTCCCGCTGTCGTGGGCACCGCCACCATATAGGGCGTCTGCACGCGCACCTTCAGCGTGCCCATCAGGTCGCGGGCGCTCTTGCCCGGACGCACGACGAGGGCGCCGGCCACCTTCGCGCAGTCGATGACCGAGCCGCCGCCCAATGCGACGATGGCCTCGCAGGCGTTCTCGCGGTAGAATCGCGCCGCCGCTTCGACGCACGCCACATCGGGGTCGGGCGCCACTTGCGAGAACACGCAAACCACCACGCCCGCGGTGTTCGCGGCCCGCTCGAACGCGCCCGCCGCGCCCCGTCGCACGAAACCCTCGGTGGTCACGAGCATCACCCGGCGTATCCCCTGGCCATACAGATGGCGTGGCACGTCGGACAACACGCCGCGGCCCGCGAGAAGGGCAGGCTGCATCAGCAACTGCACCTTCTGAACCTGCGACATCGCCCGCTGTCCTGCATGCATCAACGGCTTGGCCATGGCTCCTCCTTATCTATCGCCCGATGCATCCATGATACCCCGCACGCCGCATGGCCCTGGACCCAAATGCCCGCCGTCAGCCCGCGCACACCACCTCGAGCACCTTGCTGCGGCTCTCCTCGATGGCGGCAACGAGCTCTTCCCGGTAGGCGGCCCGGTTGGCGACCTCATCCGCTTTCAAGAGCAGGTAATCGGCGGCAACGCCCACGCCGACCCCGACCGCCGTGCCAACACCGGGCGCGATTGCGGTCCCGCCCGCCGCCAGCAGCCCCCTCATCGCGAGTTTCTCCAGAAGACCGGCGACAATCTTCTTGAAAACGGGCTTGGCCATGATACGCTTCGCCACCTTCGCGGAAATAACCCCCGCAATGGTGCCCACGCCCGCGCTCAAGCCCATGCGCCCGCCCGCATCCAAGAAGCGTTGCGTCGGCGCCAGGGGGCCGTCGAGGAAATCGGAATCGAGCGTCTCCGTGGGCACGAGAAGCCACGTGG
>SUUF01000075.1 GCA_015062635.1 Coriobacteriaceae bacterium | reverse complement strand
CGGAGGTTTGTTCGCGCCTATGCTTGAACAAACCTCCGTCCCCCGTTCACGCCCAGTAGCGCTCCTCCTAGATGATGCAACGCAGACGGCGCATGGGCCGCAATCGCAAGCCGAGCGATGACGACCCCCGTTCGCCCTATAAAGGAAGCGGCACGACCTCGCGATCGTGCCGCCTCCCGACCATCCGCGCATCTTGCCGTTTGAGAGTGGCTCACTGCAACTACGCACCCGCTACCCGAAGCGATACATGACGCCCATGCCGGGCTGGGGGTTCTCCCACTTCTTGATGATCGTGCCCTCGCAAGCGATGCGGCAGGTTCCGCATTCCAGACAGCCGGCATAGTCGAAGCTGCGCGAACCATCGGCGCGCTCCTTGTAGAGCGCGGCCGGGCACACGCGCACGAGCTTGCCGAACTCCTCGGCGGGAAGGGCTGACAAGTCCTCGCATGCCAGTTCGATGTGCTTGTTGGACTCGTCGACGCTGTACTTGTTTGCGCTGATGAGCGCTTCGACATTGACGGTAATGGGTTTGAGTTCCTTCATCATAGGGCCTTCAGCGCTCCTCCCACCTCTTTGATCAGCTTGAACACGCCGCGCTTCTTCACGATGGGCCACAGGCGCTTGCGAAGCGGGATACTGGGCTCGCCATCGACGACGAACACTGCGTTCAGGGCCTCGCGCACCATCGTGGGATACTCGGTGAACATGCGGGTCCACTTATCCATCGTCTGGGGCCACTTGCGGTAGGTCTTCAGGTCCTTGACGACGAAGCTCTCCTCCATGGCAGCCCGATAGCCCGCCATGCCGGCAGCGCTCACGTCGCCTGCGTCGATTGCGGCGCACGCCGCCTCGGCTGCGAAACGGCCCGACGAGATGGCCAGATCCATGCCGCGCACCTGGTACCCCAGGTTCATGCACAGCATGGCGGCGTCGCCCGCCACCAAGCAGCCGTCGTGGACGTACTCGGGAATCATGTCGTAGCCGCCTTCGGAAACCATATGCCCAGAATGTTCGACCATCGTTGCGTCGCGTATGATGGGCGCGACGGCGGGATGCTTCTTGAAGTCGTCCATCATCTGGTAGATGGTGGTGTCGGCCTCCTGCAGATGCTCGATGGTCGCCACGAGCCCCAAGCTGATGCTCTCCTTGTTGGTGTAGAGGAACCCGCCGCCCGTGTAGCCGTGCGTGCAGTCCCCCACGACCAGCATCGCGGCGCCTTCGCCCGGCGCGCAGAGGAACCGGTCCTCGACGGTGGATGCGGGAAGCTCGAACACTTCCTTGATGCCCACGGCCATCTGCGAGGGCTTCGGCCGCGGCGCGCCCAGGCAGCGCTCGGCGAGCAGGCTGTTGGCGCCTTCCGACAAGATGACCACCTGGGCGGTTATCTCGTCTTCGCCCGCGCGGATGCCGCACACGCATCCACCCTCGTCGCGCAGCAGCTCCTCGACGGCGATGCCGCAGATGACCTCGCAGCCCGCGTCCTCGGCAAGCTTGGCCAGCCATTGGTCGAACGTGCCGCGCAGCACGCTGTAGCTGTCGCAGCGCTCCTGCCCTAGCTCCTCGCTCGTGAAGTCGACCGTCATGGCGCTCGCGATGTCCATGAACGCGATGCGCTCATGCGTTATCTTGCGCTCGAACGGGATGGAGTCCCACTCGATCTCGCCCTCTGCATAGGCGTCGAGCACGCTGCGGAGCGAATGCGCATACAAGCGCCCGCCCGTCATGTTCTTCGCGCCGGCAAAGTCGCCGCGCTCCACGACGAGCACGCTCTTGCCCTTCTTCGCGGCCACGTACGCCGCTATAGCTCCTGCACAGCCGCAACCGACCACGATGATGTCGAAATCGCGCTCCTCCACAGGTGCCCTCCTTTCATTGCCGGCGAATTGCCCTGGCAGCGCTGGAAGCACCGCCTTCGACCGCTGAAACGCCCAAGCTGCAGGCGCCCTCTCAACCGTCCAGGCGTTTCGCCCTTTAATAAAGGGCGGCCCAACAGGCCATTGGCAGTACGCCCGGCCGCAGGACCGCCCAGATTCCAATCGCTACAGGTTGATGGCCGCGATGTAACCCTCGTGCACGGCGTCCATGATCATGCGCGGAGCCTTGGCGTCGCCGATGACGATGACCTCGGCATCGCACTTGGCCTCGATCTCGTCGCGCAGCTTCATGTTGGGAACGAAGCCCGGCGAGAGGACGACCAGGTCGGCCTCGCCCTTCTCGACGCCATGGGGGCCGGCGAACACGGGGTTGCCGTCCTCGACCGAGACGAGCGTCTGACGGGCCTTGATCTTGGCACCCGCCATCTGCAGGCGCACCATGTAGGCGATGCCCATGCAGCCGTTGATGAAGAACTGGTCCTGGCGCGTGGTGAGCGTCACGTCCTTGCCGTAATCCTCGGCCAGCATCAGCGCGATCTCGGCGCCGACGATGCCGCCGCCCACGACCGTGACCTTCTGCGCGTCGGTCTTGCACTCCTCGCGCAGGAAGTCCATCGCGTACACGACGTTGCTGGAATCCTCGCCCGGGAAGCTCAGCTTGCGCGGCGTTGCGCCCGTCGCGACGATGCAGGCGTCGAAGCCGCCGTCGGCGATGGTGTCGGCGGTCGCCTCCTCGGCGATGACCTCGATGCCCTCCTTCTTCAGCTGCACCTCGTAATACTCGGCCAGGCGCCACACGTCGTACTTGTAGACGGGCACCGAAGCCTCCTTGAGCGTGCCGCCCACGAAGCGCTTGTCGTACAGGACAACCTCGTGGCCGCGCTTCTTCAGCGTGATGGCCGCCTCGCAGCCGCCGGGGCCGGCGCCGATGACGGCGACCTTCTTGGGCTCCTCGGCCGGAATGTAGGGATCGCAGTCGAACTTGTACAGGCGCGGGTTGACGGCGCATTGCACCATGCCGCCCGACAGCATGCCGCGGTCATGGCAGCCCACGACGCAGCCGATGCAGGGACGGATGTCCTCGGAACGGCCTTCCTTGGCCTTCTTCGCCCACATCGGGTCGGCCAGAGCCGGCTTGCCGATGCCCACGTAATCGCAGATGCCGTCCTCGAGGAGCTTCTCGCCGATCTCGGGAGTGTAGATGCCGCCGCACAGCATGACCGGGATGTTCACCGCGTCCTTGATCATCTTGGCCATCTCGACATGGTTGGCGCCATGCTCGCTAAGGATGCCGGCAGCATTGATGACCTCGGCGTGGCTGCCCCAGGTGAGGTTGATTACGTCAGCGCCGTTGGCCTCGCAGGCCTTGGCGACCTCGACGGTCTCCTCGATGGTGATGCCGCCCGGCTCGAAGTCGCAGCCCGAGAGGCGGATGGACAGCGGCGTGGTCGGGCACTTGCGCTTGATGTTGCGGATGACTTCCATCAGGAAGCGCATGCGGTTGTGCAGCGAGCCGCCGTACAGGTCGTTGCGCGTGTTGTTCAGCGGCGACAGGAAGTTCGACAGCAGAACGCCGCAGGCCGCGTGGACGTCGATAATCTCGAAGCCGGCCTTTACGCCGCGCACGGCAGCGTCGCCGAACGCCTCGACGAACTGGTGGATCTCCTCGATCGTCAGCGGACGCGGCACCGCGCCGCCCGCCTCGTACCACGGTTCCCACATGATGGCCGACGACGAGATGAGGTCATCGCCCGCCACGAACGCCGCGTCGCGGCCCGGGTGCACGATCTGCAGGCCGGGGATGGCGCCGTGATGCTTCACGGTCTTGGCCAGAAGCGACATCGGCCCGATGTAGGGGTCGCTCGCAATAGAAAGACCCACGTGGTGGAACTGCGTCACGCCCGCGTTGTCCATGTACACGATGCCCGTGCCGCCGTCGCCTGCCTCGGCATATGCCTTCAGCGAGGCCCAGCTCGGAGAACCGTCAGGATTGCCCAGCTCGGTGCCCATGGGCTCGCGCACGATGCGGTTCTTGATCTCGAGCCCGGCGATGGTCCCGCGCTCGAACAACTTGGGGAAATGCTCGTTCTTCTTCATACCCTCTCCCTTTATCGAAAGAATCTACTGAATTGCATGCAGCTCTTGGTTCGTTGCTGCGTTAACCGGTGAACCCCCGCCAGCTCCGCGAGCGCTATGCCTCCTGTGCCGGCGGCATCTTCGTGGGATCGAACCCGCTCACGGAGGCGGCGATCTTCTGGGCAAGCCACAGGAAAATGATCACGAGCACGATGGCCGCGCCGACGGCGATGGGCCAGAACCCCATGAAGAACCCGAACACAGCACCCCAGCCCATCGTGGGCAGGTTGTTGATGAGCGCATTGCCGAACAGGATGATCGTGCCGAAGTACGCGCCGAGCACGATCGAGTTGATGACATAGAACCCAATGGGATTGCGCATCTTGAGCGCCTTGCAAATGGCGGGGCCCGCAGATGCGATGGGGATCAGATCACCAAAGGTATAGCCGATGCAGAAGCTGGCGAACCACGACTCGATGATTGCCTCGGGGGCCAAGGGAGCACCCACCGCCACCAGGATGACCAGCGTCATGCACAGACCCAGGATAATGTTCATCACCAGGTTGACCATCCTGCCGAATCCGATTGGACCTTTCATGTAATTCCCTCCTTGTAGTGCAGTTGAAGCAAGCTGGAGCGCATGCCGCCGAGCTTATCGACGGCATGCGCGCAGCCCGTTGCCGATGTGCTACTCGATTTCACCCTGCATGCCGCCGGTCACAGCGCCCGCGCACCCACCGTCGATGGGCAGGTTGGCGGCAGTGATCTGACGCGCCTCGTCGGAAGCCAGGAACAGGTAGCCGTAAGCGATGTCGATGGGGTCGACGGCCTGCTGCGTGGTCTGCGCGGCGATGAGGCCGGTCGCCATCTCCTTGGGGATGTTGGCCATGGCCTCGGTCCACACCAGGCCCGGAGTGATGGAGTTGCAGCGGATGCCGAAGGGGCCGCCTTCCGCGGCGAGCTGGCGGGCGAGGGCCAGGCATGCGCCCTTAGCGGCGGCGTGGCAAGCCTGCGGCGAGTTGGAACCCTGCAGGCCGACGGTCGACGACGTGATGATGATGGAGGTGCCGCCGTTCCTGCCGGACTCCTGCAGGTACGGCCAAGCGCAGTTGCACACGTTGTAGATCAGGTCGAGCTCGTTCTTGATGCCGTACTCCCAAATGTCGGGGGTCATCTCGCCGAACGGGGCCATGCCCGGATGCGATGCGTTGTTGATGACCACGTCGATGCCGCCCATGAGCTCGGCGCACTTGGCGACCCACTCCTTCACGGCCTCGTAATCGGCCAGGTCGACGTCGAAGCCGGCGGCCTTGTAGTCCTTGGCCTTCAGCTCTTCGGCGCGCTCGGCGGCAACACCCTTGGTACGGCCGGAACCACACACATATGCACCGTGAGCGCACAGCAGCTCCTGGGCGATCTTGCCCACGCCCTTGGTGGTGCCGGTCAGCAGGATGCGCTTGCCCTCCAGGCGCTTGCCCACGGATTCCTCAGGAGCAATGTACTTGCCGAATTCAGGAGCGCCGGCGATTTTCGGAGTCTTAGCCATGATGGTTTCCTTTCACGATTGTTCTGTTGAACTGCGCAGGCTTCGGTCTGCGTTATTTCCGGGGTAAGGAGGCGGCGGAAACGGGCTTCGGACCCGAACCGCCGCCCCAAACGAGAAAACTTCCTAGTCCATCTGGGCGATGGCGTGGCGGGCGGCGATACGGCCCGAGGTGTGCGCGAAGCCGTTGGCCGCACCGGGGACCTCCATGTTGTAGGAGTCGCCGTACAGGCCGGTCGCGTCCAGGCCCACCGCATACAGGCCGGGGATCGGCTCGTAATCGGCATTGAGCACCTGCATGTCGCCGTTAACGCGGATGCCGCCGGCAGAGCCCATCGTGCCCGTGGCCAGCGGGATGGCGTAGAACGGCGCCTGGGCGATCGGGCGCAGGTACTGGGGCTTCTTGCCGAAGGCCTCGTCGACGCCCTTCTCGCAGGCGTCGTTGTACTCAGCGATGGTTGCAGCGAACGCCTCGACCGGTACGCCCATCTGCTCGGCCAAATCCTCGATGCTGTCGGACTTCTTGGTGAGGCCCGACTCGATGGTGGCCTCGAGCTCGGTTGCCAGGCGCGCCATGGGCTTGTGATAGACGACGAACTCGCCGATGGCGATCTCGGAGCCCTCGTTGATCAGGCGGTCGACGTTTGCCTGGTCCAGGATCGACCACACGATGCCGCCGGGCTGCTTGCCGTAGTAGGTTCCGATGTCGCCGATGTTCTCGGCCACGGACTCGGCCGCAAAGCGCTTGCCGTTGCGGTTGATCCACACGCCGGGGTTAACGCCCGCGCCGCCGCACTGCGAGTCCATCGTCATGCTGCGGCCACCAGCTGCGAGCAGCGGGCAGGTCGTGATGGTGTTGGGATCGGCACCAGCCGAAAGGGCCATGTCCAGGCCGTCGCCCATGTTCTGCAACGGCGTGAGCACGTTCATGTTGTAGGCAGACTGGGTGAACCAGCTGTACTTGGCGATGCGCTCGGGGTTGGAACCCATGCCGCCCGTCGCCAGGATGACGGCCTTGCCGCCCACGCGCAGCGGCTCGCCCTCGGACTCGGCCACGACGCCCACGACTTTGCCGTCCTCGATGATGAGTTCCTTGGCAGGCGTGCTGGTGAAAATGTCCACGTCAAGCTTCTGGATGGCATCCAGAAGGACCTCCTGGCAGTGTGCGCCCAGGCCCTCGGGCAGATGGAACGTCCACACCTCGTTGGGGTCGTCCTCGGCGGCGATATCGCACGTCTTGTACACGACACCCAGGTCGCGGTAGATGTCGATGGTCTCGGCGGAGTTCTCGACGAACGCCTTCACGACCTCGTAGCTTGCGCGCTGATGGCTGTAGCCCATGAACTTCTCGATGCCCTCTTGCTTGGTCGGGAAGTGGTACTTGTCAAGACGGGGAGTGCCCAGCTCTTTCTGAACGCTCGACTCGAAAGCCGCTGTGCCCTCGGCGAAGACCGAAAGACCACCGGTCTCGGGCATCTTCTCGAGCAGCACGACGCTCTTGCCCGCGCGCGCTGCGATGAGGGCTGCGGACTTGCCGGATGCGCCGCCGCCCACGACGATCAGATCGTACTCGACATCGAAGTTCGCCATTATTTCCTCCTTAAGAAACGACTGGCATGCTTATCGCGCCGCGCCTTCTGGCGCGGCGGTAAAACCCTGATGGGAGGGTGCGGTGGGGTTGCTCCCGCCGCACCGCTTGACGCGCTACGCGCTCTTCACAGCTTCGGTCAGCACAGGCAGCACCTTGACCGCATCGCCGATGATGCCGTAGGTGCACTCGCGGAAGATCGGCGCCTCGGGATCGTTGTTGATGGCGACGATGACCTTGGCCGAGCGAACGCCGGCCATGTGCTGGGGCGCGCCAGAGGAGCCGCACGAGATGTACAGGCGCGGGGAGATCTTCTGGGTGGACGTGCCCACGACGCTGGAATGCTCGAACCAGTGGTAGTTGTCGCACAGGGGCAGCGTGCACGCCACGGCAGCGCCGAGCGCACCGGCAAGGTCGTCGATCAGCGCAAGGTTCTCCTTGCCGCCGATGCCCAAGCCAACGCCCACGACCTTCTCGGCAGTGAGCAAGCCTGCCGCGCCTTCGCCCTCGGCGTTGGTCACGACGACCTTCAGCGCATCGGATGCCTCTGCCGCACCTTCGGCAACCGCAACTGCAGCGCCCTCTTCGGCGTCGGGGCCGCCGTCGGCGATGACGCACACGACCGGCTTGGCGCTCTTCAGCACCTGCACGGCCTCGCCCTCGGCGACGAGCTGCTCGACCGTCGACTCCGCGCCGGCGACCTTGAGCGACACGACCGACGTCGCAACGGCGGCGCCGACTTTCACGGCGATGGCGCCGGCCAGCGCACGGGCCGTCGCGTTATCCGAAAGGACCACGGCGGCAGGCGCCTCGTCGGCGGCCTTCTGGGCGATGGCGGGCGCATAGGCCTCGGCCATCGTGGAAGAAACGTCATAGCGCGTGACGGAGGCGACGCCGAGCTTCGCGACGTCTTCGGCCATCTTCGCATCGCCGAAGACGAGGGCATCCACCGGCGCATCGGCGTTCGTGGCAACACCGGCGACGTTCGACGCGCTCATGGCATCCGCCACGATCATCCACACGTTGCTCATCTACAGCACCCCCTCGGATTGAAGCGCGGACACGAGCTGGGCAACTGCCGCAGCCGGGTCGGCGCCGTCGAACAATTTGGAAGCCTGGGCATTCGGCTCGTGCACGCCAGAAGCGTCGAACGTGGCCACGTCGCCGATTTGGGCGGCAACCGTGTCCACCGGCTTCTTGCGCGCCTGCAGGACCTGCTTCATGCCAGGTTTCTGCTCCTCCTCGCGGCGCGCGGCAACGGCCAGCACGCACGGCCCCGTCACGGCCACGTCCTGCGTGCCCGCGCCGAAGCGGCGCGTGACCACGAGAGAGTCGCCTTCGGGACGAACGGCGTCGACGGCCAGCACGCACGGCCACCCGAGCTCCGCTGCCAGCAGGCTGGGAACCATCGGCGACCACGCCGCATCGCCGATGCTGACGAGGGTCACATCGCCCATGTCTTTGATTGCGTTGGCGAGCGCGGAAGCGACCTCGGTCGGCTGAGCGAGGATGTCAACGCCCTCGATTGCCACCGTGCGGGCGGCGCCGCGCGCTGCCGCGAAGGCCATATCGCCGCTTGCCATGGTCAGGCCCACGAGCTCGGCCTCGGGAGCGGCGTCGTGCGCTACCTGCACGGCCGCATAATCGTCGTCGCCCGCCTCGGGGCGCTCAGCGAACCACTTGATCTGGCCATCGGAACCCACGCGCTCGTCATGCGGGTTCATGGCCCATTTGAAGACTGCTACAGAAGTCATGGCTACCTGCTTTCGCCTGGCGCTTAGCGGGGGTCGTAGCCCATGTCGCGGGCAACCTCGATGGCGCAGCCGTTGGCGTCGGGGAACTCGTTGATGGCGATCTCGACGCCGTGGGTCTTCTCGGAAGCGTAGAAGATCATCTCGCGCATCTTCCCATGGCTGAACTCCAAGTCGGGTTCCAGCCCGAACTTGGCCAGGTGGGCCTTCATCTCGTCGAGGTCGTCAACGCGCATCGCGATACCCGTGATGCCCTCGCCCTTCTCGGCGAGCTTCTGGGTAGCCATGACGCCGTCGTCGGGACGGTTGGGGCTCATCATCTCGAAACCGCCATGGCGCGGCAACGCCACGTCGACGCCCACATGGTCGTCCCGATACGGACCATAGAACGTGATGCCGAACATTTCCTCGAATTCCTTGGCCGCCGCCTCGACGTCCTTGACGATGACCGCCACGCGGTTGAGCTCTGCCTTGATCATGGGGCACTTCCTTCCCGGTCTGAGGTTCGCGCGCCATCGCAACGCGCGCTTTTCCGATACCGTGAAGTGTGAATTCCAACCGGGGTTCCGTGGGTATCAAG
>SUUF01000074.1:3778-9460 GCA_015062635.1 Coriobacteriaceae bacterium | reverse complement strand
ACCTGACGAACCCACCGGAGGGGTTTGTCAGGTCGATAGGCCCCGATGAACCTGACGAACCCACCGGAGGGGTTTGTCAGGTCGGGGAACGACGCCCCACGGCGGAAACCCGTGCGTTGCGCGTCGGGACAACGCAACCATGGTCCTCAGCGGAAACCATCGACTTGTCGATGACGCTATAATCGCAACAACGAGGGAAGGGGATACGATGGTTCGAAACGCTCGGCGTACATTCTGGACGGCGGTGATGGTGATTGCCGCCCTCGTATTCGTGTGCGCGATGGCCAACCTGGGCCTTATCGCCTATTCCTACTGGAGCGACTCGAACCGCTACGACGAGATTTCCGATACGGCTTTCACCCCGGCCGAAGAGGTCGATGCGCTGGCCGACATGAAGGTCGACTGGAAAGCCCTGCGCGCGATAAACCCCGACGTCATCGCCTGGGTGTACGTGCCCGACACGCCGATTAGCTACCCGGTGTGCTGGCGCAAGGACGACAACCAGACCTATCTTGACGTGAACTTCGACGGCGCGCATGGGGTCTTCACGGGCGCTGGGGCCATCTTCCTCGACGGCGAGGCGAAGCCCGATTTCTCGTGTCCGGTGAACTTCCTGTTCGGACATCATATGAACGACGGCTCGATGTTCGCGTGCCTTTCGGATTTCGCCGACGCGGGCGTCTTCGGCGAGCATCGCGAGGTGTACCTGCTCACGCCCGACTACAACTACCAGTTCACCGCTTTCGCGCTCGTGCGCACCGTGGGCACCGATTATTTGGTGATGCACGACTTCGCCAACGAGGCCGAGCGCGTGAAGTACATCGCCGACAAGGAGGAGCGCAGCCTGGCCACGCCCGACGAGGGTTCCCCGAACCCGAAGCAGATGGGCAAGCTCCTTGCGCTTTCGACCTGCGATTACAATGAAGCCGACGGCCGCGCCGTCCTGTTTGCCAGCCTCGTCGATGCCGTGGAGCCCGCGGCTAAGGCATCGAACGTCGTGGGCGATGCCGAAGGATACGCCGCCGGGTAGCCCCGCGCCACGCAACGGGCGGGAAAGGAAACCATAAGCACGATGACTGCACAAGTGCCAGCCTACGATTACGCGACCTTCCCGCGCAAGTTCATCTCGTACCGGTGGTTCAAGCCGCTGTTGGTGGCGGTGCTTGCTGGCGTGTTCATGCTGTTGTTCCAGCTCGTCGTCATAGTCGCCGCGGCCATCGCGGCGGGCGACCCCAACTTCCTCGACCATCTGGGAACCGGCTATGACGACATGGACTTCTACGATGCGCCCGGCGCCATTGCCGAAATCGGGGCAATCGCCGTGATGCTTCCCGCCCTCGCCCTCGCGGTGGGCGTCGTGCGCGACCGGCCGTATTCGTCGCTGTCGTCGTCGCGCGGCGGCTGGAATTGGAGCCTGTTCGGGTTATGCCTGGTCATCGCCGCTGTCATCTACGCGGTCACCTGCGTCTTCCAATACGTTATCTTCCCGTCGGGCGCCGGCGACGGCGTCGTGCGGTTCACATTGGGCGGCATCATCGCCTGCGCCATCGTGATTCCCATCCAGTGCGTGGCCGAAGAATACGTGTTTCGCGGGTTCATCCTGCAGACGGTGGGGGCGTGGACGAAGCTGCCCGCGTTGGCCATCATCGTCTCGGCCATCGCGTTCGCCGCCGGGCATCCGTATAACGATATCGGCGTCATCAGCATATTAATCAACGGAATCATCTGGGGCATCGTCGCGTGGCAGACGAAGGGGCTCGAGGCCACGAGCGCCCTGCATATCGTGAACAATTACGTGGCGTTCTACTGCGCCGGGTTCGGCCTTGACCCCGCGACGAGCGAGATCACCGTCGAGTCGCTGGTCGTCGCGCTCGTCATCGACGTCGTGTTCGCCGTCATCGTCATCGCGCTGGGCAAGCGTTTCAACTGGTTCGATGCGAAGAAAGACGGCACGGTCGCGTTCAACCGCAAGAAGGCTGAGAAGATCGCACGCAAGAACAAGCGCCGCGCGAAGCCGTGGCCGGGCGTTCCCGCTGCTCAGCCGGTGCAATATCCCCTGGCGCCGACCGCCCCGACGCAGTGTGCCGTTCCCGTGGCGCCCCCGTCGCAGCCGTGGGCGCAGCCCGCGCAATGGAACGCGCCGCAGTCCCCGGCCGCCGTCCCGCAGCCCGCGCCCGCGCCCCAACCCGCGTCCCAACCCCCGGTTGCCGCGTCCGCGCCCCAAGTCGCCGCCGCGCCCCAACCCGCGCCACAACCTGAGCGCCGCGGCAAGTATGCCCGGCCCGAATGAGACGGGAACCGATGAGAAAGAGGCAAGACCCTCCGTTGCATCGCGCGCGACACACCTGACAAACCCCTCCGGTGAGTTTGTCAGGTAGATAGGTCCCGATGCACCTGACAAACCCCTCCGGTGAGTTTGTCAGGTCCTGCGGCTCGGCGAGGCGTCAATCTGGCCTTCTGCAAAAATCGCGAAGTCCCCGGGTGCGGCCCGCAATGGCGTAGAATGGTTCGCAACCGTAAGTCCTGACGAGCGAGGAGCAAGCATGACCGAACGCGTAACCTACAGCGCGGCCGACGATATGGACGCGCCCGAACTTCCCAGCTGGGTGAAAGAAGACGCCCACGCCATGACCTATGCGCAGGCCGGCGTCGACATCGAAGAGGGTGCGCGCGCGGTCGACGCCATCAAGGGCATGGTGCACGAGACCTACCGCGACGAGGTCGTGGGTGACATCGGCGGTTTCGGCGGCCTGTTCAGCGCCGCGAAGTTCAAGGACATGGAAGACCCCATCATGGTGTCGGGCACCGACGGCGTGGGCACGAAGCTGCAGCTCGCGCGCATCTGCGGCAAGCACGACACGGTGGGCATCGACCTCGTGGCGATGTGCGTGAACGACGTGTTGGCCACCGGCGCCGAGCCCCTGTTCTTCCTCGACTACGTGGCGGTCGGCAAGCTGAAGGCCGAGGCCATGGCCGAAATCGTCTCGGGCATCGCCGAGGGCTGCAAGCAGGCTGGCTGCGCGCTCATCGGCGGCGAAATGGCCGAGCATCCCGGCGTGATGGAAGACGACGACTATGACCTGTCGGGCTTCTCGGTGGCCGTGGTCGACCGCCCGAAGATGATCGGCCCCGACAACGTCCGCGAGGGCGACGTGCTGCTGGGCCTGGCCTCGAGCGGCATCCATTCCAACGGCTATTCCCTGGTGCGCAAGGTGTGCGTCGAGGGCAAGACCCATTACGAACTGCGCCTTGAGCAGGAGGTTTTGGGCGGCGAGAGCCTGCAGACCGCGCTGCTGCGCCCGACGCGCATCTACGTGAAGCCGGTGCTCGCGGCCATCGAGCAGCATCGTCCGGCGGTGCACGCGCTCGCGCACATCACCGGCGGCGGCATCACCGAGAACCTCAACCGCGCGATGCCGGATGACCTCGATGCGGTCGTCACGCTGGGCGAATGGACGATGCCTCCCATCATTCCGTACGTGTGCCGCGCCGCGCGCCTGAACGAGACCGAGGCCCTGAAGACCTTCAACTGCGGCCTGGGCATGATCTTGGTGGTCGACCCCGAGCAGGCGGCGGCCGTGAAGGCGACGCTGGAAGAGGCGGGCGAGACCGTGTTCGAGGTGGGCCGCGTCGAAGCCGGCGAGGGCATCGTGCGCTACGAGAACGAGGGCACGCTGTTCGCGAAGGAGGACTAGGCCGTGGGCAAGAAGGCGCAGGCCGCGAAGGCCAAGAAGGCTTCCCGCAAGCGGCGCGACCCGCTGAAGATCGGCGTGCTCATCAGCGGGTCGGGCACGAACCTGCAGGCCATCATCGACGCCATCGCGGCGGGCAAGGTGAACGCCCAGATCGTTAAGGTGCTTTCGAGCCGCCCCGACGCCTACGGGCTGAAGCGCGCCGAGGAAGCGGGCATTCCCACGGTCGCGCTGAACCGCGACGTGTACAAGAACGCGGGCGCCGCCAACAAGATGATCGCCGACGAGATGCTCGAGGCAGGCGCGGAATACCTGGTGATGGCCGGGTACATGCGCATGGTGGGCGCGGCCGTGCTCGACGCGTTCCCCGACCGCGTGGTGAACCTGCATCCGGCGCTGCTGCCGTCGTTCGTGGGCGCGCATGCCATTCAGGATGCCTTCGACGCCGGCGTGAAGGTGACGGGCGTGACCGTGCACTTCGCGAACGCGGAATACGACAAGGGCCCGATTATCGCGCAGAAGGCGGTGCCGGTGCGCGAGGGCGACACCGTGGACGACCTCGAGGCGCGCATCCATGCCGTCGAGCACAAGATCTACCCGAAGGTGGTGGGTTGGCTGGCCGATGGCCGTGTGAGCATCGACGAGAACCGCCACGTGGTGATTGCCGGCAAGTAGCCTTTTCCGAAATGTCAAACAAGCCGGCCACGCGCCGGGGAATGAGCCGGAGGACGCCTCCGGCTCATTCGCATACATCGGGCAAGAAAGGAACGCGCATGCAGAAGATCCTGGTGAGCGCCTGTTTATTGGGAAATCCCGTGCGCTACGACGGCGCCTCGCGGCCCTGTGCGGCGGTGCAGGAGCTCGTCGGCCGGTTCCAGCTGGTGCCGGTATGCCCCGAATGCCTGGGCGGCCTTCCCATTCCACGCACTGCCTCCGAAATCGTCCAGACGACTCCCGAGCTGCGCGTAATGAGCGCCGATGGCGAAGACCGCACGGCGGCGTTTCTCGAGGGCGCCCGGCGCTGCGTCGAGGTTGCCCGGCGGGAGGGGTGCACGCTGGCCATCATGAAGGCGAAGAGCCCCTCGTGCGGGTCGGGCGCCGTGTACGACGGGACGTTCACCGGTGCGCTCGTGCCCGGCGATGGCGTGGCGACGCGGCTGCTTACATCAGCTGGCGTACGTGTTATCAGCGAAAACGATGTGGAATCGTGGCTGGTCGAGTGCGTTGGCGGCGGCGGGAACCGGGAAAGGTAACATAAGACACCTGTTCGCAAGGAGGCGATTCTGGGTAAGGCGACGACAGCGAAATGCCACGCGGGCCATGCAGGTTCATGGTTCGGGATGCTCGCCGTGTGCCTTTCCCTGGTGTTCGCGCTGCTTGCGGTTTCCGGCGCCGCATTCGCCGACGACCTCGATGATGTGAAGGCCGAGCTGAACGCGAAGGCGTCCGAATTGCAGGAGATCACCGATCGCGTGAATGCTTCGGGCGAGGACGTGGCCGTCCTCGAGGAGGAAATCGAGTCGCTCGTCGCCGTCATCGAAGAGGGCCAGGAGCGCCGCGGCGAGCTGCAGCGCAATATTGCCGCGCTGGCGAAGCTGATGTACAAGAACGGCGACCAGCTGAACGTGCTGACCATCTTCACGAATTCCGAGTCGTTTTCCGATGTGATGCAGCAAATGGAAGTGCGCCGCAAGGTGCTCGAAGAATACGGCCAGCTGGTGGAAGAGCAAGACCGGGTGAGCAGCGAGCTGCAGGTTTCGTACCAGCGGGTCTCCACGCAAAAGGACGAGCAGGTCCAGAAGCTTGCCGAGCTGCGCGAGCAGCAAGCCGCGCTCGACGGCGCGGTCGGCGCGCTGCAGGCGCGGGCCGACGAGCTGACGGAGGCCCAGCGGCGGGCCCTCGAGGAAGCGGCCGAGGCCGAGCGGCGCGCCGAGGAGGCGGCGGCTGCGGCGGCGCTCGAGGAGGCCCAGAAGGCCGCCGAGGAGGCCGA
>SUUF01000074.1:2282-3678 GCA_015062635.1 Coriobacteriaceae bacterium | reverse complement strand
GTCGGCAACGACGCGCCCACCGCGACCGGCGCCACCGTGAACGACTATTCCATGGGCGTGGCCGTGCCCATCGCGTGGGGCCCCGAGGCGTATTACGGGCGCAGCGTCGAGATTTCCTACGGCGGCGTGACGGTGGTTGCCACGGTTAACGACTGCGGCGGCATGGGCGGCGGTTCCCGCGCGCTCGACCTGCAGCCGGGCGTGTTCAAGGCGTTTGGCGCTTCCACCTGCGATGATTGGGGTGTGCGCGAGGTAAGCTACCGCTTCCTCTAGCCGTGCGGTTTACGGGATTCCTCGAGCGTGGGCAGATTCGCCCCGTTAGGCCTCGACGTCGTTTTGCGAGGCGGCCTCTTGCGCGCGACGACGGCGTTCTTCCCGTTCAGCCCGGTGCTTTGCCTCGGCTTCCGCCACGATGGCGTCCATCGCCTCGTCGACCGCGCTGGGAATGCCGAACAACGTGCGCGTCGAGGAAATCCGCGGCGCCGCCTTGCCCGTCCCCTCCGCGATCAGCACGTCGCGGATGCGCTCCCATTTCATTTCGTCTTTATCCATGCGCGCATTGTAGCATGCCTCCAACCGCCGGCCTGAACCCACGCGCCGTGCCCGTGGGCCACTCCGGGAAACTCGAGGAGCTTTCTTTTAGCGCCGACGGCTCGCAAAACGCGCTTTCAGGCCGTCCCGGTCTGGGCTTGCAGAGAGTTTTTGTAAAAATGCCAAAATTCTAGATTTTTCTGAAGAAAAAGGGTGCGATATCGCCATACGGCGGAAACCAAACCCTCGAAAGTCCAGGTCAAAGTAGGTGGTTAAGAAGGCTGTACTTCGACATACTCTCTTCTGCACCGAAAAACTTCAGAAAAATCTGGAATTATGGCATTTTTACAAAAATTCCCTGCAAGTATTTATCAAAATCACTCATTTCGGCCCATTTTGATCTTCAAACCACAACATGTGGTATATCAGGAAATATTTGCAAGTAATGAACCGCAGTTATACCGCACATCTTCTATATGTTGTGGTTTTGCGGCAGTTTAACGCTCGGCGCATGATACCGATGTGCCGTCTCGGTGCAATCCAGAAGCCAAAGCGGATAAAAGCCCAAGTCGTGCGGCTGCAAGCCGCAACCGGGCAGCTATGACAAGTCGCATCCGGGCGGCTACGACAGGCTCACGTCCCCCATGCCGTTGGCGATGAATTCCACAATCGCGCGCCCGGCCTCGGTTTCCTGCGTGCCCACCGCGCGCACCTCGAGTTCGGTGCCACCGGGGATTCCCGCAGCCATGATGGCCATCAGGCTGTTGGCCGGAATCTCCTTGTCGCCCGCCACCAGCGTGATGGCGGCATTGTATTTGCTCACTTCTGCGACAAGCATGCTTGCAGGGCGTATATTGAAGCTCTG
>SUUF01000074.1:0-2182 GCA_015062635.1 Coriobacteriaceae bacterium | reverse complement strand
CGGAACTATAATGGCTTCTGGCAATCGAAGGGTGGGACTGCTAATGGCAGCCCGCCCTGCTTTTATAGGCTTGAAAGAGGTAAGGGAACATGAGGAAATTCAAGACCGAGAGCAAGAAGCTGCTCGATTTGATGATCAACTCCATCTACACGAACCGCGAGATCTTCCTGCGCGAGCTCATCAGCAACGCGTCCGACGCGAACGACAAGATGTACTTCATCGCGCTCACCGACGAAAACGTTCCCACGCTGGGGAAGAACGACCTGAAGATCCGTGTGGCTTTCGACAAGGATGCCCGCACGATCACCATCTCGGACAACGGCATCGGCATGGACGCCGACGCGCTCGAGAAGAACCTCGGCACCATCGCGCATTCCGATTCGCTCGAGTTCAAGACGGGCGACGACGCTGCGGCTGACGACGACATCGACATCATCGGCCAGTTTGGCGTGGGCTTCTATTCCGCGTTCATGGTGGCCCGCCGCGTGCGCGTGGTCTCGCGCGCCTACAACGCCGATGAGGCCTATGCCTGGGAGTCGGACGGCGTCGAGGGCTACACCATCGAGCCTGCCGAGAAGGCCGAGCGCGGCACCGACATCACACTGTTCCTGAAGGACAACACCGACGACGACAACTACGACGAGTTCCTCTCGGAATACGGCCTGAAGGACCTCATCAAGCACTACAGCAACTACGTGCGGTATCCCATCGTGATGAACGTGACGAAGACGCGCGAGCTGCCCAAGCCCGAGGACGCCGGCGACGACTACAAGCCCGAGTTCGAGGACTACAAGGAAGACGAGACCGTCAACTCGATGATTCCCATTTGGAAGCGCCGCAAGTCGGAGGTTTCCGATGAGGAGTACAACGAGTTCTACAAGAGCCAGTTCCACGACTTCGCCGACCCCGCGCGCGTCATCTCGGTGCATGCCGAGGGCGGCATCTCCTACGATGTGCTGCTGTTCATTCCGTCGCGCGCGCCGTTCGACCTGTACAGCAAGGAATACAAGCGCGGCCTGCAGCTGTATAGCAGCAACGTGCTGATCATGGAGAAGTGCGAGGACCTCGTGCCCGAGTGCTTCGGCTTCGTGCAGGGCGTCGTCGACAGCCAGGACCTCACGCTGAACATCTCGCGCGAGACGCTGCAGCAGAACCGCCAGCTGCGCGCCATCGCCAACAAGATCGAGAAGAAGATCAAGAGCGAGCTCGCGAGCATGCGCGACAACGACCGCGAGGCCTACGAGAAGTTCCACGAGAGCTTCAACCGCAGCCTGAAGTTCGGCATCTATTCGAGCTACGGCATGCGCAAGGACCTGCTGGCCGACCTGCTGCTGTTCTATTCCGCGAAGCAGC
Source organism: Coriobacteriaceae bacterium (assembly GCA_015062635.1). Taxonomy (GTDB): domain Bacteria; phylum Actinomycetota; class Coriobacteriia; order Coriobacteriales; family Eggerthellaceae; genus UMGS1519. Next base: position 829 of record SUUF01000074.1, on the reverse strand, counting down.
AGAAGATGATCACGTTCGACGAGTACCTGGCCGCCGAGGCCGAGGTGCCCGAGGTCGTGGGCGCCGACACCGCCGAAGCTCCGAAGGCCATTTACTTCGCGGCCGGCGAGCAGCTTGACCGCTTGGGCAAGCTTCCGCTGGTGAAGGCCGTGCTCGACAAGGGCCACGACGTGCTGCTGTGCACCGACGAGATGGACGAGTTCGTGCTGGGCACGATCATGGACTACAAGGAGCACGAGTTCAAGAACGTGATGAGCGACGATTTGGGTCTCGAGTCGGAGAGCGACAAGGCCGCCGCCGAGGCCGCCGCGAAGCTCAACGAGGGGCTCATCGGCGCGATGAAGGAGGCGCTCGGCGACAAGGTGGCGAAGGTCGAGGTGTCCACGCGCCTGGGCGATTCCGCCGCGGTGGTGACGGCCGAGGGCCCGATCTCGCTCGAGATGGAGCGCATCATGGCGATGATGCCCGATGCCGGCATGGGCGAGCTGAAGGCCACGCGTGTGCTCGAGGTGAACGCAGAGCATCCGGTGTTCGAGGTGCTGAAGGCGGCGCATGATGCCGGCGACACCGACAAGGTGAAGCTGTACACCGAGATTCTGTACGACCAGGCGCTGCTGGTGAACGGCCTGACCGTCGACGACCCGGCCGCCTACGCCCAGAAGATTTTCAGCCTGATGAAGTAATTCTGCGCCGACCCGCCGACTACGCAAAGGCTTCCCGCTGGTGTGGCGAGGAGCCTTTTCTTTTTGCGTGGGCATTTGGGGACATACATGTGGCGACCGGGGACTGTCCCTGGGCGACCGGGGACATACATGTGGCGACCGGGGAC
>SUUF01000007.1:13969-40756 GCA_015062635.1 Coriobacteriaceae bacterium | reverse complement strand
GCGTGCGCCCGGGGAATGAACGTTACTTCTTCTCTTTGGAAATCACGATGTACACGATGGCGCAGGCGGCCAGCAGGTAGGGGTAGAACAGGAACGGGATGATCTCGAAGGGCGAGACGGCCATGCCCACCGCCGCCGCACCGGCGCTGGCGTACAGAATCTGCGCGCCGTAAGGGATGATGCCCTGCCATACCGACGTGAAGATGTCCACGAGCGACGCCGCCCGGCGCGGCGAGATGTTGTACTCGGTGGCGATCTGCTTCACGATGGGGCCGGCCACGACGATGGCCACCGTGTTGTTCGCGGTCGAGACGTCGACCAACGAGGAAAGCACGGCGATGCCGAACTGCGCCCCGCGGCGTCCCCTCACCATCGAGCTGATCTTCTGCAAGATCCACTCGATGCCGCCGTTGTCGCGCACGAGGCCGATGATGCCGGCGCAGATAATGGAGATGACGGTGATGTCATACATGTTCATGACGCCGCTGTTGCCCTCGAGGCCGGTGCCGATGGCGATGAAGATCATGTCGGGGGCGATGGTGCCGAGCGCCACGCCCACGATGACCGAGAGCACGGTGCCGCCGATGAGCACGAGGAACACGTTCACGCCCGCGATGGCCGCCACCAGGACGGCCACGTAGGGCAGCACCTGCCACAGGTTGTAGTCGAGCGGCCCTTCGATGGCGTAGTCGCTGCCCAGGCCCATCGCCAGGAACACGATGAACGTGATGACGGCGGCCGGCAGCGCCACCTTGAAGTTTTCCTTGAACTTGTCGGACATGTCGCAGCCCTGCGTGCGCGTGGCCGCGATGGTCGTGTCCGAGATGATCGAGAGGTTGTCGCCGAACATGGCGCCGCCGACGATGGCGCCCAGGCACAGCGCGCCCAGAAGGTCGGTCTTCTCGGCCACGCCGATGGCGATGGGGGCGAGCGCGGCGATGGTGCCCACCGACGTGCCCATCGAGATCGAGATGAAGCACGCGATGAGGAACAGGCCCGGCAGCACGATGCCCGTGGGCAGGATGGAAAGCGCGAAGTTCACCGTGCTGTCCACACCGCCGGCCGAGGTGACGGCGCCGGTGAAGGCGCCGGCCAGCACGAACACCAGGCACATGATCATGACATTGGAATCGCCCATGCTGCGCGCCACGCTTTCGAGCTTGTCGTCGAACGGCCGCTTGGGGTTTTGCAGGAACGCCACGGCCAGCGCGCAGATGAAGGCGACGATGGCCGGGATGCTGTAGAAATCTTGCAGCACCACGCCCGAGCCGATGAACAGCACGAGGAACACGCCTACCGGCAACAGCGCCGAGAGGTGCGGTTCCACGGTCGGGTGGTATGCGGACGGTGCGTCTTGCGGGCCGCCCGTCGGACGGTCTTCGATGGTGGTATCCATGCTATCCCCTTTGCCGGCCGAGCCGGCGGTCGTCGTCTACTTTCCCAACACCTGCCGCAGCAAGGGCAGGTAGGTGTCCTTGTCGCGCGTGGGGCAACCGGTGGGTTCCAGCGCCCGCAGCAGTTTATAGCAGTTCCCGCATACCGTGCATGTGAGAGCCGGGTCAAACGCGCCATTCATCATGGCATCGGCAAAACCGGGGTAGGCGAGGGCCATGCGGCCGAAGCCCGCGACCGCGACGGCGCCGCTTTCCACCGCACCGGCCGCCACTAGGGGCGCGTCTCCCCGCAGCAGCGAGAAGCCCGAACCCACGAAGCGCATGTCGGGGAACGCCTCGGAGAGCAGCCTCGCGCCTTGGAAGAAGCGGTTGAACAGGTCTTCGTTGGTGTCCTGCGGAATCGGCGTGCCCGCGGGCAGATATGCGGCGTTGGCGGTGACGCGGCCCACCGACACGTTCACGAGGTTCACGCCGGCGTCGTGCAGCGCGCCGACCAGGCGCAGCGTCTCGGCGGGGTCGTAGTCGAACGAGCCGTCCTCGGCCATGCCGAAGCCATACGGGTAGGGGATGGTGTCGGCGTGGCAGATGCGGCTCGCCACCACGAAGCCCGCGCCCTGCTGCGCCTTGATGGCGCGGATGGTCTCGACCAGCAGGCGCGTGCGGTTCTCGAACGAGCCGCCGTAGCGCCCCTCGCGCGAACGGGCCGAAAGCAGTTCGCTGAACAGGTAGCCGTGGCAACCCTTCACGTCGACGCCGTCGAAGCCCGCCTGCCGACAAAGCTCGGCGCCCTTCACGAAGCTCTCCTGCACGCGGTCGAGGTACTCGTCGCTCACCACGGGGTAGTCGGGGTCGACCTTAACGCGGCCGTCGTAGTGCGGGTTGAACGTGGCGATGACCGGCGCCGGGCGTCCTTCTGGCTGCGCGAAGCGGCCGGCGTGCGTGAGCTGCGCGATGAAGGCCACGTCGGGGTGCGCGTCTTTCAGCTCGTCGACGAATCGCTTGTAGGCGTCGAGGTTCTTCTGGGTGATCATCAGCGCGTTCGGGCCCGACAGGGCGTCGGTCTCGAACGCCAGGGACTCGAGCCACACCAGGCCGGCGCCGCTTTCGAAGAAGCGGCGGTACCGGTGGCGCGTGTAATCGCCGGGCGCGTTGCCCTCGGTGCCGTCCTGCCCTTCAAGCGGCTGCACCGAAATCGCGTTCTTCAGCGTGATGCGCTCGCCGGGAATCGATACGGGCCGCCCGAGCGCCGCGGTGCTCGCCGCGCAGGGGAACGCGTGCCCCCCGATGACCTTCTGCTCCATGTGTCCTCCTTTTTGCCTGCGCGAAAGCTTACCGCATATCCACGGGAAGATTGGCATGCGTTCCCGAAATCTGGCGGTTCCCCCTGAAGGAATCTCATGTGCCGTCCGGGGACATACATGTGGCGTCCGGGGACATACATGTGGCGACCGGGGACATACATGTGGCGACCGGTGGGGGTGCCCCGGACGTCCGGTGTATGTCCCCAATGGGCCACGAGGCGCCGTTTCGAGTGTGGCGGCTTCGCTTGCGGGCGGGTGTCGCGCTTGCTGCCTTGAGAAAAAACAATGAAGTGTACCCATGGGGCTTGGCACGGTTACGGTAAAGTTGGATGAGTTCAATCGCGCGCGTTGCAACGCGTGCTCCCTGGGGGAGAAGGGAAGAGCGATGAGTAAAGCCCCGACGTTGGGCGATAGGCTGGCGGTGCCGCTGCTCGTGGTGGGCGCGGTGCTTTCGGCTGCCGGGTTCGTGTGGTCGTTCACGGTGGCGCCGCTCGTGAACGGCGCCGAGGTGGTGCCCGAGATGGTGGCGGGGCAGATGGTGTCGAACCAGCTGCTGTTCAGCCAGAAGATCTTCTACTTCCACGTGCCGGTGGCCATGTGCGCCTTCATCGCGCTCGTGTTCTCGTTCGTCTATTCGATTCTTTACCTGGTGAAACGCGAGGCGCGCTTCGACCGCCGCGCGCAGGTCGCCACCGAGGTCGCGCTCGTGTTCGCGTTCTGCACGATGGCGACCGGCGTTCCGTGGACGCGCTTCGAATGGGGCGTGTGGTGGACCTGGGATGCGCGCCTCACCACGTTCCTCATCCTATGCCTGCTGCTCATCGGCTACTTCGTGCTGCGGGCCGCCTTCGACGGCAACGAGAAGCGCGAGACCTACGCTGCCGTGTTCGCGCTCGTGATGTGCATCGATGCCCCCATCTGCATGTTCATCACGCGCATGATTCCCTCGAGCCTGCATCCGGTGGTGTTCCGCACCGACGGCGGCCTCACGCCCGAGATGCTCATCGGCATGCTGATGGCGCTTTTCGGGATGATGGCCATCGCCTATGGCCTGTACCGGCTGCGCGTGCGCCAGCAGGACATGGCCGTGCGCATCGAGGCCTTGAAAGACCAGCTCGAGGAATTGCGATAACCAGCGCGCGCGGCCGGTTGGCGGGCAGCCTGCCGGCGGGTCGGGCGCGTCGTGTGGGAAGGGAGAGACATGAACGAGATCTTGATGAGCGTGTACGGGGCCGTGCTTCCGGCCGCGCCGTACGTGATCGCGGCCTATGCGCTGATTCTCGTGGGGCTGTTCGTGTACGTGGCCTTCGTGGTGCGCGGCTTGAAGAAGAACGAGCGCGACATCGAGGCGCTCGAAGAGGCCGTCGCGCGCCTGGGCAAGGCGCCCCGATAACGAACGGGGCGCTGCTGGGCAAGGCGTTCCGGAACGGGGCGCTGTTGGACGAGGCGCCCGATAACGAACGAGGCGCGCCCCGAAACGGGACGCGCCTGCATGAATCGGTTGCGTGGACCGGTCGCATGAACCGGCTGTCGCGCGAGGCTACTTGCCGCCGAGGATCTTGCCGGCGACGCGCATGAGGTCGTCGATGCCCAGGCCGTCGGACAGGTCGACTGCCGACATGACGTTCTTCGCGAGGTCGACCGGGATGCCGTTCGAGACGTTCACGCCCTGCGTGCTGCCGGAGCCGAGCAGCGCGTTGGCCAGCTGGTGCACGCTGCCGCTGTTCTGGCCCAGAAGGCCCGAGGCCATGGACGCGAGGTTGTTGAAATCGACGGCCGAACCGCAGGCCAGCTGCGACATGGCCGTGACCACCTGGCTCGCCTCGTCCTTCGAGACGTTATTGTTGTTGGTGGCGTTGCCGATGGTGGAGTAGGGGTGCTCCAACAGGCTGGTGAGCATCTGCGGGTTCTTCGCGACCTCGCCTGCCAACATTTGAACGATGCCTTGGATATCCATGGATGACCTCCCATCATGTGGTTAATGCTCCACTGCCATTATACGCTTCGCCGCCTCGTTGAGATGCGGTTGGAATGCGGAATGACGCCGTTTGGGCGCGCGGTGCGAGATCCGGGCCGATCGCGCTCGACGTGCCGGCCGCAAGTGGGGGAAGAGGCCGCTTGGCGATGCGACGAAATGCATCCCCAGGGATTGCGCGCCCGGTGGCCCCCTTGTCGAAACGCAATCTTTGCTAGGCTGTAGGACGGCTATACTTGAGCGAAACACCGTGATTTCCGGAAGGGGATCGTTCCATGGCGAACAAGAAGCAGCAATTCATCGTCGTCGGCGGCATCGTCGTCATCGTCCTCATCGCGATGCTCGCGTTTTTCGGCGCGAACGCGTCGGCGACCGTGATGACGGTGGCCGAGGCGTCCCAACCCGATGCGGTGGGGAAGAAAGTCGAGGTCACGGGCAATGTCGTGAACAATTCCTTCGACATAAACGGCGACATCCTCACCTTCCACATCGCCGACCCCGACGAGCCGGGCACCGATTTGCCGGTGCGCTACGACCGCGGCGTCTCGGCGACCTTCGGCAACGGCGTGACGGCCATCTGCACGGGCACGGTCGGCGATGACGGCACGCTCGTGTGCTCGGAGCTCGTGACGAAATGCCCGTCGAAGTACGAGACCGCGACCGATGCGCTCACCGTCGAGCGGCTGCTTGGCTACGACGACGCCATCATCGACAAGACCGTGAAGGTGGCCGGCGTCATCGGCGGGAGCGGGCCCCTCGACGTGACCTCGGATGTGCGCTTCGACCTGGTGGATGCGCAGAATTCCGATTACCTCATGCCCGTCGAGTATCAAGGCGCGCTTTCCGACGACGTGGTGGCCGGCACTCCCGTGGTGCTGCAGGGCTCGCTGAACAAGGACGGGTTCTTCGTCTGCACGCAGGTCTCGCTGGAAAAGTAGGCGCGCATGGCTACCATCGGTCTGTTTGTCCTGTTCCTGGGCTTCGTCGCGACCATCGCCGGCATGGTGCTGCTGGCGGCATCGTGCTGGCGCGCGCATTCCGCGGGCGCGGTTCCCGAGACGCTTTCGTGGGCGGGGCGGCTGTGCGCCATCATCGCGTTCGCCGCGCTCACGTTCTGCTGCGGGCTGCTGGTGTTTTGCCTGGCCACCGGCGATACCTCCATCAAGTATGTCGTTCAGTACCGCAGCGATTCCTCCGATTCGCTCGCGTGGCTCTACACGCTGTCGGGCCTGTGGGCCGGCCGGCAGGGCTCGCTGCTGTTCTGGGCGTGGCTCATCTCGGCCTTCAACTGCTACCTGGCCGTGCGCTACCGCGATGCGCGGCAGGCGGTCGACGATTGCGCGCTCGGCATATCGCAGGCCGTGATGGCGGCGTTCTTGGGCGTGCTGCTGTTCAGCGACGGCAACACCCCGTTCGAGGCGATGTCATCGAGCTACTTCGACGCGAACGGCGCGCTCGCCAACGGCGCCGAGCTGTGGGGCATGAACGCCCTGCTCGAGCACTGGGCGATGGCCGTGCACCCGCCCACGCTGTTCATCGGGTACGCCGGCATGACGATTCCGTTCGCCTATGCGCTGGCCACGATGCTGTTGGGCGACGATTCCGATTTGTGGGTGCGCCGCTGCAACGGCGTGACGGCGTTCGCGTGGCTGTTCCTGGGCATCGGCATCGGGCTAGGCGCCGTGTGGGCCTACACCGTGCTGGGCTGGGGCGGCTATTGGGGCTGGGACCCGGTCGAGAACGCGAGCCTGCTCTCGTGGCTCGCCGCAGTCGCGCTCATGCACAGCTTCACGCTGTACCGCCAGCGCGGCACGTTCAAGCGCTGGAGCGTGGTGTGCGCCTGCATCACCTTCGCGTTCGTCATCGTGGGAACTTTCATCAGCCGCTCGGGCCTGGTGCAGAGCGTGCATGCCTTCGACGGCGACCCGGTGTCGCTCGGGCTCTTCGGCGTGCTCATCGCCGTGGGCTTCGCGGCGGCGGTGTTCGGCGCCGTGGGACGCCGCGCCACGTTCGCGGCGGACGCGCAAGACGACGAGGCCGGCCTGCTCTCGCGCAGCATGGCCTATTACCTGCTGAACGTGCTGATGATCGTCGGCGCGTTCCTGCTGTGCTACCTCACCGTGGCCTCGGCGCTGCCGCAGCCGCTGCCCTTCGCCGGGCAATCCGTCTCGGGCGAGACCTACAACGCCATCGTGCGCCCGGTGTCGGTGTTCCTGATGCTCGTCGTGGCGGTGTGCCCGCTTCTGGGGTGGAGTCGCACCGACCCCGCCGCCTTCGCGAAGAAGGCCCTCGTGCCGGGCATCTGCGCGCTCGTGCTGGCCGTGGCGATTATGGCCTACTGGGCCATCGCGTTGCTGCCCGCCTATGACGCGACCATCGCCGCCGGCGGCACCGCCGCCGAGAGCCTGCAGGCCATGGGCCCGGCCGCCTACTACAACGGGCTCGCCGCGCTCGGCATCCTCGTGGCGTGCGCGCTCGTGTTCAACAGCCTGTTCATGCTGGTCAAGCTGTTGCGGAAGGCGGGCGGCGACATCCGCCGCCGCTTCACGGCCATCGGCGGCTTCCTCGCGCACCTGTCGCTCGGCGTGATGCTCGTCGGGCTCATCGGCTCGTCGATGTACGTGACCGAGCAGACCGGCTACCTGGCCGCTTCCGCCGATTCCGACGCCGCGCAGGCGTTCCGAGTGCAGGGCTACGAGCTCACCTATGCCGACGACACGATTGTCGAGACCGACGACGGCATCACCTACACGCTCGTGCTCGACGTGGCCCGCGACGGCCAGGGCATCGGGCAGGTGGCGCCGTCGGTGTACGTCGACAAGTCGACGCTGCAGCAGCGCCTCGACGCCCAGGTGCTCACCGCGCCCGACCACGATTTGTTCGTCGTGTACCGCGGCGTGAACATGAACGGCGACTACTCGCTCGACGTGCGCGTGAACCCGCTGATCCTGTGCGTGTGGGCGGGCTTCGTGCTGCTGGTGCTGGGCACGGCCATCGCGGCATGCGGCAAGCGGCTCGTGCGCGGCACGCGGTCGGAAGGCGCCGCCTCGGACGATTCCGATGCCGACGATGCTGCGGGGGAAGCCGCATGAGCATCTGCCTGACAGCCGATTCCGTGGGGAAGACGCGCGGCAGCCGCAAGACGCTGCGCGACGTCTCGTTCACGCTCGAGGCGGGGCGGCATCTGGCGGTGTTCGGCTCGAACGGCGCCGGGAAGACCACGCTGCTGCGCATCCTCGCGTTGCTCGACCGGCCGAGCACGGGAAGCGTCGCCGTGCTGGACGGCGAAACGCCGCTCGACCCCGTCGACGCGCGCGCCCGCATGGGCTTCGTCACGCACATGCCGCAGCTGTACCTCGATTTGACGGCCGAGGAGAACCTCGTGCTGTTCGCGCGCCTGTACGGCGTGCCCGATGCCGGCCGCCGCGCCCGCGACCTGCTCGATTCGGTGGGGCTGCTGCACCGGCGCGACGACGTGGTGCGCGGCTTCTCGCGCGGCATGACGCAGCGCATGGCCATCGCGCGCGCCCTGGTGAACGACCCGGACATCCTGCTGCTCGACGAGGTGTATTCGGGGCTCGACCCCCGCGCCGCCGCGGACGTCCGCGCACTGGTGCGGCGCGATGCGGAAAAGCGCATCATCGTCGAGGTGAGCCACGATTTCGAGAGCGGCGTCGCCGATTGCACCGACGTGCTGATGCTCGAGCGCGGCCGCACCGACGGCGTGGTGGCGCGATCGGATGCGTCCATCGACGACCTGCGCGCCCGCTACCGCGCGTTGCTGCAGGGGGTGGCGTCATGAGCGATACGGCTCCTTCCGCAACCCGGCGCCCGTCGACGTTTGCGCAGTTCAAGCTGCTGCTTGCCAAAGACCTGCGCCAGGAATTCCGCACGCGCGAGATGCTCACGTCGATGGGCTTGTACGCGTTTCTCGTGCTCATCGTGTTGGGGGCGGCGTTTTCGCAGGTGAACGACCTGCGAGCGGTGGCCGACCTCGCCGGCGGGCTCGTGTGGGTCATCATCGTGTTCGCCGCGCTGCTGGGGCTTGGCCGCGCGTTTTCCTACGAGAAAGAAGCCGGCGCGATGGAGGGCCTGCTGCTCGCGCCCGTCGACCGCGGTGCCGTCTACCTCGCGAAATTCACCTCGAACCTCCTGTTCCTGGGCATCGTGGAAGTCATCGTGCTGCCGCTGTTCTACTTCTTCTTCCTCACGGCGGCCGAACCGGCGTCCACGTTCTTCGCCTCGATGCTGCCGCTGGTGCTGGGCACCGTCGGCATCTCGGCGGTGGGCACGTTGCTCTCGACCATCACCGCGCACGCCCGCAGCCGCGATGTGCTGCTCGCGGTGCTGTTCATCCCCGTGCTGTTCCCGCTGCTGTATTCGTGCGTGGCGGCCACCACGGCGGCGCTCGCCGGCACGCTCGAGCTCGGCGGCGCCTTCGGCATCGGCGTCGTGGGCTCGCTCGGCTACGACATCATCTTCACCGCAGTCTCGTGGCTCCTCTACGATTACGTCGTGGCCTAACCCGCATGCACCATTGGGGACATACATGTGTTGCCCGGGGACATACTCCTGTGGCGCTCTACTGCGCTAGAGGTGTATGTCCCCGGTCGCCCGGTGTATGTCCCCGGTCGCCACATGTATGTCCCCGGGCAACACATGTATGTCCCCGACGGTGCGGGATGAGCGGTTGGTTTGTGCTGGCTGTCGGCGAGCTGTTTCCTTGGGAAAAGCGGGATGGTAAAATCCCAGCTCGCATGAAAACTAGCAACTCTGATGGGTGCATTTTCGGGCGTGTTCCCGTAGGCTGGATGCATCAATTGGTGAAAGAGGGCATCCGCAGGCGCGCGCGTGCGCGTTTGGGCGGTTGCATGCATTGTGGGGAGACGCTTTGATGGAAAACCGGCAAGACGCCGCAGGACGCTGCGAGCCGTATCCGCTTTTCGCGAACTTGCGCGGCGAGCCGGTCGTCGTGGTCGGCGGCGGCGAGGTGGCCGAGCGCAAGGTCGAGACGCTGCTCGACCATGGCGCCTCGATCGTGCTGGTTGCACCGGCGGTCACCGAAGCGCTGCGCGCGTGGGCACTCGAGAAGCGCATCGGGTGGTTGCCGCGCCGCTACGAGGCGGGCGACCTCGAGGGCGCGCTGCTCGTGGTATGCGCGACCGACGACGAGGCGGTGAACAAGGCGGTGCATGCCGAGGCGGTGCGCCGGCACCAGCTCGTGAACGTCGTCGACGTGCCCGAGCTCTGCAACTTCATCGTTCCGTCGGTGCTGCGCCGCGGGCATCTGCAAATCGCGGTCTCGACGGGCGGTGCGTCGCCGAGCGCGGCACGCGAGATCCGCAAATCGCTCGAGCGGCAGTTCCCGGCCTATTGGGAAGACTACCTCGACATGATGGCGGAGCTGCGCTGCCTGGTGAAGGCCCGCGTCGCGGGCCCGATGGAGCGCCGCGCCCCCCTGTATCAGGCCATCTGCGACAGCGATTTGCTCGCGCGCTTCGAGGCGGGGGAACGCCCCGACGCCGAGGAGGCGTACCGCCAGGTGGTCGAACCCGCATTGAAGGAGGATGCGCGATGAGTCTGGTCGCGATGGGTGTGAGCTACAAGACCGCGTCGATCGACGTACGCCAGCGTGTGGCGATTTCCGACGATGAGCTGAGCGCCGTGCTGCAGGCGCTCGTCGAGCCCGAAGGGGTGAAGGAAGCCATCGTCCTCTCCACGTGCAACCGCGTGGAAGCCTACGTCGAGGCGAAGACCGACCGCCTGGGCGCCGATGCGCTCGACGGCTTCTTCAAGGCGCGCACCGATGAGCCGCTCGATGCCGAGTGCTTCTACCTGCACCGCGGCATGGATGCCGTGCAGCATGTGCTGCGCGTGGTGTCGTCGCTCGATTCGCAGGTGCTCGGCGAGGCGCAGATCCTCGGCCAGATGCGCACCGCCTTCGAGCGGGCGCAGGAGGCCGGAACCTGCGGCGAGGTGCTCACCGAGCTGTTCAAGCGCGCGCTCAACCTGGGCAAGCGCGTGCGCACCGAGACGGCCATCGGCGCCGACTCGGTGTCGCTCTCGACGGTCGCGCATCGCATCGCGCGCGATTCCGTGGCCGACCTGTCGCAGGCCACGGTGCTGCTCGTGGGAGCCGGCGAGGTCGCGCGCCTCAGCGCCACCTACCTGCTTGACGACGGGGTGGGCGAGCTATTCGTGACGAGCCGCACGCCGGAGCACGCCGAATCGTTCGCGCGGGAAACCGGCGCGGTTGCCGTGCCGTTCGAAGACCGCTACGGCCAGGCGGCCCGCTGCGACATCGTGTTCACGATGACGAGCGCGCAGGAACCCATCATCCTCCGTGCCGAGCTCGAGGCCGCGCGCGTGGCCGCCGGCACCGAAGGCCGTCCGCTCGTCTTCATCGACGAGGCCGTGCCCCGCGACGTCGAGCTCGCCTGCCGCGAGCTCGCCGGCGTGCGGGTGGAAGACCTCGAGTCGATGGCCGCCATCATCGACGAGGGCATCGTCGTGCGCATGAGCGCCGTTCCCAAGGTCGAGCGCCTGGTGGACGAAGCCGAGCAGGGCTTCCTTTCCTGGATGCAGGAGCGCCTGGTGGTTCCCACGATCAAGTCGATGTACAAGAAGGGGCAGATCACCGTCGCCGACGAGCTCGAGCATGCCGTGTCGGCGCTCGAGAAGGAGCGCGGCGAGGACATGACCGATGCCGAGCGCGCCATCCTCGAGGCCTATGGCAACGCCATCATGAAGAAGCTGCTGCACGGCCCGACGATCCGCCTGCGCAAAGAGGCGCAGACGGCCGATTCCTACTACTACACGGGCGCCGCGCGCTACCTGTTCGGCATCGACGCGTTCCCGCCCGGCACGCACCATACCTGCCATAAACGGCTGTGCGACCAGGGCGAACCGTGTCCGATGGGCTTCACCGGCGCGATGAGGGACGCCTGCCAGTCGGGGAAGGGGCCGCGATGAGCCGCATCCTCGTCATCGGAACGCGGGGCAGCGCGCTCGCCCTGTGGCAGGCGCATGCCGTGCAGGACGCCCTGCAGGCGGCGCGCCCCGAACTTCGCACCGAGATCCGCGTGATCTCGACCAAGGGCGACCGCATCCTCGACAAGCCGCTCGAGCAGATCGGCGACAAGGGCCTGTTCACGAAGGAGCTCGAAGGCGCCTTGCTCGCCGGCGAGGTCGACGTGTGCGTGCATTCCATGAAGGACGTGCCGTCGGAATTGCCCGCCGGTTGCCTCATCGACGCGATGCTGCCGCGTGCCGACGTGCGCGACGTGCTGGTGTGCGGCCCGCGCATCGCCGGGTCCACCTGCCTGGCCGACGTGCCGGCCGGTGCGCGCTTGGGCACCGGCTCGCTGCGCCGCGTGGCCCAGCTGCGCGCCCGTTACCCGCATATCCAGCCCGCGCCCATCCGCGGCAACGTCGACACGCGCCTCGCGAAGGCGCAGGGCGACGACTACGAGGGCGCCATCCTCGCCGCCGCCGGCGTGCTGCGCATGGGATGCGCCGATGCCGTGGCCGCCTACCTGCCCGTCGACGAGATGGTCCCGGCCGTGGGGCAGGGCGCCATCGGCATCGAGGTGCTTGAGGGCAACGATTTCGCGCGCGCGGCCATCGCGTGCGTGAACGATGCGGCGACGTTCGCCTGCGTGCAGGCCGAACGGCGCATCCTGGCGGCGCTCGAGGGCGGATGCCAGGTTCCCGTGGGCGCGCATTTCCGGCAGGCGGAAGACGGCCTGCGCTGCGACGCCATCGTGCTCGCGCTCGACGGAAGCCGCCAGGCCCGGGTGTCGCGCTGCGATGCCGCCGACGCCGACCCGCTCGCCATCGCCGATGCCGTCGTGGCGGAATTGCGCGCGCAGGGAGCCGACGGGATCCTCGCCGAGATTCGCCCGATGCTCGACGCCAAGGCGGGTGGTTCCCGATGAGCGGCGTGTGCGTGTACCTGGTGGGCGCCGGCCCCGGCGATGTCGAGCTGCTGACGCTGCGCGGCGCGCGCCTGCTCGAGCAGGCCGACATCGTGGTGTACGACTACCTGGCAAATGCGGCCCTCGTGGGCCGGGTGAAGCCCGGCGCCGAGGCCATTTACGTGGGCAAGAAGGGATTCTCGGCCCACGTGACGCAGGACGAGATCAACGCGATTATCGTGGAAAAGGCCCGTGAGCTCGAGAAACGCGGCGGCGGAACGCTCGTGCGCCTGAAGGGCGGCGACCCGTTCGTGTTCGGCCGCGGCGGCGAGGAGGCTCTCGCGCTCGCGGCGGCGGGCATCGCGTTCGAGGTGGTGCCCGGCGTGACGAGCGGCATCGCGGCGCCGGCCTATGCGGGCATCCCCGTGACGCATCGCGGCATCGCATCGTCGGTGACGTTCATCACCGGCCACGAGGACCCGACGAAGAACGCCTCGGCCATCGACTGGGCCGCGCTCGCGCGCCTGGCCGGCAAGGGCGGCACGCTGTGCTTCTACATGGGCATGCGCAACCTCGAGCTCATCGCCGAGCGCCTGGTGCAAAACGGCGCCCCGGCCTCGACGCCGGCCGCGCTCGTGCGCTGGGGAACGACGAACGCCCAGCAGGTGCTCGTGGCGACGCTGAACGACGTGGCGCCCCGCGCCCGCGCGGAGGGCTTCGGCGCGCCGGCGATCATCTTGGTGGGCCCGGTCGCGAGCCTGCGCGAACGGCTGGCCTGGTTCGAGAACCGCCCGCTGTTCGGGCGCACCATCGTGGTGACGCGCTCTCGTTCGCAGGCGAGCGCCTTCAGCGCGCAGCTGCGCGGCCTGGGGGCCGATGTGGTCGAGTTCCCGACCATCGCGTTTTCCGAACCCGACGATTTCGGGCCGCTCGATGCGGCTCTCGCGCAGCTCGACGCCTACGATTGGCTCGTGTTCACGAGCGTGAACGGCGTGGACGCCTTCTTCGCGCGGCTTGCTCAAGTGGCGGAAACCGGCCGGACGCGCTTCGCCGACGCCCGCGCGCTCGCGGGTTCGCGGGTGGCGGCCATCGGCCCGGCCACCGCCGAACGCCTGCAGGCGCATGGCATCGTGCCCGACGCGGTGCCCGCCGCCTACCGGGGCGAGGCCGTGTTCGAGGCCATTCGCGAGGCATCGGACCGCTGCGGCATCGAGCTTGCCGGCGCCCGCGTGCTCATCCCGCGCGCGCAGGTGGCCCGCGAGGCGCTTCCCGCGCTGCTGCAGCAGGCGGGGGCCCAGGTCGATATCGCGCCGGCGTACAAGACCGTCGCGCCGGCCGCCGATGCCGCCGGCGAGCTGGCACGCCGGTTGAAGGCGGGCGAGATCGACGCCGTGACCTTCACGTCGTCGTCGACGGTGCGCAACCTGGTGGCGGCGCTCGGGGACGGCAAGGACGCGCTGCGTGCGGCGCGGCTGTTCTCGATCGGCCCCATCACGAGCAAGTCGCTGCGCGACGCCGGCCTCGACGTGGCCGCCGAAGCAACCGAATACACGATTCCCGGCCTGGTGGAGACCCTGGTCGGGGCCTACCGATACCACAACAGGGAGCAAGGAGCATAGATGATAGGAATCTCGAAGCTATACTGCGGCGCGGTCGAGCCTTCGGACGTGCTGCGCTACAAGCGCCGCTCGAAGGAGCTGCCGAGCGGCCTGCTGCAGTTCTCGAAGGACAAGAAGCCCGTGGTGGTGTGGAATTGCACGCGCACGTGCAACCTGAAATGCGCGCATTGCTACGCGCTTTCCGATGCGCACAAGTACCCGCAGCTTTCCACCGAAGAGGCCAAGGCCATGATCGACGACCTCGCGGCCTTCGGCGCGCCGGTGCTGCTGTTCAGCGGCGGCGAGCCCTGCCTGCGCGAGGACCTCGTCGAGCTCATGCACTACGCGAAGCAGGCCGGCATGCGTGTCGTCATCTCCACGAACGGAACGCTCATCACGCCCGAGCTCGCCAAGCAGTTCGCCGAGGTGGGGCTTTCGTACGTGGGCGTGTCCTTCGACGGCGACCGCGCCACGCACGATGCGTTCCGCGGCGTGCCGGGCAGCTTCGACCTCGCGCTGGAAGGCGTGCACAACGCCCAGGCCGCGGGCATCAAGGTGGGCCTGCGCTTCACCATCAACAAGCGCAACTGGCGCACCATCGACGACATGTTCGCCCTGATGCGCGAGCACGGCATCAACCGCGCCTGCTTCTACCACCTGGTGTACACGGGCCGCGGGTCCGAGCTGATGGACGAGGACCTGACCCACGAGGAGACGCGCGAATGCGTGCGCCACATCATGGACCTCACGAAGGCCTGGTTCGACGAGGGCGGAACGCCCGAGATCCTGACCGTCGACAACCACGCCGATGCGCCGTTCGTGTACATGGAGTTGCTGAAGGAAGACCCGGAGCGCGCCCAGAAGGTGCTGCAGCTGCTGCAGTGGAACCAGGGCAATTCCACCGGCAACGGCATCTCGTGCGTCAGCTGGGATGGCGAGGTGCACGCCGACCAGTTCTGGCGCCACTTCAGCTTCGGCAACGTGAAGGACCGCCCGTTCAGCGAGATCTGGACCGACGTGAGCCGCACCACCGAGGCGAGCGAGCTGATGTACCGCCTGAAGGACAAGCGCCCGTTCGTGAAGGGCCGCTGCAAGGAGTGCCGCTTCCTCGACATCTGCGGCGGCAACTTCCGCGTGCGCGCCGAGGCCGCCACGGGCGACCTGTGGGCGCCCGACCCGGCGTGCTACCTCACCGATGACGAGATCCATGGCGAGCCGATTTCAATGGTGGAGCCTGCAAAGGAGGAGGACTAATGGAATACGGCAAGTTCCCGGCGTATCGACCGCGCCGCATGCGCAACGGCGAGGTGCCGCGGCAGTTCATCCGCGAGACCGAGCTTTCCGCGAAGGACTTCATCTACCCGCTGTTCGTGAAGCCGGGCGAGGGGTGCCGCGACGAGGTGCCGTCGATGCCGGGCGTCTACCAGCTGTCGCTCGACATGCTGATGCCCGAGATCGAGGAGCTGCTGGCGTGCGGCGTGAAGAGCGTGCTGCTGTTCGGCCTGCCCGCGCATAAGGACCCGCTCGGCACCGAGGCCTACGACGACCACGGCATCGTGCAGGAGGCATGCCGCATCATCCGCGCGCAGGCGCCCGAGATGTACATCATCACCGACGTGTGCCTGTGCGAGTACACCGACCACGGCCATTGCGGCCCGCTCGACGAGGCCGGCAACGTTGTGAACGACGAGGCGCTGAAGCTGCTCGCCGCCGAGGCCGTGAGCCACGCGCGCGCCGGCGCCCACATGGTGGCCCCGTCCGACATGATGGACGGGCGCGTGGGGTACATCCGCGCCGCGCTCGACGAGGCCGGCTTCCAGGATGTTCCCATCATGGCCTATTCCACGAAGTACGCGAGCGGCTTTTACGGCCCGTTCCGCGATGCGGCCGATTCCGCGCCGTCGTTCGGCGACCGCCGCGCCTACCAGATGGACCCGGCCAATGCCCGCGAGGGCGTGCGCGAGTCGGCCTACGACATCGCCGAGGGCGCCGACCTCGTGATGGTCAAGCCCGCGCTGTCGTACCTCGACGTCATCTACCGGGTGAAGTCGGAGCTGCAGTTCCCCACGGTGGCCTATAACGTGTCGGGCGAATACTCGATGGTGAAGGCCGCCGCCGCGAACGATTGGATCGACGAGCGCCGCGTCGTGCTCGAGCTGCTCACGTCCATCAAGCGCGCCGGCGCCGACATGATCATCACCTACCACGCGAA
Organism: Coriobacteriaceae bacterium; assembly: GCA_015062635.1. GTDB lineage: Bacteria > Actinomycetota > Coriobacteriia > Coriobacteriales > Eggerthellaceae > UMGS1519. The sequence goes on along the minus strand of SUUF01000007.1, from coordinate 24,360 downwards.
GGAAGCCGCCCGCTGGCTCGCGGAATAGCGCGTCCCGATTCGCTTCATGCACGTGCGCCCGGGCGGTTGCCGTCCGGGCGCACTGTTTCGCCGTGCCGCAGTGCATGCGTATCTGCAGGTGAAACGGCCTGTCGGAAAACCTGGCAAAACTGATAGTACACAATTAAAACGCCAACGATATAGTAACGGGCGGGGCATAGCGGAAGGAAGGTTTCACATGAAGGTCGCCATCCGGTATTTCACGCGCACCGGCCACACCAAGAAGCTCGTCGACGCCATTTCCGAGGCCATCGGGGTCGAGGCGCTCGACATCACGCACCCCATCACCGAGCCCGTCGACATCCTCTTCCTGGGAAATTCGGTGTATGTGACCAAGACCGGGCGCGACATGCGCCACTTCCTGCAAAAAGTCGACCCGAACCTGGTTGGCGAGGTCGTGAACGTCAGCACTGCTGGTATCCTTGAATCGAGCTACAAATCGCTGTGCAACATGTGCGCGAAGCTCGGCATCAAGGTGTCGGAAAGGGAATTCCACTGCCCGGGCGAATTCAACGGGCTGCACAAGGGCAAGCCGGACGACGACGACGCGCGCCGCGCCGCCGCCTTCGCCGTGGAAGTGGTGAATTCCTGGGAAGGATAATGCTTGGCAAACGCTGCTGAACAGGGCCTGCCGCCCCTAGCGCGGGTTGCGCTCGTGGCCGTGGGGCTCGGGTGCATGCTGGCGTATTGCCGCGCGTTCGCCACCGGTTTCAGCGGCGGCATTCCCATGGCCGGGCGCCCCGAGATGGACGTCTTGTCGTCTGCCTGCTCCATCGCGCGTGTGGCCGCCATCGCCGTGGCGGTGGTGCTCGGCTGCGCGTTGCGCGTCTCGCCCGGGCGCATCGTGCTGGCCGGTTCGGGCCTTGCGATGGCGGTTGCGGGACTGGTGCTCGCCGGCGGGTGCGGGGTCGCCGAGGGCATGCCGTTCGCACTGCTCGCCGGTGTTGCCAGCGGGCTGGTGATGCTCGCGATGCTCATGTTGCTCTCGTCGCTTTCCATGCGCGATATCGTGATCGCCTCGTTCGGCGGCCTGCTGGCGGGCGGCGTGCTCATCGGCGGGCTCATGCGGCTCGACGCCCTGCCGGCCACGGCGGTGTTCGTGGCGTCGGGGCTGTTCGCGGGTCTGATGTTCCCCCTGGCCGACCCGAAGGGCACGTCGTGCCGGGCCGACGGCATTCCCACGGCCGCCCAGGTGGCGGAATTCCCCTGGTTCGCCGCGCTCGCCTTCGCCATCAGCGGCATCGTGGCGTCGCTGCTCTACGGCGCCGCCATCGCGCTCGGTTGGAACGCGGGCGGTTCCGTGAACTACCCGCTGTTCGGCGCCGCGGCCGTGTTCGCGCTCGCCGCGTCGGCCTACATCGTCTTGCAGGGCGAGGAAGCGGCCGCCGCCGCGTGGATCCCGCTGTTCGCGCTCGTGCTGGCCGCGATGCTGCTTGCCTGCGTCTCGGACGCGCGGGTGAACCCGAGCATGATGGGCCTGCTGTTCGCGGGCGTGTTCTCCTACCATTTCCTGCGCTGGATGGTGTTTCCGGCGCTTATCTCGTTCTCGCGGATGCCCCGGCTGCTGGTGTGCGGCATCGTGCTGGTGTGCACGAGCAGCGTTTTCGGCGTGGGGTGGGGTGAGTCGCTGGCGGTGTCGCTGCCCGGGAGCCTGCACGACCAGCGCGCGCTCGTGGCCGTCATCGCGCTCGCGCTGCTCGTGTTCTTCGCCGCAGCCCTGCTGGTGAACCGCACGCGGCTCGAGGATGCGCGCATGTCGGTGGAGTCGGCGCGCATGGAGCTTTCGGCGGCCTACGCGAAGCTCGAATCGCTCGCGCAGCAAATCGAGGAGCAGCCCGAGCCCGCGCAGCCGTCGATCGACGACCGCTGCGCGGCGCTGACGCGGGAATACGGCTTGACGGCGCGCGAAGCCGAGATCCTCGGGCTGACGGCACGCGGGCATTCGTCCACGTTCATCGCCGAGCAGCTCGTGATTTCCGCGAGCACCGTGCGTTTCCACCAGCAGAATGTGTACCGCAAGCTCGACGTGCATTCCCGACAGGAGCTGCTTGCCCTGGTCAACGATAAGGAGACGAAATGACGAACGAACATCCGGGCGGAATGCCCGCTGCGCATCCGGGCGGCATGCCGATGGGGCATCCCGCGGGCATCCCGAAAGGCCAACCCGGCGGGCACCCGGGCGGACATCCGGGCGGGCACCCCGCAGGCGTTCCCATGGGGCATCCGGGGGCGCACACGGGGGTGCGCGGCGGGGGGCGTCCCGGCTCCGGGCCCGCCGCCCAGGCGTTCGAGGCCCGCACCGGCGTGAAGCCGCCGCGCATCGTGGCCTGGGAGATTACCCGTAGCTGCAACCTCGCCTGCGCGCACTGCCGCGCGGCGGCGCATTGCGAACCGTACCCGGGCGAGCTCTCGCTCGAGGAATGCAAGAAGCTCATGGACGACATCGCGTCCATCACCGACCCGATCCTCATCCTCACGGGCGGCGAGCCGCTGATGCGCGAGGATATCTGGGAGATCATCGATTACGCTCATGAGCTGGGCATGCGCCCGGTCATCGGCACGAACGGCACGCTCATCGGCGACGAGATGGCCGCGAAGATCGCCGAGCACGGCATCCCGCGCGTGTCGGTGTCGCTCGATTTTCCCGATGCGGCGGGGCAGGACGCCTTCCGCGGCAAGCAGGGCGCCTTCGAGGAGACGCTTGCCGGCATCCGCCATCTGCGTGCGCACGGCGTGGGCGTGCAGGTGAACACCACCATCACGAAGATGAACAAGGACCTCGTGGAGGACATCCACGATTTGGCCGAGCGCGAAGATGCGGCGGCGTTCCACCCGTTCCTGCTCGTGCCCACGGGCCGTGGGGAGGACCTGGTGGACGTGGAGCTGACGCCCGAGGAGTACGAAGAGGTCCTGACCTGGGCGTATCACTGCCAGAAGACGAGCCCCATGCACTTTAAACCGACTGATGCCCCGCAGTACTATCGCATCCTAAGGCAGGAATCTGCCCGTGAAGGCGTGCAGGTGACGCCGAAAACGTACGGCATGGAGGCCATGACGCGCGGCTGCCTCGGCGGCATCAGCTTCGTGTTCATCAGCCATGTGGGTGACGTGCAGCCATGCGGCTATTTCGACATGCAGCTCGGCAACGTGAAGGAGACGCCGTTCCCCGAGATTTGGGAGAAGTCGCCCGTGTTCAACGACTTACGCGACTATTCCAAGCTCAAGGGCAAGTGCGGCGCCTGCGAGTACAAGGGCGTGTGCGGCGGATGCCGTGCCCGCGCGCTCGCGGCGACGGGCGATTACCTGCAGCAGGAACCCTATTGCGCCTACATTCCGCCCAAGTGGGCCAAGATGCAGGCGGCGCTAGCTGAGCAGGAAGCTGCGGCTGCGGCGACCGAGGAGGCCTGATGAGCGAGTTGCAAGCGCAGGTGCTCGACGTCATCCAAAGCGGGTTTCCACTGCAGGGCGACCCGTATGGCGTCATCGGCGGGCAGCTGGGAGCCGCGCGTGAGGACGTGCGCGCCGCGGTTGCCGCGCTGCGTCGCGAGGGTTCGATTCGCCGACTGGGCGCGTCGTTCAATTCCAAGAAGCTCGGGTATTCGTCCACGCTGTGCGCGATTGCCGTCGCGGGCGCGCCCGAGGACGTCGACCGCGCCGCCGCCATCGTGAACGCGTACCCGAACGTCACGCACAACTACCTGCGCAACAACCGCTACAACCTATGGTTCACGATCATCGCGCGCGGCGCCGACGAGGTCGCGCGCATCTTGGCCGAGATCCAGCGGGATACCGGTTGCCCCGATGCGCTGAACCTTCCCGCGACCGCGCTGTACAAGATTCGTGTCGACTTCAGCGACATGAAGAAGGGCGACCATGCCGGGCGGGGGAAAGGCCCAGGCCAGAAGCGCCATGGGCATGCCGAGGCGACGGATGCCGCGCCCGTGCGCGCGTTCGATGCGGACGACCCCCTCGACGTGGCGCTCGTGCGTTGGGCGCAAGAGGACATCGCAGGTGCGGGCGAGCTGCCCGATGCCGAGCCCTTCGCCATGGCCGCCGCGCGCATCGCCGCCGAGCTGGGCGATGCGGGCATCGACGAGCAGCGGGTGCTCGAGCGCCTGCGCGATTTCAAGGCCGCGGGCGTCATCCGGCGCTTCGGCGCCCTGGTCGCGCACCGCAAGATGGGATTCGCGTTCAACGGCATGACGGTGTGGGACGTTCCCGCCGATGAGCTTGACGAGCAGGGGCGCGCCTTTGCCGCGAAGCCGTACGTGTCGCATTGCTACGCGCGCCCGCGCAGCGACGACTGGCCGTACAACCTGTATGCCATGATCCATGCGAAAACGGGTGACGAGCTGGACGAACGGGTTGCCGAGCTGGAGCGGGAGTCGGGCAGGCGGGCGCAGGTTCTCGTGTCTTCCCGCGAGTACAAGAAGTCCTCGATGCGCTATTTCGTGTGACAAACCCACCGGAGGGGTTTGTCACGTGGATAGCCCCCGATGTACATGACAAATGCCCCCGGAGGGGTTTGTCACGTCGATAGGCCCCGATGCACATGACAAACCCACCGGAGGGGTTTGTCACGTGATGTAACGTTTCCTCGTAGCCTTCGTGACATAGTTCACGATGCAATGAGGGCCAGAAGAACCGTGGGGAGGCGTTGCGATTGGCCTGCGTGACGCTTTGGGGGCCGAAAGTGTCAGAAAAGTCGAATTCTTGAGAGAATCGTTCTCGCCGCGACAGCGAAGAGGGTTTGAAGAGGCGCCAGAGCACGACATATTAAATAGTATGTCGTGATTATGAGGTGAGATATGCATGCGCTCTGGCTCGTTCAACCCGTTGAGTCTCAAGAATTCGCATTTTCTGACATTTCTTTCGCGAATCGCGAAAAGACGCGCCCGACCGAGAAGGGGAGCGCCGGCAATTCGCCTTCGCGAACGTACTCGATTATCGTTTCGGCATTCACGATGGGCGAAAAATGGCGATAATCGTTCACGAAGGAAAAGCTTTGGAACTGTGGACGGCAGTGCGGGCGCGCGCCCGGCATCGCCGATGAGTTGGAAGGACAGGGGAATGCTGGACCATACCAAATCGCAAGATGATTTCAGCCGGGCGCGGCAGGTGATTCCCGGCGGTGTGAATTCGCCGGTGCGCGCGTTTGGCAAGGTGGGATGCGACCCCATCTTCTATGACCACGCGCAGGGCAGCCACGTGTGGGATGTCGACGGCAACGAGTACGTCGACTTCATCGGCAGCTGGGGCCCCATGGTGCTGGGGCACGGCGACCCCGACGTGCTGGCGGCGGTACGCGCGCAGCTCGACAAGGGCGTATCGTTTGGCGCGCCGTGCGAGGCCGAGATCCGTCTCGCGCATATGATCTGCGAGATCGTCCCGAACGCCGAGCGCGCCCGCATGGTTTCGAGCGGCACCGAGGCCACGATGACGGCCATCCGCCTCGCGCGCGGATGCACCGGGCGCGACAAGTTCGTGAAGTTCGAGGGCAACTACCATGGCCATAGCGATTCGCTGCTGGTTGCCGCAGGCAGCGGCGTGGCCACGCTCGGCATTCCCGATACGCCGGGCGTCACGGCGGGCACGGCGGCCGACACGCTTGTGGTGCCCTACAACGACCTGGAAGCGGTACGCGCGACATTTGCCCAGGCGGGAAGCGAGATTGCGGCCATTATCGTCGAACCCATCGCCGGCAATATGGGCGTGGTGCCGCCGGCGCCCGGTTTCTTGCAGGGCTTGCGCGACGTTTGCGACGAGTACGGCGCCATCCTCATATTCGACGAGGTCATCTCCGGTTTCCGCGCGGCGCTCGGCGGCGCGCAGGAGTTGTTCGGCATCAAGGCCGACCTCACCACGTATGGCAAGATCATCGGCGGCGGCTTCCCCGTGGGATGCGTCGCCGGCCGCGCCGACCTGATGGAGCAGCTCGCGCCCACCGGTCCCGTTTACCAGGCGGGCACGCTTTCCGGCAATCCCGTGGCCATGGAGGCGGGCATCGCGACGCTTGCCAAACTGCAGCAGCCCGGCGTGTACGAGGAGCTCGCGCGCAAGGGCGCCCTGCTGGCTGGCGAGTTGCGCGCGGCCGTGGCGGAAAGCGGCGTGGCGGCCTGCGTGAACCAAGTGGGTTCGCTCGCGACGCTGTTCTTCAACCCGGGCCCGGTTGCCCGGTGGGAAGATGCCGCGGCGTGCGACACTGATGCGTTCGCCCGCTACTTCCGCGTGATGCTCGATGAGGGCTTCCTGATTGCGCCGAGCCAGTTCGAGGCCCTGTTCATCGGGCTTGCGCATTCCGACGAGGATATCGCGCGCTTCGGGCAGGCCGCCCGCAAGGCGTTGCGTTCGCTGCAGGCATAGAGTTTTAGCAACATTTGCATGCAAGCGCCCAGCTGTCACGGCAGCTGGGCGCTTTGTTTTCGCCCGGATGACGGAGCGCCCCCGCTTTCCATCCAAAGTGTCACTGGCGTTTTGGAATCTTCTCGGTATACTATGCCGGTCCCCGTCGTCTAGCGGCCAAGGACGCCGGATGCTCAATCCGGTAACGGAGATTCGAATCCTCCCGGGGACACCAACTCGTGCGTTGTTCTAACGAACAACGCTTGCCTCGCCGCTGCGGGGCGCCCAGGCGCACCTCTTTCCCGCTCCAAACCCTCCTCACGGCCCGAAGGCCGCTTCGTCGGGTTTTCACGGGAAATAGGCACACCTGGACGTCCCTCGCTGTCGTTCCCGGCGAACCTGGGGCCTCTGTATTCTCCCCGCTCGAGGAATCTCCCGCGCCGCAACCATGGCAGGGACGCGAGAGGGCAATTGGGGACATACATGTGGCGACCGGGGACATACCCCTTTTGCGCTCTAGTGCGCGAAAGGTGCATGCTCCATGGGTTGGAGCTCGGCGGCAGCCTTGGGGAAGGCGGCTGAGGAACCATTCGGCAACGATGCTTGTCGATTGCGGGCGATGCTTGTCGATTGCGAGCGATGCTTTGCGATTGAGAACGATGCTTGTCAATTGCACTTTTGCGCGCAGATTTAGAAGCGGCTTCGATTGCGCCTTTGCATTCACCCACGAGGACTCGAAATCGGTTGTGCCAACCATGATTCGCTTTTCGCCAAAAAGTCGCCATCGTGAGGCCAAAAATTCGCTATCGTGAACGATTTCCCCAGGTAGAAAGCCAAACAATCGCCATCGTGAACGATTTTCGCCCGAACGGACCGTTCACGATGGCGAATTTTTGGCGAAATGCCCCGGCTCGTTGGCACAGACCTTCGTCGACGTTCCCAGGCCAACCCGGGGCTTTCCGGCTTTCCTCGCGCTATTCCCGGGTCAACCTGGGACCCTCCGGCTTTCCTCGCGGTCGCGCCCGGATGAATATGCCATCGTTTCTGGGCGAACTTGGGGCTGGATTGCTCTTTGAATCCGTTTATCCAAACCCCCTCACGGCCCGAAGGCCGCGTCGCCTGGTTGCTGCGCGAGCCTGCGGCGCCCAGGCGCGTTGCACGGCGGACATTTCCCGCGGGGGAATTTGCGCGAAGCGAGCCGTGTTATCGCTGTGGCGTTGGCGATGCGGGCGGGTGCCGCACGGATTCACCTGGTACCATGGCTGAAATCTTAGCAGGCTGGGACGAAGGGGAGACGGTGCGGGCGAATTCGATGGAGCTGCTGGCGCCGGCAGGCGGGCCGGAGCAGATGGAATATGCCATCCGGTTCGGCGCCGACGCGGTGTACCTGGGCGTGGAGCGCTTCGGCATGCGGGCCCGCGCCACCAATTTCGCCCTGGCCGACCTACCCGACGTGGTGGCGAGCGCGCATGCGCGCAACGTGAAAGTGCACCTGGCCTGCAACGTCGTGATGCACCAGCAGGACATCGACCAGCTGCCGGAATTCCTCGAGCAAGCCGCCGCCGCGAAGGTGGATGCGCTGATCATCGGCGACATGGGCGCGGCGGTTCTGGCGCGAAAGCACGCCCCCGACGTGCAGATTCATGTGAGCACGCAGGCCAGCGTGAGCAACGCCGAGGCCGCGGCCGCCTGGCAAGCGCTCGGAGCCACCCGCATCGTGGCCGCGCGCGAGATGTCGCTGGCCGAGATCGCCGACATGAAACGCCGCATGCCGGCCGGCATGGAACTCGAGGCCTTCGCCCACGGCGCGATGTGCATGGCCTATTCGGGGCGCTGCCTGATAAGCGACTTCCTGGCGAAGGGCCGCAGCGGCGTGCGCGGCAACTGCGCGCAGTCGTGCCGCTGGCAATATGCCCTGGTCGAGAAATGGGATCCCGACACCTATCATCCTATCGAGGAAGACGGGCGCGGCACCTACATCCTGAACGCCGAGGACCTGTGCATGCTCGCGCACCTGGACGACCTGGCCGCCGCAGGCGTCGATTCCATCAAGATCGAGGGCCGCAACAAGAAGGCCTATTACGTGGCGTGTGTCGTGAATGCATATCGCCAGGTCATGGACGGGGCCGACCCCGAGCCCTTCCTGCGCGAGCTCGACATGGTGTCGCACCGCCCCTATTCCACGGGCTTCTATTACGGCCCGGCGCACCAGACCTCCGAGGCGCTCGTCTATGTGCGCAAGTCGGATTGGGCGGCCGAGGTGCTTTCGTGCGAGCGGGACGCGGACGCATATCGCATCGAGTTCCGCTGCCGTTCGCGGTTCGCGCTCGACCGCGCGTTCGAGGTCGTTTCCGCGGCGGGCCCGCCGTATCCCGTGCACATGGGGAACCTCGTGCACATTCCGGCGAGCAGGCTCGAGACGAAGGCGTTCGGGCCGACGGCCGAGCGCCTGTACCGCGAGGCGGAACCGTATCCCGTGGACGAGGCCGAGCATCCGGGCGAGCGCTATTACGCGACGGTCGACGTTCCCGTGCGCAAGGGCGACATCATCCGCATGTTGCGCTAGGCCCACCCGCCCGTTCGCGCGCGTTCACAGAACCCCTATATGCGCTTGATGCGGAGTTACCGGAACCTCGGGGTGTTTCGCGGCGCGTGGACGGTACAATGCGGTCTCCGATTTGAAAAGCCGAAAGCGGCGCGTTCCCGGAAAGGGCCGGTACATGGGTAAGAAGGAAACATTCGAGAAGATCACGACCTCGCAGTTCCTGCTGATGCAGCTGCATCGCAGGCGCGGCAAGGAGCTGGAGGCGGAATTCCACACGCGCCGCGAGCAAGGGCGCGTGCTGGCGCTGCTGAAGATGGCCGACGTGCAGACCATCGACGACATGGCGATGGTACTCGGCATCGAGGCCGACGGCCTGACCGAACTGGTGGTCGCGCTGGAGGCCCAGGGGCTCGTCGCGTGCGAGCGCCCCGTGGTCGAGGTGCCGGCCGAGGCCGAGGAAGCACCGGTTGAAGAGGCCGTTGAGGCCGAAGAGGCCGAAGCGGCCGTTGAGGCCGAGGCCGAGGAAGCGGAAGCCGCCGAGGAAGCCGCCGAAGAGGCTGAAGCCGAAGAGGCCGGGGAAGCCGTCGAGGAAGCCGAGGCCGAAGCTGAAGCCGAGCCGGCGACGGTGGAGCCCGCCGCCATCCAGAGCGTGCGCATCACCGAGGCTGGCCGCACGTGGGAGCAGCCCGCGACCGACCTGCCGAGCCTGCTGCTCGAGGGCTTTGACGAGGCCGAGCTCGAGACGCTGGATGCGGGGCTCGACAAGTTCATCGCGGCCGTCGAGGCCGAGTGCGGTGCGAGCGCCGCGCAGCTGATGCAGGAAGAGCGCAAGCGCCGCGAAGAGGCCCAGGCGGCCAAGGAATCGCGCAATGGCGACCGGGGAGGCCGCGGCCGTGACGACCGCCGTGGCGGCTTCGACCGCAAGGGCCGCGGGTTCGACAAAGACAAGCGCGACCGCAAGTTCGACAAGGGCAAGTTCGACAAGGACCGCCGTGGCGGCGACCGCAAGTTCGACAAGGATCGCCGTGGTTTCGACGGCGACCGCAACCGCGACGACCGCGGCGGCTACAAGGGCAACCGCGACCGTGACGACCGCGGCTTCCGCGGTGGCCGCGACCGCGACAACCGTGGTTTCGGCAACCGCAGCCACGAGCGCGACGACCGCGGGTTCGGCGGCCGGGGCGGCTTCGGCAAGGACCGCCGCGAGCGCCGCGACTTCGGCGACCGGTAGGCGGGCAAGCCATCCATACCTTCGCCTTGAGCGATAACAGCAACGCGGCTCCGAAAGGGGCCGCGTTCTTTTGCGCGTTGAATACGTGTGACGTCTGGGGACATACACCGGGCGACCGGGGACATACACCGGGCGACACATGTATGTCCCCGGGCGGCACATGTATGTCCCCGGGCGGCACATGTATGTCCCCGGGCGGCACATGTATGTCCCCGGGCGGCACATGTATGTCCC
>SUUF01000007.1:5765-13869 GCA_015062635.1 Coriobacteriaceae bacterium | reverse complement strand
CACATGTATGTCCCCGGGCGGCACATGTATGTCCCCGGGCGGCACATGTATGTCCCCGGGCGGCACATGTATGTCCCCGGGCGACACATGTATGTCCCCGGGCGACACATGTATGTCCCCGGGCGGCACATGTATGTCCCCAACTGACCACCAGCGACCTCTCTTAAAGTGGATGTTATGATTTCGACTCTTCGTATCAAGTGATAACATAGTCGCGATGCAATTGCGCATGGCATCGCGGCTTGACGGTTGTCGGCTCTGAATGGGCGAAGGTGCCCAGAGCCCAAGAGTCCGTCGGGTAAAGGCGAAAGATCGTCGCCGAGAGCAGCGATTTCAATGCGTTTCTAATAGGGGGGGAGCAAGAGGATCGTGGATGCCTCTTCAAGTAGACGCATGCCGATGCCCGCTGCATTGGCTGCGCTTATCGCCTTGGTGTTTATGCTGGCTCTTGGCAACTCGCCTGAGCATGCATACGGCTCGGAACAAAGCCCGAGCGCTGCCGCACCGCATGCCGGTGTCGTGAAATCAAGCGCCGACCTGAAATACTACTATGAAGTCACCGCGAAGCCGGTGAAGATAACGAACGTCCAGGTGAAGCATGACGGCTTTGTCGTCGCGGGAAACAAGCTGTATTACTTCAAGGGCGAATCCGAGGTTCCCGTAAGAAACAAGACCGTGCAGGGCATCAGGTTCGGCAGGTCCGGGGCGGCCGTTGACAACTACACCACCAAGCTCAAGATCGCGGCTATGAAGACCGCCAAGAAGCTGAGGCTCTACGACACGTCTGTCGGCAAGAACAAACGCCTGAAGAAGGCCTTCTCGTACTGCTGCAACAAGTCAACCATCAGATACAGCACCATATATCCCACCCTTGACAGGGAGGGCATGCACCGCGTGGGCTACATAATGCTGACCAAGCACCGGGGCTGCTGCTACGGCTTCGCATCGGCATTTGGGGCCCTGGCCAAGGAGATTGGCTACAACCCGAAGATCGTCTGCCTGAAGAGGCCGCATCATCGCCATGGCGTTTGCAAGATAGACGGCAAATACTATGACGCGAGCTACGCGCACCACAAGGTAAAGAACAAGTGGAGCGTTTTCGATATTTCCTGGAAAAAGGAAGCCAAGATTACCCACTACAGCAAGAAGTGGATCAAGAAGAAGTTCGACTTGTACGAAAAATAGACCATGCGATATGGCCTGACGGCGTATTGCAGAAAGAAGGGGGGATCCATGATCGATCGCAATGCAGATGGTATCTGCACGGCTACCTGGGCGCGATTTGGACTGGCTGCCATGGCGCTGTTGGCCGCCTTGGTCGCCTGTGCGCTCGCAGTGCCGGGCGCGGCCCACGCCGCCAGCTTCAACGCCAAGACGGGCGTGTATACGTTCGATGCGAATTCCGAGGTCAAGGCCATGGCGAAGACGGTGGATGTCGGTTTCGACAAAGGCGTCTACCCGGATGCGAACGGGGTCAAGGTGAAAGCGGGCGCGGTGAAGGCCGTGAAGTTCGGCGACGCGGTCACCACGATTCCCGCCAACACCTTTTGGGGGCAGAAAACCCTGGTGACGGTCAAGTTGAACAAGGTTGCCAAAGTGGGTTCGAGCGCCTTCGAGAACTGCACGAAGCTGAAGAAGGTTTCCGCACCCCAGGTGGTCACAATTGGCTCCAATGCCTTCTTCGGGTGCAAGTCGCTTACCGGTATAAGCCTGAAGAAGACGACCAAAATCGGCATGGCCGCCTTCGGTTCCTGCGAAAAGCTCGCCAAGGTCACTTTGAACAAGGTGAAGTCGATCGGCGTCGAGGCGTTCATGGGATGCGGGAAGCTGAAAAAGGTGGTCATCGGCGGCACGGCCCTGAAGTCGGTGGGCCGCAGCGCGCTGGCCACCGCCAAGGGCAAGACGGTGACGTTGAAGGTGCCCAAGGCCAAGGTGAAAGCCTATAAGAAGCTGTTCACCGGAAAGGCGGCCAGAACCAGCGGCTGCCTGAACAATTACTCGTCGAAGATATCCGTGAAGGCGCTGTAACTGCGACAATCGTCCCGATTGTCGGGAGAGCGTAGACAAGAGCGAACAGGGAGGCATGATGGCGCAGGTGAATACGGTAAAGCGCATGGTTGGCGGCATGGTCATCGCGTTGGCGGCGGCCATGGCGGTTTTGGTGGGAAGCTCGCTGTGCATCCAGCAGCCGGCCGCATACGCGGCCGATAGCGGAGCCACCGAATACAAGGGGGTCACCCTTTACCAGAATGTGAGCAACGACAAGGCGCTGAACAATCGGGTGTACAAGACCTTGAAGGGCATCGTGAAGGATGGCGATACCCAAGGCAAGGCGCTGTCGCGCGCTTGGAAGTATGTGACGAAATTGAAGTATGGCAAGGTGAAGGGCAACGAACGCCCGAAAGCCAAGAATTGGGCTGCCACCTATGCCTCCAATATGCTGAAAAAGAAGAAGGGCAATTGCTATTCCTATGCCGCAACGTTCGCCTATCTCGCCAAGGGGTTGGGATACGATGCGACCGTGGTGAATGGCAACGTGAAGACCACCAAGGGCAATGAAGCCCATTCCTGGGTGACGTTGAAGGTAGCCGGCGCGGCGTTGGCCAAGTATCCTGCGGCAGGCAAGAAATCGCGCGTCTTCGACCCGGAAGGCTACCGCGAATACAAGTCTGCCAAGGTGAACGCCTTCAATGTGGTGAAGAACAAGACGGCCAGATCGCTGAAGTATTCCGCTTACAAGGGCGGCAAATACGATCAAAAGCTGGGGCGCGTCAGCTAACCCAGCTTGGTCTGAGGCGCGGGATCGGGTTTCGCCGTTTGCCGTTGAGCGCATTCGCACGACCTGCGCCTCATGCGATTGGCATAGAGGAATTACGACATGGTTTTCAGCTCGATACCGTTTCTCTGCGTGTTTTTGCCGGCAGTGTTGTTCCTGTGCTGCCTCATGCCCAGCATTCGCTGGAAGAATGGGCTGCTCATAGTTGCGAGCCTGCTGTTCTACGCATACGGCGAGCCGGTCTACGTGGTCCTGATGATCATCAGCACCTTGGCCAACTACGGTTTCGGCATGCTGCTGGGCCGTGGGGCGAAGGAGTTCCGTGCGGCCGAGGCATCTCTGCGCGAAAGCGCGGCGGACCTGACGCCGAGGGAATTCGCGCAACGCCGGAAGGACCTGGTGGCCTCTGACCCGAAAGCCTCCCAACGCAAGGCCCTGGTGGTGGCCGCCCTCATCGTGAACCTGGGTTTGTTGGGCGTGTTCAAGTATGCCGACATGGCGGTTGGCACGGTCAACGCCCTTTTGGCCACGACGTTCGCGGGTCCGAATCTGGCCCTGCCCATCGGCATTTCCTTCTACACCTTCCAGGCGCTTTCCTACGTCATAGACGTCTATCGGCGCGATGTCGATGCCCAGCGCAACTACGCCCGCGTGCTGCTGTACATTTCCTTCTTCCCCCAGCTTATCGCGGGGCCCATCGTGAAATACCACGATATCGCAGAGGCGTTGGCCAACCGTCGCATGACGGTCGGCGGCGTGGCTTCCGGCCTGCGCCGGTTCAGCATCGGCCTGGCCAAGAAGGTGCTCATCGCCAACACGATGGCGGTTGCGGTGGATGCATGGTATGCCGCCGACCCGAGCCAGCTGAACATGGCCACCGCATGGCTGATGGCCCTGGCATACTGCCTGCAGATCTATTACGATTTCTCCGGCTATTCCGACATGGCCATCGGCCTGGGCCGCATGTTCGGCTTCGAATTCAAGGAGAATTTCAACCGGCCGTACCTGTCGGTGTCCATCAAGGACTTCTGGCGGCGCTGGCACATCTCGCTTTCCACGTGGTTCAAGGAATACCTGTACATTCCCCTGGGCGGCAATCGCAAGGGCGAGTTCCGCGCCGCCATGAATCGCATTTGCGTGTTCTTCCTCTGCGGTCTTTGGCACGGCGCTTCGTGGACCTTCGTCCTGTGGGGCCTGTATCACGGGGCGTTCCTGATGCTGGAGCAATACATAAAGCCCCTGCAGCGCTTGCCGCGCTGGCTGGGACACGTCTATGCCATCGTGGTGGTGACTGTGGGCTTCGTCCTCTTCCGCGCCGATACGCTGGGGCAGGCGGGGGCCATCATCGCCCTCATGTTCACGGGGTCGGATGTCACCGCGGCGTCGTTGTCCATCCTGTTCGAGCAGCTCACGCCCCTGTTCATCGCGATGTTCGCGCTGGGGGTCGTGGCTGTTGCGCCCTGGCCGGACATGGCGCGCCGTTTCGTGGATTCCCACGGCATCCAGGCCCAGGCCCGCGTGGCCAGCTATGCGGGTGCCCTGGTGCTGCTCGTGTTGGCCCTCTTGGAGCTTTCCGCGGGCGGCTACAACCCCTTCATCTACTTCAGGTTCTAAGGGGGCGACATGATGGACATTCTTCGGGAAGAAACGGACATGGCGAAAGACGAGACGGCGACGGCGGGCGAGGGGAAGGGCAGGCCCCCGATGGCCGCCCTCTGCTTCTGCCTGGTGGCATTTGCGCTGCTGCTCGTTCCCAGCGTGGGCTTGCTGGGCACGGCCACCACGGACGGGGACATGAACATGCGCTTGGCCGATCCTCCGCGCCTTACGATGGAGGACGGTTCCCTCAACGTGAACGTCTTGCAAGACGCGGGCACCTGGTTCTCGGACCATTTCGCGTTCCGCAGCCAGCTGGTGACCGCAGATGCCGCGCTGCGCTCGCAGGTCTTCCATACGTCTAACAACGAGCAAGTGGTCGTGGGCAAAGACGGCTGGCTCTTCTACGGTGAAACAGCCGGCAGCTACCAGGGCCGGGGTTTCATGAGCGCCCGCGAGGCGGACAACATCGCCTTCAACCTGCGCCTGATGCAGAACCATGCGCTGTCCCAGGACCGGGCGTTTGCCTTCACCATCGCGCCCAACAAGAATTCCCTGTACGGCCAGTACATGCCCGACAACTACCTCGCGGCGTCGGTGTCGAACATGGACCTGCTGAAGCCCGCGCTGCAAAAGCGCGGGGTGCGCTACGTCGACGCCTTCTCCGCGTTGCAAGCCGCCCAGGCCGAGATTGACGCCAACGGCTTGGACCAGGCGCTGTACCTGAAACGCGACACGCACTGGAATGCGTTGGGCGCATTGGTGGCCTTCGAGTCCATCGAGGGCGCGCTCGGTCGGACCCATGACGATGTGCGGGCAATCAAGCCCCAGCTCGTGCCCGGCGAAGTCGGCGACCTCGATTCCCTTCTGTACCCGGCAGGGGGGACGCCCGAGCCCAACTTGGATTATGGCGCGTATAGGGGCTTCTTGTATACGGAGGGGCAGGGCGTCACCGACGACGGGATAGCCACGGAAAGCGTGGACCCGTCGGCCCAGGGCACGCTGTACGCCTATCGCGATTCCTTCTCGAACGCGCTCATTCCCTATTTTGCAGCTGCGTATAAAACCGCGCAGTTCAGCAAGCTGGTTCCCTACGACCTGGGGGCTGCCGATGCGGCCGGCGCGCAAACCGTTGTCATCGAGTGCGCGGAGCGCAATGTGGCGGATTTGGCCACCGACCCCGCGATCATGGAAGCGCCGCTCGCAAACGTGTCGACGGCGGCTGTCGAGGAAACGGGCACGACCATCCGCGCCATCGCCGATGGCGACTACCTGCAGGTTGACGGCGAGCTCGACGCGGCGGCGGTGGATGGGGACACCGATATCTACGTGCGCATCGAGACGACGGGCGAGGATGGGGACGTGGCTTTCGGGGCCACCTACGTGCCCTTCCGCATGACGGTGCTCGACGACGAAGGCGCCGTGGCGAACGACCTCGGGTATCGGATGCGCATCGATGGGGAACGCATGTCCGACCGCATCGATGTTTCCGTGCTCGCCCGCGTGGATGGCACGCTGAAGGAAGTCGCCCACGACGCGCTTTCCTGGAAGGAGTAGGCCATGACCAAGCAAGCCAAGCTGTTCACCTGCGTTTTCGTCCTTGCGTCAGTGCTGGCGTTGCCGGCTTTGGGAGGCTGCAGCCACGAAGCCGACGACCAGGCTTCTCGGGAGCTGCTCGCAGCAGCCCAGGCCGTCGCGCAGGAAGCCAGCTGGGAAACCGATGCCCAGTACGGCGCCACCCAGGTGGTCGGGAAGGATGCCGCCGACCGCATGAAGGTGTGCGTTTCCAACAAGACGGGCTATGCGATCACCCAGCTTTCCGCCAAGCCGGCGGGCGCCGAGAATTCCAAAGACTATCTGGGCGACGGGCAGGCCATCCAATCCAAGACCACGTTCCAATGGAATGTGGTCGCGGCTTCGGCGAAGGACGCCAAGTACGACATCGCGCTCACGATGAAGAACGGCACGGCGTGCGAGCTGAAGGATGTCCCGCTTGCCACGGCGCGCAACCTCCAGCTGCACTACAAGGATGAGGTCGGCTATGTGACGTATAAGACCGCCAAGGGCAAGAAGAAAAGCACCTATGCGCAGCAGATGGAGCTGAAGCGTCAAGCGGAAGAGGCGGCGCGCCTTGAGGCCGAGCGCATCGCCGCCGAGGAAGCCGCGCGCCGAGCCGCCGAGGAAGCCGCCGCCCAAGCCGCCCAGGCGACATCCAACCATTCCTCGAAGAAGAAGTCGGCTTCCCAGAAAAGCAACAAGTGCCTCAAGGGCGATGCCGTGCTGAATTAATGGAATGGCTTCCCTGTTCGCCAGAAGGGGCTTTAATAGTCCAATCGTTTATCGCGCGAATTCGGTAAACTGCCATTCCAGCGCATGACGGCGCGGGGACGAGCCTCGCTGGAAACGGCATTCGCGGCAAGAGGGGAAGAGGATACGTATGCTTGTGTTGGTGGTAAATGCGGGAAGTTCGACGCTGAAATGCCAGCTTATCGAAACCGATGGCAAGAAAAGCCTGATGAAAAGCCTGGCGGAGAAAATCGGCCAGTCGGATGCCACGATGAGCCTGCAGTTCCTGCCCGACGGGCAGAAGAAGCGCTACGCGATCGGCGGCGTTTCCATCGACCGCTGCCTCGAGAAGGTGCTCGAGCTGATGGTGAGCGAGCCCGGCAGCCCCATTTCGAGCCTGGAGGACCTCGACGCCATCGGCAACCGCATCGTTTCGGGCGGCGAGTATTTCGACCGGTCGGTCATCATCGACGACGAGACCTTCCCGCTCATCCGAAAGTGCGAGGCCCTCGCGCCGCTGCACAACCCGCCGGCCGACACCTGCATCAAGATGATGCGCCGCATGCTTCCCGAAACCCCGCAGGTCGCCGTGTTCGACACGGCGTTCCACCAGTCGATGCCCGCGAAGGCCTTCATGTACCCGTTGCCGATGAAGTACTACGAGAAGTACCACATCCGCCGCTATGGCGCGCACGGCACGAGCCACCGCTACGCCGCCCAGCGCGCGGCCGACATGATGCACCGCAACATCAAGCACATGGGCGTCATCACCTGCCACCTGGGTTCCGGCGGCTCCATCTGCGCGGTCGAGGGCGGCAAGTCCATCGACACGACGATGGGTTTCACGCCGCTTGACGGCCTGATGATGGGCACGCGTTCGGGTTCGCTCGACCCGGCCATCGTCACCTACGTGATGCGCCATGAGCGCCTGACCTACGACGAGATGGACCGCATCTTGAACAAGCAGTCGGGCATCTTGGGCATTTCGGGCACGTCGGCCGACATGCGCGATGTCACGGAAGCCGCGCATGCGGGCGACGAGCGCGCCCAGCTTGCCATCGACATGTACGTGCATGCCGTGCAGAAGGCCATCGGTTCCTACTATGCCCTGATGACGCACACCGACGCCGTGGTGCTGACCGCCGGCATCGGCGAGAATTCCGCCGAGCTGCGCGAGCGCATCTTCGCGGGCCTGGCGCACATGGGCATGATCCTCGACAAGGAACGCAACGACTTCACGGGCGCCATCGGCGAGGACCGCATCGTGTCCATCGACGACAGCCCCATCAAGATTTTCGTGGTGACGGCCGACGAGGAGATGCGCATCGCGCGCGATACCGCCGCGCTCGTGATGGGCGAGGACGTGCACTAGGCGCGCCCGCCTGACGGACGCAGCGCCCTGTTCGACCAGAGCCCGTGGCACCAGGTGCCGCGGGCTTTTTCGTG
>SUUF01000007.1:1639-5665 GCA_015062635.1 Coriobacteriaceae bacterium | reverse complement strand
GCTAGCGGGCGGAGGCGACCAGCGAGAACGGCATGTCCTGCCAGGCGGCCGCCACGACGTGCGGCCCGCCGGCTGCCGCGAGCGCCTCGCGTGCCAGGCGATGCAAGTTGTTCGTCTCGGAAAGGTGCATGCCGCAGATGGCCTGCAGGCCGGACGGCGCGATGCGGTCGAGCGCCTCGGCCGACTGCCCGTTCGACAAATGCCCGGCATCCGATGCGATGCGCTGCTTCAGGGGGTACGGATAGGGGCCTTCCGCGAGCATCTTCGGGTCGTGATTCGACTCGAGCGCGAGGATGCGCGCGCGGGCGAACAGCCCGACGGCGGCTTCGGGCAGCACGCCGCTATCGGTGAGGTACCCGAGCGTGTCGAACCCATCGCCCGCGGCCACCTCGAAGGCCATGCCGACCGGCTGCGCCGCATCGTGCGAGGTGGGGAAGAGCTGCGCGCGGATGCTCCCTATCTGCAGGCAGGCGGTGTCGGCGACCGCGTTTATCTCGAATGCGCCTTGCAGCCCCTGCAGCTCGCGCGAGTTCCCGAGCGTTCCCGGCGTGCAATGCACCGGCGGACGGATGCCCAGCTTTGCCAGCCCGCGCAGCACCACGCCGAGGCCCTTCGTGTGGTCGCTGTGCTCGTGCGTGACGATGATTCCCTCGATGTTCGCCGGGTCGATGCCGCAGGCGCCGCAGCGCTCGAAGAATGCTTTCTTCGTGATGCCGCAATCGACGAGCACGGCATGCCCGCCCGCCTCGATGACGGCGGCGTTCCCCTTGCTCCCGCTTGCGAGCACATGCAGGTTGAAGCCCCCGTCGGGGGCATCGGGAAGCGCGATACGGTTCGGTTGCACGGGCAGTTCCACGGGTCGTCCTTTCCCTGGGCCACAGGCGGCGGGCTGCGGGTTGCGGGCCGCGGGTCGCGGGCGGGCGCTGCAGGCCGCGAGCCACGGGCCGGCGCAGCGGGCTGGAGCCCGCAGCGGCGATGGCATTTTCGGCTTACCGGTTATATCACGCCCGAGCGGCGCGCGCATCAACCGTCCCCGCAATTCAGCGAGCGACGGCGGGTGCATCTTGTCGCATGCTGTGATACGCTAGACACGTGTCATTTGGGGAAGGGGACCCATGGATGAATCGCGGCTGAAGACGCTTCGAGCTGATAGCGTTGCTGTGCAAGTGAAGGTGGCGGCACTCGAGTTCGAGAAGCTCGCCGGGAGGGAATTGGCCGATTTCGGATTGACGACGAGCCAATTCAAGGTGTTGCAGCTCATATTGAATGAGCCGGAGCCGACGGTGCGCCAGGTGGATATCGAGCGTGCGTTCGCGATGACGAACCCCACGGTGACGGGCATCGTGCAAAACCTCGAGAAGAGCGGCCTGGTGAAGCGCGTTCCGAATCCGAGTGACGCACGCAGCAAGGTGATCGTGCCCACCGAGAAGGCGCTCTCGATGAAGGAGGACCTGTTCGCCGTCGGCAAGAGGGTCGATGGCGAATTCACGCAGACGCTTACGGCCGCCGAGCACCGGCAGCTGCTGAATCTGCTGAGCAAGCTCGTCGACGCATAGCGCGCCTCGCGCGCCCCCGGCCGGCGCGCTGCGGTGGCAATGCGTTGTTCGCGCCGGCGCGTTGGAACCGGAAGGCATGTGCAATGGAGACCATCCTCTACGCAGAGGTATACCTCATATGCATCATCGTGATGGGCATCGTCGCGTTCTTCGAGATGCGCGATGGGGGCGACTCGTCGTCTGACCGCTGGTTCAAGGCGATGATCGGCATGTTCATGCTCAACTTCGTCGCGAACTTCTTCTTCAAGCTGGTGAACGGCGGCATCTTGCCGGAAAACCCGTCGCACGAGATGTCGTACCTGCTGAAGACCATCTACCACCTGTCGCTGTGCGTGGGCGTCTTCGCCTGGTGCGGGTATGCCGATTCCGAGCAGGGCTCCGGCATCTTCCAGCGCCGGCGGTCGCTGTTGCCGCTGCTCTTCCTGCTCGCGTTGCCGCTGCTCATGATCGTGCTGAACCTGTACAACCACCTGGTGTTCGAGATAACGCCCCAGGGAAGCTACGTGCGCCATGTCCTGTTCCAGGTCGAGATGGGCTACCTGCTGCTGGGCTCGGGCATCTTGGCGGTGCGGCTCATCGCGCGCACCAGGCGCGAATCCGACCCGAACCAGCGCGCGCACATGTACCTCACCGCTTCGTTTCCGCTGTGCATCGCGGCGGCATGGGCGATGAGCTTCATCGGCGAGGCGTTCCCCGTCATCTGCGTGGCGATCATGGCCGAGACGCTGTGCCTGTATATCGGCGGCGCCCGCAACGAGGTATCGATGGACAAGCTCACGCAGGTGAACAACCGCCAGAACCTCATCGGCTTCATGGACTACAAGCAGCACAACAACAATGGGCAGCTGTACCTGCTGATGATCGACGTCGACGAATTCAAGCAGATCAACGACAACTACGGGCATCTCGAGGGCGACGCCGCGCTCGTGGCGGTGG
This sequence comes from Coriobacteriaceae bacterium, assembly GCA_015062635.1. Lineage (GTDB taxonomy): Bacteria > Actinomycetota > Coriobacteriia > Coriobacteriales > Eggerthellaceae > UMGS1519. Next base: position 3,173 of record SUUF01000007.1, on the reverse strand, counting down.
CGGGCGTGCTGAAGCGGGCGTGCGGCCCCTTCCCGAAGCGCCCGTACATCTCGCGCTATGGCGGCGACGAGTTCGTCGTCATCGCCGAGCTCGACGGCTACGAGATCGAGGACCTGGTGGATGCCATCAAGCGCGAGTTGAAGCAGGTGAACGCCGCGCGCGAGACCTATCACCTGATGCTGAGCATCGGCGTGGTGCATTGGGACGAGGGGATGGGCTACAAGGAGGTCATCAGCGCCGCCGATGCCCACATGTATGAGGTGAAGCGCGCCCGGAAAGCAACCCGCACCCACGCGCGCGCCGCCGAGCGGCAGCTGGAATACGTCCAGCTCATGGAGGGCGACTCCGGCGAGCGATAGAGGTGGTCATTAAAATGGCCGGCATATTCGCCCGGCTGTCTTGCGATGCCGCGGCACCGCCAGCGGCTGGTCTGCGCAGCCGCCTGTGTTCACCAGTATTCTGGATTTAGCCGGTTTCCTTCTGGTGAAGTTGTCGAAAGGGTATCAATCTTCTGGGAAAACGCTACACTTATGCACCGCTGTGCAAATATCCGATTCCTGGGAAGGATTGGTCAGAATATGCCCGTAGAACCCTCTTTGACCCTGCTCGAGAACGCCACGCTCTCGCAGACCGACATCAACGCCGGCTTCGAGTTCCGCAAGTACAACGACGGCAAGTACGAGCACCAGTACATCATCAGTGACGCGGTGAACAACCACCTGCGCTCCGCGGATATCGCCGTCGAGGAGACCGCGCCGTACCAGATTCCCGAGAAGTACGCGAAGTATTCGCAGATCATGCTCGACTTCCAGCTGAACCGCGCGGACAAGGAAGGTTACGAGAACCACCGCGTGTGCAACCTGAAGAGCGACCTGTACGGCGACACCACGGTCGTGAAGATCGCGCGTGCCGAGTACTTCGACATGCTGGCCACCTTCTATTCCTTCCCGTACAACTATCGTGGCGAGAAGGGCACCATCGAGTTCCGCGGCTCGAACTACCTGTATAACGACTACGGCGTCGTGTTCCCGATCTCCTCGAACTACGCCGTGAACCCCATCGGCGCGAACACCATCGCCATCACGAAGGACAACCAGATCATCATCACGCGCCAGGGTTGGGATGCCCAGAACAACAAGGGCAAGCTCATGCCGAGCGGCTCGGGCGTCACGAGCTGGCACGACTACATCGACGACGAGAACGTCGACACGCTGCAGGGCATCGTCATCCACGGCGCGGAATACAAGCTGCGCCTGGAGTGCGAGATCCCGAAGCGCTTCCACCTGAAGACGAAGGTGCTGGGCATGGCCCGCGTGCCGAAGGGCATGAAGCCCGACTTCTATTGCCTCACCTATATTGACGCCACGGTGGACGAGCTGAAGGCGGCCGGTGCGAGCGGCCACGGCTACGAGACCATCGATGCCGGCGAGAGGCCGTCCGAGACCTTGAAGGCCTACATCAAGGAGCAGAACGCAAAGCGCCCGGGCAAGGTGTCCATCCAGCTGTACCTGGAGGCATGCCTGCTCGCCGAGAT
>SUUF01000007.1:0-1539 GCA_015062635.1 Coriobacteriaceae bacterium | reverse complement strand
GTGTGCCAGAGCAGGTCGTCGCGCGCCTCGGCCTCGCGCTCCTTCTCGCGCAGGGCTTCCGTGAAGCCCTTCAGCGGGTTGAAGGGCATGAAGATCTTGGCGCGCTCGGCCGGTGTCATGCGCGGCCGGCCGATGCCGTTCAGGCGCGGGTCGTTCGAGGGGCCGGGCATCGGCTGGAACCCCGCGCCGCCTGCTGCGTTAGAGCGCTTCGCCACTGCGGTGTCCTCCGATCTGCGCGTTGCGTTCCCGCTGCGTTGCGGCGGGCATCAGATCGATGCCCTTCAGCAGCGCGTTCTTCCCGAATTTGCGCTTGATGTCCAAGATAGCCTCCTGGCGCGTGCGTTCTTCGGCGGCGGCTTCCGGCGTCTCGGCGGCCGGCGAGAACAGGCTTAGCTGGCCTTCGCCTTCGGGCTGCGTGTCGTTGACCACCACCCACAGGCGTTTCACGGGCAGGGTGCGGTCGACCACGCGCTCGAACAGCGACGTCATCGCCTCGAGTATGGCTGCGCGCGAATTCGTGCGTCCCGGCAGGTGGGCGATGCCATGGCCGTGCGGCGGAATCATGCCGTTCGCCTTCTCGTAGCCCACCGAGAGCGTGATCGACTCGGCGTCGAGGCTGCGCTCGACGAGCTCGAGGCAAATCTGGTCGGTCATCTCCTTGGCCACGAGCAGCGCGTCGTCGAACGAATATGCGCACCCGAGCACCTGGGCGTTGCCGAGCGAATGCGTTTGCGGCCGGTAGGCCTTGATGTCGGCGATCGTGACCGGCTCGAGCCCCCAGGCGTGGTCGATGAGGATCTCGGCGTCGACGCCGAACGTCTGGTAGAGCAGCTCTTGGTCGGGGTAGAGTGCAAGCTCGCCCATCGTGCGGATGCCCAGCTCGTGCAGCCGGCGTTCGGTGCCCGGACCCACGCGCCAGAAGTCGGTGAGGGGCCTGTGGTCCCAGAGCGTGGCGCGGTAGCTCTCTTCGTCGAGCGCGCCGAAGAAATCGGCGCTGTGCTTGGCCGAAATGTCGAGCGCCACTTTCGCCAGGTACAGGTTCGGGCCCATGCCGCAAGTCGCGGGAATTCCCGTCGTGTCGAGGATGTCCTGGCGGATGCGCTCGCCGAGCTCGCGGGTCGTGCAGCCGTAATAGTCCAGGTAATGCGTCACATCCATGAAGGCCTCGTCGATGGAGTAGACGTGGATGTCTTCCTTGCTGATGTACTTCAGGTAGATGGCGTAGATGTTGGCGGAGGCGTCGATGTAGTGTTTCATGCGCGGTGGCGCCATGATGTAGTTCAGGTGCGGGGGAATCTCGAACACGCGGCAGCGGTTGCGCACGCCCTTCGCCTTCAAGCTGGGGGAAACCGCGAGGCAGATGGTCTTGTCGGTGCGGGACGCGTCGGCCACCACGAGGTCGGTCGTCAACGGGTCGAGCCCGCGTTCGACGCATTCCACCGACGCGTAGAACGACTTCAAGTCGATGCACAGGTATTCGCGGCCCATCATCACCTCCCATCTCGCTGCCACCGTCCCTAGAATAGCACATATGTACGA
>SUUF01000073.1:3826-10085 GCA_015062635.1 Coriobacteriaceae bacterium | reverse complement strand
CGATTCATGACTTTCACGATGGGGCCGGTAAGCAGGGCGGTGGCGATGGTGCCCTCGCGCACGCCCGTGAGGTTGCCGAGCCCCACCAGCGCGATGGCGGCTGCCACGACGATGCACGACACGTCGAAGGCGACCTTGCAGCGCGCGAACGGACGCTGCGAGACGATGGTGATGGAAACCACGATGCCCTCGCCGGGCATCATGATGGCATCGGCCACCAATTCGAGCGCGACGCCCAGCGCCAGCAGCACGATCGAGAGCGCCGTCCACGCCCAGGCACCGATATAACCGTCCACCGGCAAGCCCTGCAGCAGGAACACGTTGAAGTCGACGAACGCGCCGAGGAACACCGCCATGAACATCTGGAAGAACTCGACCGGCCTCTTGAAGCTGCGGTTCAGGGCGATTTGGCCCAACACCATCAGCAGGTTCATCAAGATCTGGAACTGCCCGATGGTGATGGGGGCGAACACATAGCTGCAGACGTTGGGTATCGCCGCAATGGGCGACGTGCCCAGCTGCGCGGTGCGGGCGAGCGCGATGGAAAATGCGAGGATGTAGACGGCGATGGCGAACAACGCATAGCGCAACGCCCGGTTCCTCCCGGGCGTGCTGAAGAACGCGCACCATCGCGCGTGGAACCCCGATGCCGTCACATGTGCCATCCGCGTATGCTAACGCCTGGCAGAAGACGCGTCTAGCATCTGCTCGAATACTCCCGAACCCGCATGCGGCATGACCGCGCACGCCTTTGCGCGAGCTGCGGGGTGCGAGCGGGCATCATCGCCTATCGGCGCGGGGGCTGTGGTAGAACAGCATGAGCACGAGCGCGCAGCAATTGAAGGCGGCCACCCCGAGCAGCATGTTGCGGTATCCGTCGGAACCCGGCGCCGTCGCGATGAGCGCGATGAAGATGGCCGGGGCGAGCGTCGTGCCGATTTGCCGGATGAGCGTGATGGTCGCGATGGCCGAGGTGCTTTCCTCGGGGCCCGTGTTCTCGAGGATCATGTAGTTCGTCGGCGCGCCCATCGCCATGCCCATGCCGAGGCCCACGATGGCCAAACCCGCCGCCAGCGTGATGGGGCTCGGCGCAGCCATCGCCACCAGCGCCAGGAACAGCAAGCCGATGATGGAGATGGAAAACCCGAGCAAGATGACCGGTTTCGGGCCGACCTTGTCGATGACCTTGCCCGCCACCGGCGTGGCCACAAACGACGTGAGCCCGATGGCCAGCACATAATAGCCGCCCGTGCCCACCGGAAGGCCGAGCATCTGCTCGGCAAGCTCGGGGACGAGCACGAGCGAGATGACGAAGCATCCGATAAAGAACGACACGGCCATCGTGATGACGATGGGGCGGTTGTGCAGGTACTCCAAGTGGAACACCGGATCGACCGCACGTCGTTCGGCCAGGCGGAACAGCGGAAGCATGGCGAGCGCCAGCACGAGCGGCACCCATGTGCCGGCATCGGCCAGCGATGCGGCAAGCGCGGTGAAATCGAGTCCCTTCACCCCGAGCAGCATCAGCAGCACGAACAACACGAACAGCACCGAGCCCGCCATATCCATCGGCGGGCGGTCGGACGCGGTCGCGCTCGCCGGCAGCAGGAAATGCGCCGCCGCGATAACCGCCAGGCAGAACGGGACGCACAGGTAGAACATCACCGGCCAGTTCGCCATTCCGAACGCATCGACGATCGCGCTACCGGCCACGGCGCCGAAGACGTTCGAGACCCCGACGACCACCGCCGCGATGCCGAGCGCCATGCCGCGCTTCTCTTTCGGGAACGTCGTGCCGATTTCCGCGTTCGCCACGGGGATGATGCCGCCGGCACCCGCCGCCTGCACGACGCGACCCACCAGCAGCAACCCGAATCCCCCCACCTGCTGTGACACTCCGCATAGGATGGACCCCGCACAGAATACGCCCATGCAGATGGTGAACACGTTCTTGCGGCCGCGACGGTCGGCGATCTTCCCGATGACGGGAATCAGCGCCGCGTAGAAGAGCGTGTAGATGTTGATCATCCAAATACCGGTCGCGCCGTCTATGCCGAAATCAGCCTGGACGACGGTGCGCGCCGGCGACACCATGCCCACGTATAGTCCACCGATGAGCAGACCCGTCAGATATACCGCCAGAATCAGGCCCAGCCGGTCTTGTCTCATGTCGCCTCTTTCCACGCCCGTCGCGTCATCGCGATCCGGAAACCCTACCACAACATCGTGGCCTTTCGCGAAGTCGCCATCGGGAAGCTGCAACGTGGTTATATACTAGTGCGAAAACCAAGCGGCCAATTCCACCGATAGGAGACCTCATGAGAATCGCCGTACCCAGCGAGAACGCCAACGGCCTCGCAAGCATGCGCAGCGGACATTTCGGACATGCGCCCTACCTGACCATCGTCGAGCTTGACGACCAGATGAACATCGTTTCCGTCGAATCGCAGAAGAACGTCGAGCATGGCGAAGGCGGCTGCGGGAACGTCATCGAGCACGTGCTGGGCCTGGGTCTCGACGGCATCTTGGCCGCCGGCATGGGCATGCCGCCGCTGATGCGCTTCACGCAGGGCGGCATGACGGTGTACTTCGAGCAGACCGAGCCCATCGTCGGCGCGGCCATCGCGCTGCTCGCCGAAGGCAAGGTGCGCCGGATGACCCCCGAAGACGCCTGCCGCCACTAACGGTTTTCCGAACCTCGGCGGGCATGCCCGCCGAATGCGGGCGCATCACCGGTAATGCCGGGCGATGCGCCCGCAAATCTCCTGATACTCACCCGCACCAAGGTACCCGTCCCGCACGATCGCCAGAATCTCATCGCGTGTGTAGCCCAGGATATCGAGCCAGGTAAGCGCCAAGTCGGTGAAGTGACGCTGCACGTCGAACGACTCGCCATGGGTCAGCTGGTGATGCAAGAGGGCGTGGAAACCGCCGAGGCTGCTGATGATGCGCTCGACGCTGCGCGGGTCGTCCATCACGTCGGCACGCTGCGAGTCGGTGAACGCCCAGCGGGCCATGTCGAGCAGGACGGCATTCGAGATGGAGACGTCTTGCGTGGTCTCGAGCAGGTATTGGCGGCAATGCCCCTGCAGGTAGGCATAGTACAGGCACCCGTCGCGGAACCGCTCGGCAAACGAGCCGACCTCGACACCGGGGCCGTTCCCCTCCTCGGCCCACATATGCGACTCGTGGCGTATGACCTCGATGAGCTCATCGAAGAACGCGCGGGCGAGCCGGTCTTTCTTCCCGTAATAATCTTGGACGATCGTCGTCGTGCAGCCCGCCTCCTTGGCGATGGAGGCATAGGTCGCCTTCACGTAGCCGCGTTCGTGGAACTGCCGGAATGCGGCATGCGTCACGCGGGCAAACAGCTCGTTGTTGCGCGGTCGCGCCATTGGGCCTCCCCATCGTCGTGGCCTGGGCGGGGCATCTGTGCGGCCCGACCCGTTCCGCACCCTTCTTCCCCCATCAGACACCTGCATTTGACCAATTTCAATATATATACTGTTATTGCTATACTACCCGCATACGGCAAGGAAGGGAAGCACGATTTAGCTGGAACGGCGCAAAAAGGCGCCACGCACCCCATCGAGGGCTCAAGGAGACAGGAACGCCATGGAGAAGATGCTCACCAAGAAGGGCCTCACCGCGGAGGTCCCCGCATCGTACGACAACATCAACGAGCAAGGCGAGGTCCTGTATCTCGACGAGGAGCGCCTGCGCCGCAAGGAGCGTCCCGACAAGCCGGTGTTCGAAAACCATCCGCACGGCCTGGGCGTGAAAGACGCCTTCTGGCCGCAGTTCTCGGCGCGCCCCTGGAACTTCGGGGGCTACGCCGCGGCTTTCCACGCGATGAGGGGCATCCTCCATTGGTCCGCGAAGAAGACCGGACCCCAGGGCAACTTCATGCGCAGCGTGCTGATGATGAACTCCGACCGCGGGTATTCGGGCGGCACCGCCTACAACCTGAACGTCGACGTCGACCTCGCCGACAAGGCGCAGAACACGGTCATCCCCATCGACCTCGTGAAGGAGGCCATCCGCAAGGCCGACTACATCGGCGCGATGGACAAGTGCCTGTGCCGCACCGCCAACAACTGCCAGCGCGTGCCGCACGACATCGCATGCATGTTCCTCGGACGCGGCGGGCGCGAGGTCACCGACCACCGCATCGCGCGCGAGATAAGCACCGAGGAGGCGCTCGCCAAGGTCGACCGCGCAGCCGCCGAGGGCTTGGTGTGCATGTCGCTGTGGGTGCAGGTCGAGCAGCTCGTGTGGGGCCTGCGCAACGACTTGATGTCCGACATGGTCGAGATCTGCTTCTGCTGCCCCTGTTGCTGCACGGCGCTCAACCTCTGCAAGGAGACCACGCCCGACATCCGCCGGCGCTTCAGCCCGTCGGGATTCACCGCCACGGTCGACCACGACCTGTGCATCGGCTGCGGCAAGTGCGTGGAAGAACCGGCCTATTGCCCGCAAGACGCCATCCAGTTCCGCGGGTCTGACGGAAAGATGGTCGTGAACCAGGAAACCTGCATGGGCTGCGGCTACTGCAAAGAGCGCTGCCCGATGGGCGCCATCAAGATTCGCCAGACCATGCCCATGCGCGACAGCATGCATGACTATTTCCTCGAGGAAGTGCGCCTCGACTTGGCGGTCGACGGTTACCCCGGCGGCGGCGTCAAGTAAGCGCGGCGCGCATCGCAATGCCCAGCGGGGCCGGGAATCCGGCCCCGTTCACACGCCACCTGGCCCACATTGCACAGCGCCCTCCCACACAGCATCGCTATCAGGTAGAATGGCGCGGTTGCTTGTAACGGACTATGGGAGGGCATCATGGCAGACGCTTCATCGGGCGGACGCGAGCAATTCGCGTCTCGCCTGGGATTCATCCTTATTTCGGCGGGTTGCGCCATCGGCTTGGGAAACATTTGGCGCTTCCCCTATATCACCGGCGAGTACGGCGGGGCCGCATTCGTCATCATGTACCTTGTGTTCCTGGTCATCTTGGGCCTGCCCGTGATGGTCATGGAATTCTCGGTTGGCCGCGCGAGCCAGAAATCGGCGGCGAAGGCATTCGGCATCCTGCAACCATCGGGTAAATGGAACTGGTTCGGCTGGGTGGCGTTCATCGGCTGTCTCATGCTGATGATGTTCTACACCACGGTATGCGGCTGGTTCTTGAACTACGTGGTGAAGATGGCGACCGGTGCATTCAACGGCCTCGACCCGGACGGCGTCGCCGCCGTGTTCGGGACGATGCTCGCCGATCCGTCCGAGCTCGTCGCCTGGATGCTCTTCACCATCATCCTCGGATTCCTCGTGTGCAGCCTCGGCCTGCAGAAGGGCGTCGAGCGCATCACGAAATTCATGATGGTGTGCCTGCTCATCCTGCTGTGCGTGCTCGTCGTGCGCGCCGTCACGCTGCCCGGCGCCGAAGCGGGCCTCGAGTTCTACCTGCTGCCCGATTTCGGCGCGCTCTTCGCGGGCGCCACGCCTGCCGAGCAATGGGGCCACTTCGGCGAGGCGGTATACGCCGCTATGGGCCAGGCGTTCTTCACGCTCTCGCTCGGCATCGCGGCAATGGAGATCTTCGGCAGCTATATCGGCAAGGACCGCTCGCTCACCGGCGAGGCGCTGCGCGTGTGCGGCCTCGACACCTTCGTCGCGCTCATGGCCGGCCTCATCATCTTCCCCGCCTGCATGTCGTTCGGCGTCGATGCGGGGCAAGGCCCGGCGCTCGTGTTCGTCACGTTGCCGAGCGTCTTCGAGCAGATGCCGCTCGGCCAGCTGTGGGGCTCATTGTTCTTCCTGTTCATGAGCTTCGCCGCGCTTTCCACCGTCATCGCCGTTTTCGAGAACCTCATCGCCTGGAGCATGGACAAGTGGGAGCTGCCGCGCCGCAAGGTCGTAGCCCGCACTGCCGCGCTCGTGACGGTGCTCAGCCTGCCGTGCGCACTCGGCTACAACGTGTGGGCCGACGTGCAGCTTCCCGGCATCGGCGACATCCAGAGCATCGAGGACTTCATCGTCTCGAACAACCTGCTGCCGCTCGGTTCGCTCATCTTCGTGCTGTTCTGCACGCGAAAATCAGGCTGGGGCTGGGAGAACTTCCTGAAGGAGGCCGACGCCGGCGACGGCATGAAATTCCCCGCCGCCGTGTACCCCTGGGTGAAATGGGGCATCCCCGCGCTGATCATCATCATCCTGGTGATGGGCTACATCCCGAAGATCGCCTTCTGGATGGGCATGGCCTAAC
>SUUF01000073.1:0-3726 GCA_015062635.1 Coriobacteriaceae bacterium | reverse complement strand
GAAAGCTGCGGATACTGCGGGTCGCACGCCTCGAGCGCCTCGAGCACCGCCTGACTCACCAGATACCGGGCATAGAACTTCTGGTCGGCGGGAATGACGTACCAGGGGTTCCGTTTGGTTGCCGTGGCGCCGATGCACGCCTCGAAGGCGTCCATGTACTGCGGCCACAGATCGCGCTCGTCCAAATCGCCCGCCGAGAACTTCCAATTCTTGGCAGGTTCGTCGATGCGCGCGAGGAAGCGCTTGCGCTGCTCGTCGAGTCCCAGGTGCAGGTAGATCTTCACCAGCCGGTACCCGTTCTCGTACAGGTGGTCCTCGAAATTCACGATCTGGCGATAGCGCTGCGCGAAGAACTCGTCTTCGCCCATGTCGAGGCAGCGCTTCGGCATCGCGTAGCCGTGCCACAGGCCATGCACGCGCACCACCAGCACATCCTCGTAGTAGCTGCGGTTGAACAGGCCGATGTTACCGCGTTTCGGCAGATGGCACGCCGCGCGCCACAGGTAATCGTGCGCAAGTTCCTCCTTGCTCGGCTGCTTGAAGCTGTACACCTCCATGCCCTGCGGGTTCAAGCCGCTCATCACGTGCTTTATCGTGCCGTCCTTGCCGGCGGCGTCCATCGCCTGGATCATCACGAGCACGCCCTCGGTGCCCTGGGCATACAGCTTGTCCTGCAGCTCGACCATCTTCTCGATATTGGCCGCCATGCATGCCTCGACCTCCGCGCGGTCGGCCTTATCGACTTTGGCAGAGGTCGGATAATCGGCAATGTGGAACTTCCCCGAACCCTCGTACCGGCAATCCTTCAATTTCATGACGACACCCTTCCTCTTGCCCTGACTTGCCTCTTTCACTCGGCATCTCCCATTTTAGAGGAACAGGGCAGCACCGGTGTTCTCAGGACGCTACGGCAAATGGCCGCGATACGGTTACAGCCCACTCAATGTAGCGCGGGCGAGCCCGATACGATACAGGCAATCAAAACCGACGAAGCACCGGACCAGATTCAAGGCGGCGCAATCAGCTGAACGTAACTACATCGCACAAGTGACTAGGGCAATACGCAGCGCCTGCCCACCCCGCAACTTGATGCGGTGCAGGCGAACGCAACGCATCAGAGGCAACAATCTTATCATCAACCCCCACATGTTGTGGCATATAGGCCTAGACCCGGGTTTTGCCCCCTTAAATACCAACATGGCACAATATCTAGTGTTTTTAGAGGCAAAATGACGGCAATCAGGCTTGTTCCCCAGATTTTTGTAATCACTTTTCCGATTTCAAGCATTTTCCCGAGGTATTCAGAAGGTTTTGAGTGCATCTAATAATTAGGCTCTTCTAACCACCATGGATGACCTGGGATGATACCGGTCTCGTCTCCGCCGGGTGACGAAATTTGCCCTGAAATCTTCTGATTACCTCGGAAAAGTGTGAAAATATGGAAAAGTGATTACAACGGAGGCGCTCATGAGGATTTATCTGAACCAAGAATCGTCGCTCGCACTCATGCGCTATCTGCGATCTGTGGGCGGCAAAGACGGAATCGAAGCCGCTGCTTGCAGGAAACGTCTGATGAACGACGCAATCAAAACCACTCGCGACATCGAAGAGCTCGATGTCTCGGCACATTTCCTGCTTGAACACGCTGGCCAGCCCATTCACGCGTTCGTTTCCGAGCGTGCCATGGCCACCCGTACGAAGCAACTGGTAACGCATGTATTCTCGCGAGAGATTCCTTTTGGGTCGTTTCTCGATATCGGCCACGGCATATGCATATGCACGCCCCAATACGCGTTCCTCAGGCTCGGCGCAAAATACGATCTTATCGAGTTGGTCAAAACAGGCATGGAGCTCTGCGGAACCTACAGCAGATGGGAGCTTCCCTCCGCCACCCACTCCAAACGTGCACAAGAAGACAAGGGATGCACATTCGATATCCCGCCCATCCTGCAGGCGCGGCATCTGCGGCTTTTCCTCGAGCGATTGAAGGGCCACGGCGGCGTGGTGAAAGCCCGAACGGCAGCGCAATACGTGCTCGATGGCTCGGCATCGCCCATGGAAACAGCCGTGTACCTGCTCCTTTGCCTGCCCAAACGCTATGGCGGCTATGGACTGCCCAAGCCCCTCCTCAATCCGAAGCTCACCATCAAGAACCCATCTGGCACCGAAACCATCGAGCGATACCCCGACCTGTTCTGGAAGGGACCGAATATCGACGTCGAATACAACAGCGACGACAAGCATAGCGGAGAGTGGTCTCGATATCGCGACTCGCGACGCGAGGTCGAGCTCACCGTGGCAGATGTCCGCGTGCTACCGCTCACGCGCGACCAGGTAATGGATGCGGAGGGATTTGACGAATTCGCACATGGTCTCAGGCGAATGCTCGGCATTCAGAAACGCGCAATGGATGCAAGCTGGCAGCAACGTCGCAACGAGCTTCGACACAGTCTGCTTTTTGAGTTGCAACGAGAAACAGCGCGTTAGAGACATGAGCGCTCGGCGAGACGCGCCTTCTTCGAGCGAGCACTCCGCCCACGAGCCAACAAATGGGCTCGCAGGCATGCGAAAGGGGCGGCCTCCCCTAGGGCCGCCCCTTTACACCAAGGTTGTGTGACCTGTTTAGCCGAAGAACACCGCGAGTTTCTTCTCGTCGCTGGGCTTGCCGGCGAGCGACCCGACGACGAAGGCCACGAGCGCAACCGTCAGGCCGATGGTGATCTGATGCAGGCCGAAGATCTTGAACCCGAGCGCCATGCAGACGCAGTACGCGCCCACGCCCAAGACCATGCCCCAGATGGCGCCGGTCTTGTTCGCGCGTTTCCAGAACAGCGCGCCGACGAAGGTCCAGCAGAACGCGGTCTCGAGGCCGCCGAAGGCGAACATGTTGATCTTCCAGATGACATCCGGCGGAACGATGGACAGCACGAACACCAGCGCGCCGATGATGAGCGTGATGGCCTGGCTGGCCGTGGCCACCTTGTGGTCCTGGACGGTCTTGCCGGAACGCTCGGAGTAATGCAGCCAGAGGTCCTTGATGATGGCGGACGACGAGGCGATGAGCAGCGAGGATACCGTGGAAATGGACGCCGCGATGGGGCCGACGATGGCGATGCCGGCAAGCCACGTGGGCAGGGTCGCCACGATGGTCTGCGGGATGATGTTGTCGACGCTTCCGCCATATGCATCGAGCGGCTCGGTGAGGACGCCCGCGGAAAGCACGCCGAGGGCGGTGACGCCGATCATCATGGCGCCGATGATGACGGTGCCCCAGATCATGGCGCTATGCAGCGACTTCGTGTCCTTGAAGCCCATCGTGCGCACCAGCGACTGCGGCAGGGCGAAGGTGAAGATGCCCACCAACAGCCACTGCGTGAAGTACAGCCCGATGGGCATGTTGCCGCCCGAGAGCGGCTCCATCATCTCGGGATGGTTGGTCGCGATGGTGTCCATGATGTTCTCGTATCCGCCGCCTGCAGACAGAATGCCGCCGGCAAGCACGCAGATGCCGATGATCATCGCGATGCCGCACAGCGCGTCGGTAACGGCCACGCCGCGGAAACCGCCGATGGAGGTGAACAGGATGACGGCGATGCCGAAGATGGCGAGCCCCAGCACGTAATCGTAGCCGGTAACGTACGCGAACAGCTTCGCGCCGCCCACGAACTGGGCGATCATCGTCGTGGCGAAGAACAGCACGATGACGAGCGCGGAAAGGTTGGCCAC
>SUUF01000072.1:8191-10337 GCA_015062635.1 Coriobacteriaceae bacterium | reverse complement strand
CGAAGGCTACGGGGTATCGTTGCACTGGGGTATCGTCGCGCTAGGCGTCAAGCCGGCGGAAGGCGGCGTATTTCTGCTCGTTTCCGCCGATGGCCAGGATGATGGCCTCGATCAGGGCGCCGGCAAGCAGGCCGCCGAAATGCGCCTCCAGGGCGATGCCGGGCATGAAGCTGTTCACGACGTTGATGGCGATCATCACGCCGAGGCCCTGCAGCATCGCGCGCGCGAACGGCTGCGAGCGGTGGCGGTACAGCAGCACGGCCACGGCGCCCAGCAATCCGAAGATGGCACCCGAGGCGCCCACGGCGAAGCTCGACCCCAACAGCGCGAACGCAAGGTTGCCCAAAATGCCGCTTACGAAGTACACGATGGCGAAGCGCACGGTGCCCTGCATCTTCTCGAGCATCGTCCCAAGCCACCACAGCGATACCATGTTCATGGCCAGGTGGTCGATCGATCCATGCGCGAACATGGCTGTTACCAGCTGCCACGGCGCGTAGTAGGGCGAGTAGGGCGACACCGCGAGCCATCCGTTCACGTTGAACCCGATGAGCTCGGGCAGGTAGCAGATGATGCAGGCGATGATGAGGCCGGTCGTGAGCGGCGTTGGTTTCTGGAACATGGCGACCCTTGGCGCGTCAGCGGATATGCGCGGGCCTATCGCCCAGCGACAGGCTCAGCAGGTACAGCTCGGGCAGGCGGCGATGCCAGCGATGCGTGGTTCCCGCGCCGGGCGTTTGCGCCACGAGCTCGAGCGTGACGCGGATGATGTCCTGCGCGGCATTCGGCTTGCGCAGCAGATTCGAGTTGAACAGCATGGAGTCGAGCAGCCGGGGGTTCGCGGTGAACCGGTCGAGGCGGCTGCGCAACTCGCGCGGGGTGGTGACGTGCATCGCGGCGCCGTTGCTCGTGAGCATGTTCACGTTGGCCTTCTCCTGCCCATAGGCGCGGCCGACGAGGATCATCGGCGTGCGCGTGCACAGGCATTCGGTGACGGTGAGTCCGCCCGCCTTGCAGATGGCCAGGTCGGCGGTGCACATGAGCTTGGCCATCTGGTCGCAGTAGTCGATCACGGTGACGTTCTGCAGCCCCAGCTCGCGTACGCGCCCGCGGACCTGCGCCGAGTATTCCCGGTCGCTTCCGCAGATGATGACGAAGTGCATGCCGGCATATTGGTGCAGGTAGGGAAGCGTCTGGTCGATGCGCTCGCGGAACAGCCGGTATGGCGCCGGCAGCTTCGCGCCTGCCAGCACGAGCACGATCTTCTTGTCGGCGGGGAGCCCGAATTCCTCCCGGGCCTGCACGGGGTCGTATTCCTGAAGGAAATCGGTGCGCGTGGGGATGCCCGTGATGCGGATCTTCTCTTCGGGGATCTTGCGCGCGCGCAGGGTCTCGGCCATGTATTCGGTTCCCACGCAGAACGCATCGGTGAATCGGTGCGGCCACAGGCCCTCGGTCTCGTAGTCGGTCGGCACCGACACGATGGGGAAGTTCTGCTTCGTGAGCATGCGGGCGCCCACCGCGATGTTCGCGCCCATGATGTGCGTCGCGATGACGGCCATCGGCCTCACCTCGCGCACGAGCGTGGTGAAGCGGGGGAACATGACGGTCGAGATACCGGTGCCGCCTCCCCACAGCAGGCGGCCGGTGAAGGTGTAGCGCCAGGTGAGGTCGTACCAGGGACGCGTCGCCCCGGTGAACGACGATGCCCAGTGGTCGCCGTTGAAGTGGATGCGGCCGTAATCGAGCGAGTCGAGGACCATGATCTTGGTGTCGGGAGGCAAGGGCGACCCGTCGGGGAAGGCGGGCGTGCCCTCGTCGCGCATCTTCTCGAGCATCTGCCCGATGGCATCGGCGGCGCTGCGGTGGCCCGAGCCCACCGAGGAATGCATCACGAGGATCGTGTGGCTCGTGCCGCTTTCGCCCGCGGTGGCGACGGATGGGGCATCCATGCGTTCGACCTGGGATTTATCGGCTTCGATGGCGGCGACGGCCTCGCTTCCGGTGTCGGGCGAATACCCGTCGACCTGCTTCTCGAGCTGGATGTTAGAAGGAGTCTTCATGGGGCTATAATAGCCAAGGCGCGCGTGGGGCGCGCGGAATTACACAAGAACACAAGAGGGCACCGGCGCACCCGGCAACCCCC
>SUUF01000072.1:0-8091 GCA_015062635.1 Coriobacteriaceae bacterium | reverse complement strand
GGTTTTGCGAGGGAAAGGATGTCGGCATGGCGAATGGCGAGGCGGCACAGCTGCGGTTGGGGCGCGTGCGCGCATGGATGGCGGAACGGGGGCTCGATGCCTTCGTGGTACGTGGTACTTCCGACATCGCGTGGCTCACGTCGTTCGACGGCGTGTTCGACGAGGAGCAGGCGCATTGCGTGCTCGTCACGCCCGGTGCGGCCGTGCTGCACACCGATTCCCGCTATTCGGAAGCCTGCGCGCGCGAGGCCGAGGGAGGCCCCATCGCGGTGGACGCCGAGCCGAAATCGCATGCCGCCTGGTGCGCCGCGCGCTTGGGCGACGCTGCGCGCCTGGGCTTCGACGACATGATGAGCGTACGCGAGCATGCCGCTTTCGAGAAAGCCCTGGCAGATGCCGCGTTTGCAGGGGAACTCGTGGCCACGGCCGATGCCATCCTCACGTTGCGCGAGCAAAAAGACGCGTTCGAGGCCGAGCGGCTGAAGGCCGCGCAGGCGATAACCGACGCGGGGTTTGCGCACATCGTGGAATACATCCGCCCGGGCATGACCGAGCGGCAGGTGCAGCTCGAGCTCGACAACTTCATGATGGCGCAGGGCGCCGATGGCCTGGCGTTTCCCACAATCGTGGCCACGGGCGCGCACGGCAGCAGCCCGCACGCGCAACCCGGTGACGCCGTCATTCAACCAGGGGATGCCATCGTGATGGATTTCGGCGCGCGCAAGGGCGGGTACTGCTCGGACATGACGCGCACCGTGTTCGTGGGCGAGCCTTCCGCCGAACTGCGGCGGGCCTATGCGGTCTTGCGCCGCGCGAACGAGGAATGCGAGGCCATGGTGCGTGCCGGCGTGGTTGGCGCCGATGTGCATGCGCATGCCGAGGCCGTGCTGGCGGAAGGCGGATTCGGGGGGAAGATGGGCCACGGCCTGGGGCATGGCGTGGGCCTGGACATCCACGAGAACCCGGTGCTTTCCCCGCGCAACAAGCAACCGCTTCCCGTGGGCGCGGTCGTGACGGTCGAGCCCGGCATCTACATCCCCGGGTCGTTCGGCATGCGCCTGGAAGACTGCGGCCTCGTGACCGAAACCGGCTACGAGCCCTTCGGCACGAGCACGCACGAACTGGTGGTCGTGGGGGCGTAGCGCATCCGGTGCGGCGGGGCCGCGTTTGACCTGCGGCCAAAGCGTGAGACGCGGCGAAAACGCCCGCCTCTCTGACCCGGCCCCCGCATCGAATTGCGTCCAATGCCTACTCTGCGAACATCCACGATTCGAGTTCGTCGCGGAGCTCTCGCCTGGCGGCGGTATCGCCGAGCACCTGAGGATATAAGCGCCATTTGAGATGGGCGGCTGCTTCCTTCGCGACGGTTTCGAAGCGAATCGGGTCGAACACCTGCGGGCTCGTTATGGTGATGACGCGCCAGCCCATTTTCTCGATTCCCAAGATACGGCCCACGTCATCTTGCATCTTCAGGGCGCCGACGTGGATCTCGCCGTGGTATTCGATGTCGAGGTGCTTGTCGGGCCAGCAGATATCGCCTTCCGCCCTTCGGCGGCGGGCGATGGTTGCCGCCTCGTCGTCGAGGGGGATCTCCGGGTTGAGGACCGCCCTGGGCAGCCCGTATCCTCCAAGCTTCGGTGGAAGGCATAACAGCAGGTAGGTCATGGTTTCCATCGGGGACTTCGAGCCCTCGGCGATGTATCGCAGCGCCCGTTGTGCTTTCAGTATGCCGTTCGCGCCTGTGGCTTGGGCCAGGAATGCGCTGAGCTTTTCGATGTTCGTCAACGGTGCGATGCGTTTCGGGTGGTCGTCTATCGCGCCAGGGTGTCGCCGGTTTTTGGGCAACAGCACGTAGATTCCGCACAGTTCGCATCCGAGCGCGATGAGCTTTGCCATGCTGAGTTGGCTTGCCATCTGCAGGAACGTGAATTCGGGAGACGACACGCACACGTCGCCGTCCTTGAAGAAAGCGCCCGCGGGGATGTTGCCGCTCCAAAGGCGGCAGCGAATCCTCTTCGATTGACGCCGCGCTGCGGCGTCGAAGACGAGCACGTCGACGGTGCCATCGGGGAGAATCCACGATTCGGGCATCAGGGCGAGGACATCGGACTTCAGCGAGGCGCATTGCTCCGTCGCGCTCGCTCGCGCGGGCGCTCCAAGTTCGGAATCGAGCGGAAAGTGCTCGCGCCAATACGCAAGCGCGGTTTTGTGGGAAACGAATAGCTTCATGCCGGCATCCTTTCGTTTCTAAGGCCGCGGACGGCATCCCGGGTGAAATGCCGTCACTCGGCATGTTAAGAAAATCGAGTTATGTATGATTATAGGCCGTCGTCGATGTCAAATGTTAAAAAACCCGGCAAATGTTTGATTTTCTGGAGGGGGTTCTCGTAGTGCCGAAAGCGCGTCCGTCTGAACTGGGGATATGCAAAGCGAAACCCGCTGCTACTCGAGGTGCCTCGCAAAAATCAAACATTACGAAGAATTTATAACAATCATGCTGATCATTTGACGAAAATCAAACATAATCGCCAATTTATAACACCGCCGCGATGCCCATCCCTGCGTTGGCGGCATAGCGGCCATCTGATAGCGCTGCTGGCGCCTTGCAATTCGCCGGAGGCCGTCGATTGTCCGCCGATGACGGGGTGCCCAACCGGATGCTCGGCTGTTCGGTGCGGCGCTGCGCGGTTTTACGCCTTATGCCTGCGGGGAGAGGGCCGCCGCGGCCGGGCCAAAAGGCCCTCCCGTTTGCCGGCGCCTAACGGCGCTTCCGCCTGTGATGGAGCCGCTGCGGCCTTTCTCGCGCTCAATTCGACGATCGGGGAATCGGGCACACGCACCCGGCATCATCGAAACCCCATGAAGGGGCATTGGCACTACATCCCGATATGGTTATAATGGGGCGTTGCTTTTTTCATAGAGAGGATTACACCCGTGGCTATTTCCACCGCAGATTTCAAGAACGGCATGTGCATCGATTTCAAGGGCAAGCTCTACACCATCGTGGAGTTCCAGCACGTGAAGCCGGGCAAGGGCCCTGCCTTCGTGCGCACCAAGCTTCGCGACATCCGCACCGGCCGCGTCATCGACAACACCTTCAGCGCCGGCGCCAAGATGGAGAGCGTGCGTCTCGAGAACAAGACCATGCAGTACCTGTACAACGACGGTGCCGACTACTACTTCATGGACACCTCCGACTACGAGCAGATCTCGCTTCCCGCCGAGACCGTCGGCGACAAGGCCCAGTGGCTCAAGGAGAACGACGAGGTGAGCCTGCTGTACGCGGCCGACGAGCTCATCGGCCTCGAGCCCAAGATGTTCGTCGAGCTCGAGATCGTCGACACCGAGCCGGGCTTCAAGGGCGACACCGTCCAGGGCGGCGGCAAGCCGGCCACGCTCGAGACCGGCGCCGTGGTGCAGGTTCCGATGTACATGAACGTCGGCGAGATCGTCCAGGTCGACACCCGCGACGGCCGCTTCATCAAGCGCGTCTAGCCGCCGGGATACTCACGCAAGAGGCAAAGCGCGGCCGTCCCATTTCGGGGCGGCCGCCTTCTTTCGTGGAAACTTGCCGGGGAATGGGTTGCGGCATGGTGCGCCCGCCCGGCCCGGCATATAATAAGCTTTCATGAACACCGCGGCAGCCGCCCAGGCGCTCCGCGTTTTGACAATGGCGGGAAGCCGAGATGGGAGATACGCAATGATCGATCCGCTGAACGAGACCACCGAGATCACCCACGAGGTGGTGCAGACCATCATCGCCCTCGCCGTGAAGGACATCAAGGGCATCGTCCAGGTGGGCAACCCGCCGGCGCGCCTGCTGCAGGCCGTCTTCCGCAGCACGCCCAGCAACCAGGGCATCGACCTGCTGCAGGACGAGAACGGCGACCTCACCGTGGGCGTGCACGTCACCGTGCGCTACGGGCGTTCCCTCGCCGATGTCTCCGATGACATCCGCCAGGCCGTCTACGATGCCATCACCACCCAGACGAGCATGAACGTGAAAGCAGTCGACGTCTACGTCGACGGCATCCGGTTCTCCGACTAGCTGCAATCGGCAATCGCATAGCGAGAGGGGTTTCCATGGCTGCGAAGCGTCATGAGCGCACGTATGCGCGCAAGCAGGCGGTGCAGGTGCTGTACCAGGCCGAGATCCTCGATGCGGCGCCCGAGGTGCTGTTGGAGGACGAGTCGAGCTTCATCGATGGCGCGAAGCCGTCGCAGTATGCGTTGCGCCTGCTCACCGGCATCGACGAGAACCTCACGCCCATCGACGAGCTGCTGGGCCGCTATTCCGAGAACTGGGCCGTCGACCGCATGCCCGCCGTCGACCGCGCCATCCTGCGCCTCGCGTGCTACGAGATGGCCTATGTCGACGAGGTGCCGGTATCGGTGGCCATCAACGAGGCCGTCGACCTCGCGAAGGAATTCGGCGGCGAGGACGAATCGCCGCGTTTCGTGAACGGCGTGCTCGGCCGGATCGCCGAGTACCTGGAAGAACATGACGGCGCGATGCCCGAGGTGCCCGCATGGCCCGACCGTGCGGCCGCGGAAGGCGCCGCAGATGGGGAGGCTGCGGAAGACGCCGGGGATGCCGCTGAAGGCACGGCTGCTTCCGAGGGCGGCCGGGAATGACGGCCCCGTCCACCGACGCGCACGACCTGAAGGCCGTGAAGGCGCGCCTCGACGAGATCGCCGCGGCCGTGAACGACGATTCCCTTTCGCTCGACGACGCGCTCGCGCTGTACGAGGAGGCCGTGAAGCTCGGGATGAAGGCATCCGAGATCATGGAGGCCGACCTTGTCGCGCCCGCGCCCGACGAGCAGGACGCACCGCCCGCTACCGAGGAGGGCTGACATGTCCGAGCGCATCATCGACGCCATCTCCGGCCCCGACGACCTGAAGGTCCTCACCGACGAGGAGCTCGCGCTCGTCGCCGACGAGATCCGCGCGCAGATCATCGAGACCACCGCGAAGAACGGCGGGCACGTGGGCAGCAGCCTCGGCGCCGTCGAGATCATCCTTGCGCTGCACGCCGAGCTCGACTGCCCGCGCGACAAGATCGTCTACGACGTGGGGCATCAGGCGTATGCGCACAAGATTCTCACCGGGCGGCTCGCGCAGTTCGACACGCTGCGCAAGCAGGGCGGCATCTCGGGTTTCCCGAAACCGTCCGAAAGCCCCTACGACGTGCACCCGTCGGGCCACGCCTCTGACTCGCTTTCGGTGGCGTTGGGCCTGGCCAAGGCGCGCGACCTGCGCGGGTCGCGCGAGCGCATCGTGGCCGTCATCGGCGATGCGGCCATCTCGGGCGGCATGGCATTCGAGGCCCTCAACCAGATCGGCCAAGACCAGACGCAGATGGTCATCATCCTCAACGACAACGAGATGTCCATCTCGCGCAACGTCGGCGCGCTGATGCAGCATTTCGGCGAGATGCGCGCGCTGAACGAGTACCGCGACAGCCGCGACTCGATGCAGCGGAAGCTGGAAAGCGCCGGCCCGCTCGCGCGTTTCACGTTGGAATGGGGCCGCAACGCCAAGGATTCCGTGAAGCATTTCTTCCTGCCCGAGCGCACGATGATCTTCGAGCAGCTCGGCATCACCTGCACCGCGCCCATCGACGGGCACGATATCACCGCGCTGCGCCGCGTGCTGCGCACCGTGATGCACACGCACGGGCCCACGCTCGTGCACGTCGTGACGAAGAAGGGCGCCGGCTACGTGCCCGCGATGCGCAAGCCCGAGACCTTCCACGGCATCGGGCCCTTCGACGCGAAGACCGGCGAGCCGGTGCCGAAGCCGGCCGCGGCGCCGAAGTACATGGACGTGTTCGGCGATGCGCTGTTGCGCGAGGCGCGCCTCGACGGCGACATCGTGGCCATCACCGCCGCGATGAAGGGCGGCACCGGGCTTTCCGCGTTCGCAAACGAATTCCCGCACCGGTTCATCGACGTCGGCATCACCGAAGAGCATGCGGTGGGCTTGGCGAGCGGCCTGGCCATCGGCGGCAAGAAGCCCGTCGTGGCCATCTACTCGACGTTCTTGCAGCGCGCCATCGACCAGATGGCCATCGACGTGGCCCTGGCCAATTTCAACGTGGTGTTCGCCATCGACCGCGCCGGCCTGGTGGGCGACGACGGCCCCACGCACAACGGCCTGTACGACCTGGTGTACACGCGCATGATTCCGAATATGAGGGTGTTCGTGCCTTCTGACGAGGCCGAGCTCGTGAACGGCCTGCATACCGCCCTGAAGCTCGAGGGCCCGGTGGCCATCCGCTACCCGCGTGGCGAGGGCCGCGGCGTGCCCATTCCCGAGCACCCGCAGATGCTCGAGCTGGGGAAGGCGCGCACGGTGCGCGAGGGCGACGACGTGGCGCTGCTCGCGTTCGGCACGATGGTCGCGCAGGCGCAGGCTGCCGCCGAATTGCTGGCGGAACAGGGCGTGCAGGCGCGTGTGGTCGACATGCGCTGGGCCAAGCCGCTCGACCTCGACGCGATTCGCGCGGCCGCGCAGACGCGCCTGGTGGTGACGCTGGAAGAAGGCGTGGTCACCGGCGGCGTGGGCGAGGGCATCCTGTGCGCGCTGTCGGGCGAGGGCCTGCAGGTTCCCACGTTGGTGCTGGGCCTTCCCGACGCCTATGTGCCGCAGGGCAAGGTGCCGGCGCTGTATCACGAGGTGGGCCTCGACGCCGAGGGAATCGCCGCGGCCGTGCGGGCGCGCCTGTAGGTTTCGCCTGCCCATTTGCCAGTCCAATTCGTCTGCCCAAGAGCATGGTTTTCGTCTACAATAGCCTCTTCGAAATGCAGAGGAGGCTATTGTGGCATTGACGTTCCGCCTGGTTCAGACCGACGACGATTTCGAGCGCGTGGCGCGCGTGGCGCATGACATCTGGTTCGAGTACTGGCCGGCGCTCATCGGAATGGCGCAGACCGAATACATGGTCGCGAACATGCAGAGCCTGGAGGCCATCGAGCGCGACGTGCACGAGGTGGGGTACCGCTATTGGCTGCTGTTCGACGAGGCGGGCACGTGCGTGGGCTACACCTCGTCGCTCGCCGAGGATTTCTCGGCCTGCCCCGATTCGCCCGAAAGCGTCAAGCATGGCGAAGAGATCTCGAAGCGCGCGACGAAGCGCCTGTTCATCTCGAAGATCTACCTGTATGCGAACGAGCGCGGCAAGCATTATGCGAGCCGGGTCATCGAGTTCTACGAGCAGCTGTGCCGCGACGAGGGGCTCGACGCGATGTACCTTACCGTGAACCGCGGCAACGAGCTGGGCATCCGCGCCTACCTGGGCCGCGGGTTCGAAACCATCCAGGAGCTGGCCGCCGATATCGGCGCGGGCTTCGTGATGGACGACTACATCATGTGCAAGATGGTATAGGCCGGCTGCCGGATGTAGAGACGATGACGAACGGGCCGAGGCATTCGGCCCGTTTTACTGTGCCGTCAGCTGGAATGGCTGGCCTGGAATGGCTCGCCGAATACCGGACTGGGCGAACGCCTTTCGGCCCAATCGTAGTATCCTTGTAGCGGAAAGCATTGACGACAAGGGGCGAGCATGACAGGCGTGGAACGGCGAAACGAGATTGCGCTGGCCTTGGAGCAGGCCGAGGCGCCGCTTTCGGGCGGTGCGCTTGCGAAGCTCACGGGGGTGAGCCGCCAGGTGGTGGTGCAGGATATCGCATTGCTGCGCACCCAGGGCCTTCCCATCGTCGCGACGGCGCGCGGGTATGTGCTCGAGAAACCTGCGGGTTGCCGGCGCCTGTTCAAATGCCGGCACACCGAGGCCGAAACCGAGGACGAGCTCGTGGCCATCGTCGATGCCGGCGGGACGGTGGAAGACGTCATCGTGAACCACCGCGTGTACGGGCGCATGTCGGCGCAGCTCGGCATCGCGAGCCGCCGCGACGTCGAGCGCTTCATGGAGGGTATCCGCAGCGGGAAGTCGTCGCCGTTGCTCACCGTGACCTCGGGGTATCACTTCCACCATGTCTCGGCCCCCGATGATTCCACGCTCGATGACATCGAGCGCATCCTCTCCGAACGCGGCTACCTGTCGGAATTCATGCCCTACGAGGTCGA
>SUUF01000071.1 GCA_015062635.1 Coriobacteriaceae bacterium | reverse complement strand
GCGACGCCCACAACGTGGGCCACTACGACTGCTTCACCAAGGCCTGGAAGAAGTACGGGAAGTACATGAACCAGTAGCCCCCGTCTCCGGGTTACCCCCTCCCGTCATCCCGACGAACGTAGTGAGGAGGGATCTCCCCAGCCCCAACCATGGTAGCGACGCTGGAGATTCCTCGCTTCGCTCGGAATGACGTAATGGGACCCAACCACGGTCGGGGGCGCTGAAGCCGATTGTGGCAATACAGGGACCTGACAATGCGGCGATGTGCCAGGCAACGGGGTGTAAAAGTTGCCGAATAAGCGAAGAATTGACGCAAACTAACCGTCGGCCGGCACCGGCGCGGCGGCCTACGCTATCCTTAGACGAACGTTCAGAAAGAGGGGGGATATATGCAAGAACGGAGTAATGACGTGCGGTTTATGGCTGCAAAAACAAGAATAAGCGCCCTGTTGGCCCTGTTGATGGCGGCGCTGGTGGCCCTGTCGCTGGCCTGCATGAGCCCTGCGAAGTCGTACGCGAGCAGCTCGGTGCGTTACGTGGCGGTGTTCGGGGCCGATACTTGGATCACCCAAAACAGGGTGTCCTGCGACCTCGGGCTCATCGCGCGCATCGACACGAAGGGCGGCACGGTGAGCTTCCTCACCATTCCGCGCGACATGCAGTACACGGGCTACATCTCGAAGAAGTCGCTCGGTTTCGATAACGAGTCCGCGCCGCTCGACACCTTCAACTCCATCTTCAATTACGAGTTCATGCGCGTAATCGGCGACGACTGGAACAGCAAGACCGTGGAAGGCCTGCATGCGGGCAACTACGAGAAGGCCATCAAGGCGGCCTCGGCGAAGACCTGCACGATGATGAAGGCGATCACCGGCATCTCGGTTACCGATTACGTCACCGTCGACCTGTACACCTACATGGACATCATCGACATGATGGGCGGCGTGAAGGTGAACCTGCCGGCGCCCATCAAGGACTACAAGCTGTATAGCGATGGTACCTACCACACGGTGAATGGCGGCAAGCTCGGCAACGCGGTGCTCAATGCGCAAGACGCCATGGTCGCGTCCCGCGCGCGTGTGCCGTATGCGGAAACCACATACAATAGCCTTTCGGATTACAAGGGCAACGCTTCGCAGATTGTGATCAAGTACGGTGGCGGCTCGTATGGCCTGAGCCCTGATGGCACCCGCCAGTTCGTCGACCGCCGCACGCTGGCGATGCTCGTGAACAAGGCCCTCGACAAGGGCGGCTCGGCTTGGAGCTTCGCCTGGAATTCGCTCGTCGGCGGCGGCCTGATGTGGACGAATATGTCGCAATCCGATTTCAAGTCCATCGGCAATGCGCTGGTGAAGGCGAAAAAGAAGAACAAGTTCGTCGTATTTGGCTCGCAGGCAATCGACCCCCTGGGCGGCGGCACGCAAACGCTCAATGGCCTGGACCAGTGGATCTTCATGATGGAAGGCAATACGGCCAAGCAAACCATGCTGAAGAACACCGTGAAGCAGTTCAAGGCCGGCAAATACATGACGGCCGGCTGGGGTTCCGAAGCCATCATCGGCCTGCAGAAGGGTGCCAAGACGAAGGTGAAGGGCGTCACCTATAAGGTTCTGAACAACTCGGACGTGTCGGTGACGAAGATTCCCAACAAGAAGAAGGTCAGCATTCCGAGCCAGGTAACCATCAACGGCAAGAAGTACAACGTCACCACCATCGCGGCGAAGTCGATGAAGGGCTCGAAGGTGCGTACGGTCACGCTGGGCGCGAACGTGAAGAAGATCGCCTCAAAGGCCTTCGCGGGCTCGAAGGCGAAGACGCTCGTGCTGAAGACGACGAAGCTGAAGAAATCGACGGTTAAGGGATCGCTTGCCAAATCGGTCGTGAAGGTGCTCAAGATTTCGGTTGACAAGTCGAAGAAGGCGAAGATCACGAAGAGGTACACGAAGTACTTCGCGCAGAAGAATTCCAAGAGCAAAGCCGAACTGAAAGTGAAATAACGGGTTAGGCCCCAATTTCCGGAAAGGCGAATGGTAGGTATGGCACAAGGCGGACACTCGAGACACCAGACGATGGTGGACGAAGGCTGGGACACGACGATCATCAAGGCCCCAGACGCGCCCACGCATCGCAAGCACAAGCGGCACCGCAAACGCAAGGGGAGCAAGGTCCTCATCGGCGTGTTGGTGACTATCCTGCTTATCGCCGGCATCGGCGTGGGCGGCGGCTTCCTCTACCTGAACTCGCTGAACAGCGCGATGTCGCTGGGCGACGACCTCGACGCCGTGAACGAGGCGCTCGGCGACGCGAAAGCGGAAGACGAGCCGTTCTATGTGCTGGTGATGGGCGTCGACATGCGCGAAGGCGCCAGCGCCGACGCCATCAACGCCAGCCATCCGGAATATGATTCCGAGGAAGGTCACGGCTCCGACGGCGGCGTGCGGTCCGACACGATGATGGTAATCCGCGTCGACACGAACACGAAGGCGATATCGATCCTCACCATTCCCCGTGACACCCCGTACGAGAAATACGAGGACGGCCGCATCAGGGGCGTGAACTATGCCTATACCGAAGGCGGTGCGCCGGGTGTCATCAAGGCGGTGTCCGACATCACCGGGCTCAAGCTCACGCACTATGCTGAAATCAGCGGCTCCGGCCTGGTCGAGCTCATTGATGGCTTGGGCGGCATCGACGTGAACGTGCCCATGGCCTTCGATTACACGAACATCACCGGCACGGTCGTGCATCTTGACGAGGGCGTCCAGCACCTCGATGGCGACCAGGCGTTGGCGCTGGCCGGCATGCGCGTGCTGTACGAGAACCCGAGCGACGTCATTCGCCAGACCAACGGCCGCGGCGTGGTGACGAGCATCATGAAGAAGGTCCTGTCGCTGCCCGCCGCCGAGATTCCCGGCGCCATCAGCGATGCGGCTTCGTGCGTGAAGACGAATCTTTCCGTTGCGGAACTGGCCGACATGGCCTCGAAGCTCGGGTCGGATGTGACCATCTACACGGGTGCCGGCCCCTATGGCGGCACGTGGAACCCCTATGCGGAATACGACCCGCCGAAGGAAGGGTACCAGTGGCTGCAGTACGTCGACACCGAAGGCTGGGAACGCGTGATCGCGGCGTTTACCGCGGGCGAGGACATTGGCAAGGTCAGCTACAAGGGCGATGCGGTGCACTTCGCCGGGCAGCCGAAGGATACCTGGTCACAAGGCCCCAAGAGCCCCGAGGAGCTTGAAGCCCAGGCCAACGAGGAGGCCGCGGCAACCGAAGGCGAGTGGTAGCACGTTAACTCGAGCGAAGCGAGAGGTCTCCAGCGTCCCGACCATGGTCGAACCGGGGGAGATTCCTCGCTCCGCTCGGAATGACGTGGTGGGGCCACGGAATGACAGGCGGGCAAACGCACCGCGGCACCAAGCGACGCATTGGCAGAACGAAGGCTAAGGGTTCATGGCAGAAGAGACAGAAGTCAGCAACACCCCCGCCGTCATGGTGGTGTTCGGCACGCGTCCCGAGGCCATCAAGATGTGCCCGCTCGTTCTTGCCCTGCGGGAAACGCCGAGCCTTCGCTGCATCGTGTGCGTGACCGGCCAGCATCGACAGATGCTCGACCAGGTGCTGCATGCGTTTGGCGTGGTGCCCGACTACGACCTCTCCATCATGAAAGAAGGGCAGACGCCCGCGAGCATCACCACCGACGTCTTGGCGAAGATGACCGAGCTGCTTCGCGACACGTCTCCCGATGTCGTGCTGGTGCATGGCGACACCACGACGGCGTTCGCGACGGCGCTTGCGGCCTTTTACCTGGGCGTTCCGGTGGGGCATGTGGAAGCGGGGCTGCGCACCTACAACATGGCCTCGCCGTTTCCCGAGGAATTCAACCGCGAGGCCATCGACGCCATATCATCGCTGCATTTCGCGCCAACCAACGTCTCGCGCGACAACCTCGTGGCCGAAAACCGCGACCCCGACCATATTTGGGTCACCGGCAACACGGGAATCGACGCCCTGCAAACCACGGTGCGGCCAGATTACACGCACCCCTACCTGGACTGGGCGGCCGGCTCGAAGCTGCTGCTTGTCACCGCGCACCGCCGCGAGAACCTGGGCGACCCCATGCGCAGCATGTTCCGGGGTATTCGCCGGGTCGTGGAATCGCGCGACGACGTGAAGGCCATCTACCCTGTGCACCTGAACCCCGCCGTGCAGGCCGTGGCTCGCGAGGAGCTGGGCGATTGCGACAAGATACGCCTGGTCAAGCCGCTCGACGTGCTCGATTTCCATAATTTCATGGCACGCAGCTACCTCATCCTCACCGATTCCGGCGGCATACAGGAAGAAGCGCCCTCGCTCGGCAAGCCGGTGCTGGTGATGCGCGATACGACCGAGCGGCCCGAAGGCGTGGCGGCCGGCACGCTGAAGCTCGTCGGAACCGACGAAGATGCCATCGCGCGGGAATGCCTGCGGCTCATCGAAGACGAAGCGGCGTATGAAGCGATGTCGCAGGCTTCGAACCCGTATGGCGACGGCCATGCGTCGAAGCGAATCGCCAACGTCATCGCGGCACTCGGATAATGGTGGGGAGGGAGTTGCGGTGAACGAAATGTCACGGGAACGTTCCTTCTCGGTATTGGCGTATCTTGACGGCGGCACAGCTGGCGTTGACGAGGCAGTGCGCAGCGTGCTCGGCCAAACCATTGGGTTCGAAGACGCCATCGAACTCGTGCTGCTCGACGATTCCGGCGACGCCTCGACCGCCGCGTTGTGCGATGAATATGCCGCTGCACACCCCAATAACGTCAGAGTACTCCGCCTGGGCGGCATCGGCCTTGCGAAAGCCCTGGCCACCGGCGCGGAACAGGCGCATGGCGCGTTCACGTGCCTGCTTCGCGCGGGCATGGTTTGGAATGCCGATGCGTTCAAGGTGGCGCGCGACTATGCGGCCGCTCACCCCGAAGCGGGTGCGATTGCCGCGCGTCTGGTGAATGGCGAATACACCGACCTCGACTACCGGTTCGCCGAAACGCGCCTGGTGAACGTCTTCGACGAATGGGACGCGCCGCAGCCGTCGCTTTGCGGCCTGTTCGTGCGCACGCCGATACTCGGCACCGGGTTGGCGTTGCTGCCCGAAGACACGACCGAGCAGGTGCTGGCATCGTTCATGGTCATGCACATCGGCACGTACGCGCTGCTGAAAGAGTGCGAGTGCACGTGCGCGAACGGTTCGTCCGCGGATGTGCTGCAGGGCGCCGCAGGGCAAGTACAACTGCCCGATGTCCTTGCAAATTGCGAGCGCCTCTCCGCCTCATCGCGCAGCCTGTACGGATACATAATTCCCTATGCGCAATACGCGGCGATGTACCTGCTCAAGCGCGCGCTGCCCGCCGTGCACGCCGATGCGCTTCCAGCAAGCGAGCGGCCCCATCTGCGCAGCCGCGTGCACGACGTGTTGGCGGGCATCGACGACCAGGCGATTCTGAAGCAGCGGGAATTCGGCCTGCACTGGAAGCTCCACACCCTGGCAATCAAGCACGATTCCACGTTCGAGCAAGAACAAGAGCTGCTGAAATTGTCGCACAAGCAGGTGCTGCTTGCCGGCGAGCCGCTGAGTGCCGCCGAAAGCCGTGTGAAGGTCGTCGTCGAGCGTATCGACGACGGTCCCGATGGCCTGCGCCTCGAGGGCCGCGTGCTTGCGCCGTTCCCGCAAAGCCGCATGGAACTGCGGTTCAACGGGGGCGACCAGACGTTCACGGCGAACCTCTACAATCGCGAAGACACCCGCTTGGAGTCGCCGCTCGACGGCGGCGTGTGCCCGTGCATCGGGTTTTCCGCGACGCTTTCCCTTTCGGGATCGTGCCAGATCAGCTGCACGATGTTCGTCGATGGCAAGAAATGGCGTGCCGCGGGCATCGGGTTCAGCCGCACCTCGCGCATGAAGAACGCCTTCAACGAATGCTATACGCCCAGCGGAAGCGGCCGGTTGTCACCCGTTTCGAAGAAGGCGTTTCGCTTCGAGCGCCTGTCGGGCGCAATCGATATCGTGAAAAACGAACGCCGCATCGCCCGCGGCCTTGCGAAAACCAAGGGGAAACGCCAGGCGGCGGCAATCGCCTTCAAGCGCGGCAAGGCGGTGCTGGCTCACGCCAAGCGTGGCCCGAAGATTTGGCTCATCAGCGACGACTTGCAGCATGCAAGCGGGGCCGGCGCGGCGCTCTTCCAGCGGGTTTGCGAGGTGAAGCCGCAGGGCGTGAAGGCCTATTACGTCTTGTCGCAGCAGTCATCCGATTTCCCGAAAATGAAGGCGACTGGCCCGGTGGTGGCGAAGGAATCGAAGGAATATGCCAACCTGTTCCTGCAGGCTGAATATCTCATCTCGTCTTCGACGGGCAAACAGGCCGCGCACCATTTCGGTGCGAACGAGCGATGCTACGCGGGCGTTTACGCGTGGAAATTCGTGCATTTGCTACATGCCGATGCATCTGATGGACAGCAAAATAGCCAGCCGCAGGCATATACGAGCTTCCGTTCCGAAGAGGGCGGCTGCAGCGTGCACGTCTGCGATATCGATGCGGTACGCGCGTATTGCATTGCCGCACCCGCAGACAAGGCCGGTTTCGATGCGGTTTTGAACTGCTTGCTGAAAGGGCTGAGGCGATGAGCATGAACGAGCTGCATATCGAGCGCATACCCGCCGATGCCGGCGATTCCAACGACTACCAGGCCATAAGCCTGGAACCTGAGTCGCCCCTGCCGGCTTCGCTTGCATGGGAAAGCGACGGCTGCGGCTTCACCTGCGCGCGCACCGCCGCTGCGGATGGGGAAGAGGTCGATCCAATCGCCCTCACGCAGATTCTTCCCGTGTTCCATGGGCGCGAATGCATCGACCTGCGCATCGATGCCGTCTGCGCCGCCGGCGAGGCGTACTTCGCGTGCTGGTGCTATGACGATGCCGCCAACCGCATCGCCGCCGTCAGCTTGCCCTGCGCAACCGGCGCATATCGTCTGCGCTTGCCCGAGGCGGCCCATGCCATCCAGTTGGGCTTGCAGCTTGATGCCGGCGCGCGGGTTTCCGTCCGGGAAATCGCGGCCCCGAAACACACCTTCGGCGTGTACAGCATAACGATGCAAAACCACCTGGCCGCCTCGAACCCCGCAACGGCGCGGGTGTACCAGTCGCTCTTGCATGATGCCGAGGCCATTCCCGAAACCAATGGGTCGGGGTACTACGCGGGCGACAAGCCCAAGGTCGGCATCATCACCGACGACTTCATGTACAACTACTATGCCGGTGCGCTCGATTTGGTATACATCGAGAAAAACCGGTACCGCGAGATACTCGATACCGAAGACCTGTCGTTTGTCCTGTACGTGAGCTGCTGGCGCGGGATGTTGCCGCCCGATGAGTCGGGGGCCTACGAATATGCCACGTCGGCGGCCGCCCGGTTCATGCCCGAATTGGTGGAATACGCGCATGCCAAGGGCTTGAAAGTGGTTTTCCAGAGCATCGAGGATCCGCCGAACTACAGCACCTACCTGCCCATCGCCAAGGTGTCTGACTTCATTTTCACCTCGGCGGTCGAGATGATTCCCAAATACATCGAAGACACGGGAAACAAGCGGGTGTATTACCAGCCTTACGGGGTGAATCCGCTCATCAACAATCCCATCGGTTTCCTGAAGCGCCGCGAAATGCCGCTCTACCGTGATTGCGTGTTCTTCGCCGGCAGCTGGTATAGCGCGTTCAAGAAACGCTGCGACGATACCGCCCTGTTGTTCGATAGCGTCATCGCCGCAGGTAAACAGCTTATCGTCGCCGATCGCGCGCTCGACTACCAATGGAGAAAGGGCAGGGTGTTCCCCTACAGGTACAACGAATACATCATCCCGCCCATCGAGCACCGGCTGCTGCAGAAGGTGCACAAGCTGTTCGATTTCGCACTCAACTTCAACAGCGTCACCGACTCGAACACCATGGGCGCGATGCGCGTGCTGGAAGTGCAGGCGCTGGGAAGCCTGCTACTTTCGAACGACGCGAAGTCGATTCGCAACTTCTATCCCGATATGTGCATCGTAACCACGCCGCGCGATGCGCAGGAATACCTGTCTGGCCTGGATGAATGCGGCATTGTGCAGGAACAGCTCGCCGGCATTCGAAGGATGCTCGGCGACGCGACGGTATACGACCGCCTGAACCTGATGTTCGCGCGAATCGGGTTTGAGCAGGTGTATGCGACGCAGAAGGCGTTCGTGCTATACGAGGCGCTTACCCCGAGTATCCGGGAGCAATTCGAGGCGCAGACGTACCGTAAGAAGGAGCTGGTCTCGCTTGCGGAATTCCAGGCGATGGACGTTCGCGATGGCTATGCCGTGCTGTTGGAAGATGGCGGGCACTTGGACGAGCATTTCCTGGAAGACGCCATGAACGCCTTCAAGTTCACCGACGTTTCGTATGTTGCGAGTGTGCCAATGAACGATTACGCCCACGGCTACGACTACGCCACGGGAACCCAAACCCGCTGCAACACGCTCTACGCCCTGAATCGTGTGGCCCCCCTCGACCTGGATACGTTAGTAGCCACCAAGACCCTAGACGGCTTCACCATTGCCCTTTAAAAAGCGCCCGTCACCCCGCCCTCCGGTGTTTCGAGCGCAGCGCACGAAGGCCGCGTCTCATCCTGCGCCCTGAGCGAAGCCGCCGAAAGCGCGCCACCTTGTGTCATCCTGATTCCGGAGCGTAGCGGAGGTATGCAGAGCAGCGCAGCGCACGAAGCGCACGTCCCCCTTGTGTCATCCTGATTCCGGAGCGTAGCGGAGGTATGCAGAGCAGCGCAGCGCACGAAGCGCACGTCCCCCTTGTGTCATCCTGATTCCGGAGCGTAGCGGAGGTATGCAGAGCAGCGCAGCGCACGAAGTGCGCGAAGTCGAAGGATCCCCCTCGGCGCTTGCCGCAGTCCACGCATCAACCTAATCCGCCACCTCCAATTCCAATCCCAACACAAACCCAAACCTGTCGGCATCCGGAATAGCCAATGCCCCCCGTCTGTAGTGCGGAAATGCACAATTTGCCCAAAAACATCCAAACCCCGCAGCGCCGGGGAATCGGTTGTGCTAGTCTATGCAGACCTGCGTGGGGAATGCCCCGCAATGGCTCCGGCGCAAGTCGGATGGCGACCCGGCCAAACAGCAGGACGCAGGCGCGACCGGCTGCGGAAGCGGGGTTGCAACGAACATACTCTGGAGAGCGCAGGCGGTGCCTTCGGCGGGCCAAGCGGGACCAGGGGGATGAAGAGCTTTTCGTAAAAGCGGCGTAACCGCCGCTGGCGAAGCCTATGCCCGAAACGGTAACCCCGAAGCCCGTATGGCAACGCATGTCCAAAAATCCACGTGCCACGCACCGCGCGCAAATAGGGAACCCCTGTCGGGATGGCTACGCATGCGCAAAAAGGGGAACCCATGTGGTATGTGGTGCAAGTGCTTTCCGGCCAAGAGGAAAAAGCGGTCGGGCTCATAACCCGAACGGTCGCCGATGCGGTCGATGCCGACGGGCGCCTGGTGCTGAAGGAATGCTTCGCCCCGCGCTACCAGGTCGAGCGCAAGTTCCACGGCGAGTACAAGCTGCTCGAGCGCAACCTGTTCCCCGGCTATGTCATAGCCATCACCTCGAACGCGAGCGAACTCAACCGATTGCTGTCGGGCGTGAGCGCATTCACCAGAATTCTCGGCAACGAAAAGTCCTTCATCCCCCTGGATCGGGCCGAGATGTCCTTCATCAATTCCTTCACCGTCGAAAAACACCGGGTCATCCGGCTGTCGAAGGCGGTGGCCGAAGGCGACTCCGTCACCGTGATGGAAGGACCGATGGTCGGTCACGAGGCCGCGATTCGCAAGATAAACCGCCGCAAGGGCACTGCGCTCGTTGAGATGACGATGTTCGGCAGGACCGTGTCCGTGGAGATAGGCCTTGCGGTGGTCGCGAAAGCGTGAGTGCCGCGGCCGGCGGGCCCGGTGAAGAGCCGGCGAAGGCGCCGGGCATTTTGGGGGGAATGCACATGAACACATCGACCGCGAGGGAGGTCGAGGCATTGGGAAGCGAGATTCGCGCGGTGGAGCAGAAGCGCGCGCGGGTCATCAAACTTTCCGAAGAGGATTTGCAGGCGGGAAAGGCTTCCCGACCTGCATTTTCGTATGCCCAAACGACCGTGGATGACGCAGGGGTGCAAGCAACGGAAGCCTTCGAACAGCAGCCGGCGAGGATTATCCCGAAGAAGCCCCTAGGCTACCGCTTCGTGAAGCGGGCGTTCGACATCGTGTTCAGCACGGGCGTCATCGTCGTTGGCTTCGTGCCCGGGCTGGTGCTGAGCGCGCTCATCGTGGCCGACACCAAGGGCAC
>SUUF01000070.1 GCA_015062635.1 Coriobacteriaceae bacterium | reverse complement strand
GGGTTTGCAAGCAAGGTTGTGAACCCGGTTCCCGCACGCGTGTTGCATAATATAACCGTTAGGCAACAGCCAGTTCCAAGTGGGGTTTCACATAGAGAGGAGGCCGGCTCCATGGGTTTGTTCGGAGGTTTGTTCGACAAGAAGGAATGCAGCATCTGCGGCAAGGAAATCAAGCTCCTGGGTAACAAGAAGCTGGAAGACGGCAACATGTGCAAGGAATGCGAGGGCAAGCTCTCTCCCTTCTTCACCGGCCGTCGCCACACCACCGTCGAGGACATCCGCGAGCAGCTCGCGTACCGCGAGGCCAACCTGGCGAGCGTCGCGGCGTTCAACCTCACGCGCACGCTCGGCAACGGGCGCAAGGTGCTCATCGACGAGCCTGCCCGGAAGTTCATGGTGACGGGCTCGAGCAAGTGGCGCGACGAGAACCCCGACGTCATGGACCTTTCGCAGGTCACCGGCTGCACCGTCGAGGTGAGGGAAGAGCGCGAGGAGATTCGCTACAAGGGCGAAGACGGGCTGATGAAAAGCTATGAGCCGAAGCGTTGGGACCTCGACTACAACATCATCGTGGGCATCCAGGTGAACCACCCGTACTTCGACGAGATAAACGTGAAGGTGAACGAGCGCAAGATCGAAGAGCAGTATTCGGCCGAGTTCCGCCGGTACATGGACCAGGCCGAGGAGTTGCGCGATGTGCTGCTGGGCGCCCGCGCCCAGGCGGCGGCTGAGGCGGCGCCCAAGGTGGCGCGGTCGTGCCCGCATTGCGGGGCGACGTGCATTCCCGATGCCGCCGGTTGCTGCGAGTACTGCGGCGGCGCGATGGTGTAACACAATGGGTTTTCGGAAGTTTTCCAACCGCGAGAGGAGCGAACCATGGGATTGTTGAAAGCGGGCCTCGGCGCTGCGACGGGCGTTCTGGCCGATTCGTGGCGTGATTTCTTCTACTGCGACTCGATGGACGCGAACGTGCTGGTGGTGAAGGGCCGCAAGCGCGTGAGCGACCGCAGCTCGAACGTGTCGGGCGAGCAGAACATCATCTCGAACGGCAGCATCATCGCCGTGAACGAGGGCCAGGCCATGATGATCGTCGAGAACGGCGCGGTGGTGGAGTTCTGCGCCGAGCCGGGCGAGTTCGTGTACGACACGAGCAGCGAGCCGAGCATCTTCTACGGCGACCTGAAGAGCACCATACTCGATACGTTCACCCAGTTGGGCGAGCGTTTCACGTTTGGCGGCAGCCCGGGCAAGGACCAGCGCATCTACTACTTCAACACGAAGGAGATCGTCGGGAACAAGTACGGCACGCAGCAGCCGGTGCCCTTCCGCGTGGTCGACCGCAACATCGGCCTCGACGTCGACATCGCGGTGCGCTGCAACGGCGAGTATTCCTACAAGATCGCCAACCCGATGCTGTTCTACAAGGAGCTCGCGGGCAACATCGGCGACAAGTTCACGCGCGACAAGATCGACTCGCAGCTGAAGAGCGAGCTGCTCACGGCGCTGCAGCCGGCGTTCGCGCGCATCTCTGAGCTGGGCATCCGCTACTCGGCGGTGCCGGGGCACACGAAGGAGATGGCCGAGGCCCTGAACCAGGAGCTCTCGAGCACCTGGGCGCGTCGCGGCATCGTCGTGGCGGCATTCGGCATGAACAGCATCTCGGCGCGGCCCGAGGACGAGCAGCTCATCAAGAACCTGCAGCAGGCGGCGGTGCTGTCGCGCCCCGACATGGCGGGCGGCTTCACGGCAGCGGCGGCGGGCGATGCGATGCGCGCGGCGGCGGCCAACGATGCCGGTGCGGCCGTCGGCTTCATGGGCATGGGCATGGCCAACGCGATGGGCGGCTCGAGTGCGGCCACGATGTTTGCGCAGGCGCAGCAGCAGGCCCCGGCCCCGGCGGCTTCGGCCGTGGCGGCTCCGGCGGCGGGCGGATGGACCTGCACGTGCGGCGCCCAGAACACCGGCAAGTTCTGCACGGAATGCGGAAGCCCCCAACCTGCCCCGGCCGATTCGTGGACCTGCGCATGTGGTAGTGTGAACACCGGCAAATTCTGCCCCGAGTGCGGCACACCCCGTCCGGCGGCAGCGCCCGATGGCACCTGGACCTGCACCTGCGGCGCCCAGAACACCGGCAAGTTCTGCACGGAATGCGGCACGCCGCGCGCGTAACCCGGTTCCATGAGGAAAGGAAAATCATCCCGCTAGATGGGTAACGTGCTGCAGATACTCGTGCGCGATTTCAAGCGCCTGTTGAAGGCACCCGCCGCGTTGATCGTGGTGGGTGCCCTTCTGGTGCTTCCGTCGCTGTATACCTGGTACAACGTCGTGGCCTTCTGGGACCCGTACGGCGCGACCGGCGATTTGCGCGTGTGCGTCGTGAACCAAGACAAGGGAACCACGAACGAGACGACCGGGCAGCTCGATATCGGCGCCAAGCTCATCGAGGAATTGCAGGCGAATGACCAGCTGAAATGGGTGACTGACGAAGACTACGACACGGCGATGCAAGACCTGCGGGTCGGCGATGCCTATGCCGTGTACGTCATACCCGAGGATTTCTCGGCGTGCCTCGTGTCGCCCCTCACCGGGGAAATCAAGCAGCCGCGCATCGAATACTATGCCAACGAGAAGCTGGGACCGGTGTCGCCGAAGATCACCGACACCGCGGCCTCGGCCCTCGAGCAGAAGATCAATTCCGCGTTCGTCTCGACGGTCACCGAAACGGTCGCGCAAACAATCGGGGACGCCATCGCGGAAGCGGATGCGGATGTCGCGGCGGCCAAGGTCAAGGCGGCCAACCGCGCCGACGAGGCGAAGGTCGCCGTATCGGAGGCGCGCACGGCCCTGGCGGGCGTCGCGGACACGATCGACGGCCTGCGCGCCAAGGTCGACAAGGCGAACGAGGCCATCGGCGGCGTCTCCACGATTTCCAGCGATGCGCGCGCCGTGCTGAAGGATGTGACGGATGAGGCCACGGCGCTGCAATCGAGCTTGACGGGCATGTCGTCGGAATCGGTGCCCGAGCTTTCCGAGGTGCTTACCGGGTTGTCCCGGATAACGTCGAAGGCCGGCACGCTGGCGGGCGACGTGGCGACGTCGGCGGGGAAGGCGCAGGCGGATGCCGACATGGCGGCCGCCAAGCTTCAGCCGATTGTCGACGCCATGCGCGAATCGACGTCCGACCTCGAGGCCGCGGCGGCGGCGATCTCGAACGAAGACCTGAGCGGGCGGCTTGCCCAGGCGGCGCAGGACATGGCGGCGCGGGCCGACGAGATGCAGGCGGTGCTCGATGGCGCCACGGCCCTGGCTGCCCAGGCGAAAAACGCATCGCAAACGGCGGCGAAGGCGGCTGGGAAGCTCGACGATGCCGTGACGAAGGCGTCCGATTCCTTCGAGCAATACGCCAGCGCCTTGCATGGTTCCACCGCGGCGACGGTGAATTCCGGCGTGACCCAGGTGAGCGCCGTGTGCGCGCGGTTGTCGGCGGCGGTGTCGAGCCTGGATGCGACCGTCGACCAGGTGAAGCCGATTCTCGGCGAGCTTGATGACGTCCTCGTCGACTGCAAGGGCGCCGCGCTGCAAACCGATGCCCTCGTCGGGGCCACGCAATCGGGCCTCGACTCGGTCGTGGCCGACGTGCGCCTGCTCGCGGAATCGGAGGTCATCGCGAACCTCCTGGACAACGGGACGCTGAATGCCCAGAACATAGCGGCGTTCATGGGTGCGCCCACCGAGCTCGCGACGACGGAGTTCTACAACCCCAACGCCTATGGAACGGCGATGGCGCCGCTGTTCATGAACCTGTCGTTCTGGATCGGCGCCTTCATGCTGGTGATCATCTTCCTGCTCGAGGTGGATTCCACGGGCATCGAGGGGCTGAAGCCCTGGCAACGCTACCTGGGACGGTTCCTCCTGTTCTGCCCGATGGCGATCGTGCAGGCCATCATCTGCTGTGCGGGCACGCTCGCGCTCGGGGTGCAGGTGGCCAACGTTCCCGCGCTTTTCGTGGCGGCGTGCGTGGCGGCCCTTGCGTACCTCAGCGTCATCTATGCGCTTTCCGCCACGTTCCGGCATGTGGGCAAGGCGTTGTGTATCGTGCTGGTGTTCGCGCAGATCCCGGGCGGCTCGGGCTTGTACCCGGTTGAGATGACGTCGGGCTTCTTCCAGGCGATATACCCGTTCCTGCCGTTCACATACGGCATCGATGCTTTGCGCGAGGCGATCGGCGGCTTCTACGGAAGCTATTTCGCCCACGACCTGCTTGCCCTCGGCGCGTTCTTCGTCGTCAACATGGCGCTTGGCCTGGTTCTTGGGCCGCTCATGTCGAATGTCGTGGGCATGACCGCCCGGCAGGTGTACGAGGGCGACCTCTACAACGGCGAAGACGCGGAAACGCCCGAGCGGCCGTTCAGGCTGTATCAGGTGCTGCGCGCCATCACCGAGAAGCGCAGCTACCGCGAAGAGCTGGAAACCCGATATGCCCGCTTCTCGCGGCGATATCCCATCTTCATCCGCGCGTCCATTGTGCTCGGGGTGGGCGTGTCGGTGGCGCTCGGGGTGTTGGGCGCGCTCGACACCACCGAGAAGACGGTGCTGCTCACCGTCTTCCTGCTGTGGCTGATCGCGCTCATCGCGTTCCTCGTCGTGGTGGAAGCGCAGCGGCACAGCTTCGAGCGTCAGCTGAATCTGGAGAACCTGAGCGATGAACGGCTGCTTCGCATCTTCGCCAACCGCGACCGCATGGTGCGCGTGGGCGCGTTCCGTGGCATGCGCGGGGAAGCCACGGGGCACGGCGGCACGGCGTGGCGTCGCGGATCTGGGAACGCAACGGGCGGCATCCGCAACGTGTGGCTCATCGCGCGCAGGGATTTCCAGGGCCTGTTCAAGAACGTCATGAGCACGGTCATCACGATCGGGCTGGTCGCCCTGCCGTCGCTGTTCGCGTTGTACAACATCCTCGCCTGCTGGAACGTGTTCGACAACACCGACCAGCTGTCGGTTGCGGTGGCGAGCGAAGACGAGGGCTTCGAGAGCGACCTTCTGCCCATGAACGTGAACGTGGGCGAGAAGGTGGTTTCGGCGCTGCGCGCGAACGACGACATCAACTGGGTGTTCACGAACGCAGACGACGCGGTGGAAGGGGTGAAGGCGGGCACGTATTATGCGGCGCTCGTGATTCCCACGAACTTCAGCCAGGAGATGCTGACCTTCTATGAGGGCGATTCGGCATCGGCTTCCATCGACTACTACGTGAACAAGAAGAACGCCATCGCGCCCAACATCACCGGCATCGGCGCCGACACGGTGTCCCAAGAGGTGAACAGCGTGTTTGCCGGCACCGTCACCGAGGTGGTGCTGGCCGCGTCGAAGTCGCTGTCGAGCATCGCCGAGGACGGCGACGTGGGCGGGCGCGTGGCGCAGTTGGCCGAGCACATGCGCGGCGTGGCGGACACGCTCGAGCAGTCGGCGGGCGCGTTGGATGTGTATTCGCTGCTGGGGAAGGACGCGCAGGGCCTGGTGCATGGCAGCGCCGAGGTCGCGTCGTCGGCCCATGCGAAACTGCAGGACGCGGCGAGCGATATCGAGGCCGGGAAGAAGCGCCTGAGCGGCCTTTCCGGCACGTTGGGCGATTCGGTCGACGAGCTTGCGGCGTCGTTGAAAACGGCCGATTCGGCGATCGCGAAGCTCGAAGCGCGGGCGGATGCGCTCGTCGCCGACGCGACGGATGACGCCTCGGCCATCGCGGCGAAGCTGCGCGATGCGGCATCCGGAATCGATGCGAAGGCCGCGGGGCTTTCGGATCAGCTGGCCGTGCTCGAGGAGCTGCGGGATGCGCTGCAGTCGGGCTCGAACGTGCAGATCGACGCGGATGTGCAGGACGGCAAGGCCAACGTCACGGTCGACCTCGGCAACGGGAACGCGTACCGGAGCGACGAGGCGCTGTCCGAGGACATCGAGGCGTTGTCGAGCACGATTTCATCGCTCGAGGACGCGAAGGCCGCCTTGGAAGAGGCGATTTCCGCCGAATTGGCCGAAAGCAACCCCGAGCTGCAGCAGAAGCTCGACGATATCGAGGCGACGATAACGCGGCTCTCCGAAACGCGCTCGACCTTGCAGGCGTTGCTGGATTCCCGGGTGGATGTGGACGTCGATATCGAGGCGGCGTTGAGCGCCGAGGCCGGGGCGATGGTCGAGAACACCATCGTGCTCGACAAGGACATCGCCGCGTTGAAGAAGGCCATCGAGATCCTGCAGAACGCGAGCGCCGGC
Source organism: Coriobacteriaceae bacterium (assembly GCA_015062635.1). Taxonomy (GTDB): domain Bacteria; phylum Actinomycetota; class Coriobacteriia; order Coriobacteriales; family Eggerthellaceae; genus UMGS1519. The sequence goes on along the minus strand of SUUF01000070.1, from coordinate 4,283 downwards.
TGCACGGGTGCCGCCGAAACCCTGGAATCGGGGGCGGCTGACATCGCGGACGAGGCGGCGTCGTTGCGCAAGCTCGTCAAGGCGGCCGGCAAGGACGCGGCCGCGGTGAAGGCGGACCTCGCGAACGGCCTCGAACCCGGGATCGACCAGCTGAAATCGGGTGTCGCCACGCTCGTCGGCAACCTCGAGAAGGGCGTCGCCAAGCTGCGTTCGCTCGATCCCGACCTTGCGGGGTCGCTGGAGTCTGCGGCAACGGGGCTCGGCGACGCTTCCGCGAAAACCGACGCGGCCAGCGCGAAGCTGCGCGCGGCGGCGCAACGGGTGCGCACCCTCGCAGGCGCCGTCGACGATGCGCTGGCCTCCGGCGACGTCGAGAAGCTGCGCTCGCTGGTGCAGGGAAGCGCCGGCGACCTGGCCGCGGCCCTTACCGCGCCGGTGCATATCGAGCGCACGGCGCTGTACCCGAGCGACAATTTCGGATCGGCCATGACGCCGCTGTACTGCACGCTCGCGCTTTTCATCGGGTCGCTGCTCATCATGGTGGCCATGAAGCCCGAGGTCTCGCGAAGGGGCCGCGAGGAGCTCGTCGACCCCAAGCCGCGCCACCTGTACTTCGGGCGGTTCATGGCGGTTGCCGCCGTGTCGCTCATGCAGACGACGGTTCTGGGCTTGGGTTGCCTGCTGTTCCTGAAGGTGCAGGCGGTTCACCCCCTGCTGTTCATGCTCGGCTTCTGGTTCTCGGGCCTGGTGCTGGCCTTCATGATCTACACGCTCGTGGTGGCATTTGGGAACTTGGGCAAGGCCATCGCGGTGCTGCTGCTCATCGTGCAGGTGACGGCCTGCGGCGGTTCTTATCCGCTGCAGATGCTCCCCGACTTCGTGCAGGCTATCAGCCCGTGGGTTCCCGCGACATATATCGTCGATTTGCTGCGGGCGGCCATGATGGGCGTCTACCAGAACGACTTCTGGATCTCGATGGGGTACTTGGCGCTGTTCATCATTCCTTTCCTGCTGCTGGGCCTCGCCTTGCGCAAGCCGATGGAACGCTTCATGAAGTTTTACGTGAGCAAGGTCGAGGAATGCGGGATCATGGGGTAACCGCGTCGCCGCCGGTCCATCGGGGACATACATGTGTCGACCGGGGACATACATGTGGCGACCGGTGTATGTCCCCGGGCGACCGGGGACACACCCCTTTGGCGCTCTAGCGTGCTGTAGGCGCATGTCCCTTGCCACCCAAAAGGGAAGAGGACGCCTGGCGGATGTCCCCTTCGGCGGCGCTGCTCGACGAGGCCTGACCTCCGCATCCCGTCAGGCCGGGCGAAGCGGCCGGTATGGTCGCGATGAATGTAAGTGCCGTTCCTCTGTCCATTCCCCTATTCCCTCCGCAAATCGAAGCGAAAAGCCTCCGGCATCGCTTTGCGGCCTGGTCACGTCGCTGGCGCCGGGAGAATCGCGCGTCGCATTTCGCGGCACTTGCGGGATAATGGGCGCACGACGTTGAAGAGGAGGCCGGGAATGGTGGACTTCGGGGAACTGTGGCGGCAGGAAGCGAAGGCGCGGCGCGCGCCGGATGGCCCGGATGCCTGGGATGAGCGCGCCCGCGACGCGGTGACGAAATACGGCCCGTCGGAATACTCCGAGGAATTCCTGCGGTTGGCGCGGCTGCTGCCGGGCGAGACCGTGCTCGACATGGGCTGCGGGGCCGGCGCGCTGGCCGTGCCGTGCGCGCAACGCGGGCACGATGTGCTCGCGGCCGATTTCAGCCCCGTGATGCTCGCGCGATGCGCGGCGACCGTTCCCGCCGATGCGCCGGGCACGGTGAGCACGAAGCTCCTGGCCTGGGATGACGATTGGGAAGCGGCGGGAATCGCCCCGAAAAGCTTCGACGTGGCCCTGGCCTCGCGCAGCATCGCGACGGACGACATGGAGGCCGCCATCGCGAAGCTCTCGCGCACCGCGCGCCGCAAGGTGTGCGTGACCGTGGTCTCGGGCCTCTCGCCCCGGGTGTCGCAGCCGTTCTTCGCCGACCTCGGGCTCACGTGCCGCGGCCACCAGGATGCCGCGTTCGCGTTCAGCATCGCGTGCCAGCTGGGCTTCGAGCCCGAAGCTTCGTTCATCCGCTCATCGCGCATCGACCGGTTCGCCACGCGCGACGATGCGCTGGCCGATTACACGAAGATGCTGCGGTTTGCCGACGAATTCGGGGAATCGAGCGTGCCCGCCGACGCCGAAGCGCAGGCGGCGGCGTGGATCGACGAGCATCTGCTGCCCGATGCGGCGGGCGGGCTGTACGTGGATGCGCCCCGGACGTTCCGCTGGGCGTTCATCGCCTGGGAGGTGTAGGCACCGCGAGGCCGTCGAAGGCGAGCAGGGTGCGGTAGCGCTCGCTCGTTGCGGCAAGCGCGGCGGGCGATCCGTCGAGCTCGAGACGCCCGTCTTCCAGGAACACGACGCGGTCGAACGCATCGATGCCCTGCAGGTGGTGCGCCACCATCACGAGGGTCTTGCCGGCGGTCGCCTCCATTATGGTTTCGAGAACGCCCTGCTCGGTTTCGGGATCGAGCCCCACCGTGGGCTCGTCGAGCAGGATGATGGGCGTGTTCGCCAGCAGCACGCGCGTGAGCGCGATGCGGTGACGCTCGCCGCCCGAGAACCGCTTGCCGGCCTCGTCGGCGATGGTGTCGAGCCCCTGCGGAAGCTGCCGCGCCATCTCGCCGAGCCGCACGCGGTCGAGCGCTTCCCAAATCTCGTCGTCGGTGGCGTCGGGCCGGCCGATGCGCAGGTTGTCGCGCAGGCTGCGGTCGAACAGGTAGGCGTCTTGCTGCACGACGCCGATGTGCCGGGCGATGTCGTCGCCGAAGGCTCCCGTGGGCTTGCCGCCGAGCATTACGAACCCGCGGGCGGGCCGCAGGTCACCGCGGATGAGCGCGGCGAGCGTGCTCTTCCCCGAGCCGCTGCGACCGAGCACGGCGATGCGCTGGCCTGCGGGAATGCTCAGGTCGAGTCCTGCAAGCACATCGCGGACCGACCCCGGGTAGGCGAAATGGACGTTGCGGATGAACAGATCGAGGCTCAGCGGCTCGCTGCGGCGCGGCTCGGGCGCATCGACGGCATCGTCGGTCGGCGGGAACTCGTTCAGGCGGGTCACCGAATCGCGGTGCACGTTCGCCTGCATGGCGGCGCCGGAAAGCGGCGCGAAGGCCTCTACCAGGGGGAAGAACCCCAGCACGAACGCGGCGATCCAGTTGGCGGAACCGCCCTGCGGCCCGCCGAATCGCAGGCTCGCCCACCACAGGATGGCGCATGCCGCCGCACCCATCAACGCCTGCACGAGCAGGCCGTTTAGGCGCTCGAAGCGGTCGATGCGGGCCTGCAGGGCGCCCATCGCATCGGCGCGTTCCATCTGCGCGGCGACGCAATCGGCGCCACGGCCCGAGAACACCCAATCGGGTGACCCGAGCAAATCGTCGGTGAGGTCGTCGTACAACCCGTTCTTCCGGTCTTTCCGTTGCTGCATCGCCGGGCGCATTGCGCGTTGCGCTGCGATGGGAAGCACGACGGACGCCACGCCCAGGAGCACGAGCAGCACGAGCGCGAACGCCGGGCTCGCGATGCCGAACGCCGCCAGCGCGATAACGAGAAGCGACCATCCGATGACCAGGGGGAACATCGTGCGCAAGTAGAGATTCTGAATATGCCCGATGTCCTCTGACACGAGCCCGAGCACCTCGCCGGTGCTGCGCCCGCCCGGCTTCAGGGCGGTGCACTCGAGCGCCTTGTACAGGCGCACGCGCAGGCTGCTCGTCATGCGGAATACCCAATCGTGCGATTGCAGGCGCTCGAGGTATCGAAGTGGCGGCTTGCCCAGGCCAAACACCTGCACGAACGCGATGGGCAGGTAATAGAACAAGATGTTGCCCGGCGCCTCGGCCGTCGCCGAGATGAGATAGCCCGATGTGAGCATCAGCAGCGCCGCGAACGCGAAGGCCGCGACGCCGAGTCCGAGCGCCGAGGCGAGCGTTCTGCGGTAGCGCTTGAAATACGGGCGCACCCAGGTGTCCTCGGCTGCCGCCGGGGCGACGGCGCCTTCTTCCGACGCCGTGGCATCGGGGCAGGCGGCATCGGGTTCCCGCGCCGCATCGGCGGGTGCGGGGTTCACGTCGACGGGCGCGTTGGCTGTGCAGACGGGCACATCGGCGGGCACATCGGCGGCTGCGTCGGCGACCGGGTCGGCCATGCGCTGCTGCGCGGCGCTTTCGGCCGAACGCTCGACGAAAGAC